>DASZPU010000927.1:0-5711 GCA_035550195.1 Nannocystaceae bacterium
ACCGTCGCCGCGCAGCACGACGGCACGCACGGAGCGATCGTCGGCGATGGCCGCGAAGGTCGCTTCGAGCTCGCCGATCAGCACGCCGTTCATCGCATTGCGCACCTCGGGTCGCGCGAGCCAGACGTGCAACACGTCGCGGTCGCGTTCGAGGCGCAGGGTCGTCGTCGCCGGCAGCTCCATTGTGCCGGCATCATCGCGAGCCGCGCGTGCAGGTGTCAATCGCGGGCTGCGTTCGAGCAGCACCCTGCTGCAGGATTCCGCGACGCTCGATCAGGGCTCGTCGGCGTCGCGATCTCGCGGTTCCGGTAGCGCGTGTGCACCTCGAGACGGGCGGCCGCGAAGTCGAGCGCCCAGGCTCGCGCGGCGATCAGTTCGCGTGACCGTCTTGCCACGTGACGAGTCGCTCCGACTCGCCCTCGGGGCCGATGGTGCGAAGCTGCAGATCGTCGTTGCCGTCGTTGTCGGTGTCGCCCGTCGCGGTGACGAGGAACCGACTGTTCTGCATCTTCGGTGCGACCACGATCGACGCGAGCGCACCGTCGTCGGCGAGCGTGAAGACGCCGGAGATGAAGCGCGGTGCGGCGGCGGGATCCTTCATGCGCAGCGGCACGTTCACGGTGACGACCGTCGTGCCGCTCGCGGGGAACTTGCCCTCGGCCATCGCGACGCGCGTCTTGTTGAGCACCTTCTTGCCGAGGCGCGTGCGGTCGGTCTTCGAGAGGTGATCGTCGAGCACGCCCGCGACGCCTTGCAGCAGCATCGCGCCGCGATCGCTGCCGTGCGCGATGACGGTGGGCTCGGCCATCGCTGCGCGCTCGTGGACGGCGGCGGTTTCGGTCGGCATCTCGGCGGCCTCCGTCGGGAGCGCAGCGCGGGCAATGGATCCGATCAGCCAGGCAATCAACTCGGTCATCACGGTGGGGTGTTCGTCCTTCGCCGGATCCGACGCGAACGCCGGGATGCGCCATTCCAGCCCGCGCGATGCAGCCCGCTGCAACCTTTGTTAGCGTGCTCGGGAATATGGACGTCGAGATCATCCACGTGCGCGCGGGCGATGCCGCGCTGCTCGATCGCGTCGCCGACGATGTCTTCGACGCACCGATCGATCCTACGCGGCTCTCCGCCTACCTCGCGAGCACCGATCACATCTTGTTGGTGGCGATCGTCGACCGCGAAGTGGTCGGGCAGACCGCCGCGGTGATCCACCGCCATCCCGATCAGCCGACCGAGCTGTACATCGACAACCTCGGCGTGACGCCATCGCTGCGGCGCCGCGGCATCGCGCGCCGGTTGCTCGAGCGATTGATCGAGCTCGGCCGCGCGCGCGGCTGCGAAGAAGCGTGGGTGGGCACGGAGCTCGACAACGACCCGGCACGCAAGCTGTACGAGACGCTCGGCGAGACCAAGCCGGAGACGTTCGTGATGTACGCATACGAGCTCTGATCGTCGCGCGCGCACGAGGGCGCCGCGGCAACGAGTGCCGAATCAAACGTGCGTGCAGAGGGCATGGCATCGATGTGCAGGAGCCCATGCGTGCGCCACCCGACGCGCAATAGCCACGTAGTCGCTTCCGCGAGTCCGAGGTCGCGTTCACTGCGAGCGACGGCATCGTTCCAGCCACCGAAGCTCGCGCCCGAGCTATAGGGATCGAGCCAACGAGGGGGCAGATGCACGCGACGCTGCGCGGCATGCTTGCGTGCATTGAGCAGCACGTACTGCAACGACCACCGCACCTCCGTCGGCGTCGTCAGGATCCGCATGTGGAAGCGATGATCGAACAGCTTACCCTCGCGCCCGAAGCTGCGGTTGATCCGCAGCGCGAGCCGGGTGGTCAGCGCACGCATGCCTAGCGAAAACGCCTCGGCGGAATCCGCCTCCACGATCGCATGGATGTGATTCGACTGCACGGACACATGCACGACTCGGAAGTCGGGGCGCGCACGCACGGCCCGAAGCACGTCGATGACGACGGCCCACGCCGAAGGCGTGCGCAACGAGGGCACGCCTTCACGACACCGCAACGTGACCTGCACAGGGCAACGCGGCTTGAACCGATCACGCCGCACGTGCGCGACCGTGGATCGCAGAGTGCTGCGCTTGCGCCCTGCCCCCTTGCGCTTGCCACCGCGTTGCGGAAGCACGAGCTCCAGCTGCTTCATCGATCGCACCGCCATCGCGCGCCATGTAGCACGCGAACGATCGCGTGCAAGCCGATTCGATCGACGTTCTTCGCCCGCACTTTGATTCGGCACTCGTTGGTGCGACGATGTCGATCGTGCGTCGCTCGATGGTGGTGCTGTTCGTCGCGGCTTGCGGGCCGAGCGTCGATGCGCACGCGATCGACGAATCGACGGGCGCTGCGACGTCGACGGGCGATACGAGCACGAGCACGACGGCGGTCGACGTCGACACGAGCGCTGGCGCGCTCGACTGCGAAGCCTCCACGCCGAGCTGCGCCGACGGCTGCACGCTCGTCTCTGCGCACTTCGCCGCGTGGGACGACATTCACGTCGGGGCGACGGAGCACATCTGCGTCGCCGAAGGTCCGCCGATCGCGGAGCATCGCTCGACGTGGTGGGCCATGATCGACGGCGAGCTCCGCATCATCACCTCGACGCCCGAGTGCTTGCTCGACCATCCCCCGACGCAGATCCCGATCGCGTGGACCGAGTGCACCGGAAGCGGCGACGAGCCGGCGGCCTGCGGCTATCTCTGCGCGGAGGACGTCTGCCCCGGCGAAGTCGACGTCGACACGATCCGCGGCTGCACCGTGCCCGAGCCGTGCGGCGACATCTCGCTGCCCAGTGCCTGCGACGAGGGCAACCTCGGCTGCTTCTTCGCCGCGCTGCGCGACCGCACCCCCGGCCGCTACGAGCTCGCGATCAACGGCAACAACAACCAGGACGCCGCAGTGCTGCTCGTCTCGCCCGACGGCAGCGTCCGCGCCACGGTCATCCACGAATACGATCTCTTCTGCGCGGCCCAGCTCTGGCAACCCGCGCGCACGTGCAGCCTCGCCGACCCGCAGCTCTTCGACGACTGCGTCACCAGCTGCGCGAAGGACTGCTACCCCGAGCCCACCGCGCTCACGCCGTGGCTCGTCGATTGCGTCGACGAGCCCGCGGTCTGCTAGCTCACTTCTTGTTGCGCGGCAGCGTGCCGTCGAGCTTGCAGATGATCGACAGCATCACTTCGTCTGCGCCGCCGCCGATCGAGCACAGCCGACCATCGCGGTAGAACCGGGAGATCGGCGACTCCGCCATGAAGCCCATGCCGCCCCAGAACTGCAGGCACGTGTCGGACACCTCGCGTGCCAGCCGGCCGGCCTTCAGCTTCGCCATCGAGGCCCAGCGCGTCACGTCCTTGCCCGCGATGTAGTGCTCGGTCGCGGTGTAGATCAGCGCGCGCAGGCACTCGATCTCGGTCGCGCACTCGGCCAGCTTGAAGTGCACCCACTGGTGATCGAGCACGCTCTTGCCGAAGATCTCGCGCTGCTTCGTGTACTCGATCGTGCGCGCCAGCGCCTGATCCAGCCCGCCCAGCGTGTTCGCGGCGCCCCACAGCCGCTCCTCCTGGAACTGGATCATCTGCAGCATGAAGCCCATGCCCTCCTGCCCGATGACGTAGCGCCGAGGCACGCGCACGTCGTCGAAGAAGATCTGCGCAGTGTCGCTGCTGTGCATGCCGATCTTCTCGAGCTTGCGCGCGATCTCGATGCCTTTCGTCTTCATCGGCACGATGATCAAGCTCTTGTTCTTGTGCGGCGGCCCATCGCTGGTGTTCGCCAAGCAACACATCCAGTCGGCCTGGGTGCCGTTGGTGATCCACATCTTGCCGCCACTGATCACGAAGTCGTCGCCGTCCTTGCGCGCAACCGTCTTGATCGACGCGACGTCGGAGCCCGCGCCCACCTCGCTCACGCCGATGCAGCCGACCAGATCGCCGGCGATCGACGGCGCGAGGAACTCTTTCTTCAGCTCGTCGCTACCGAACTTCGCGAGCGCGGGCGTGCACATGTCGGTCTGCACGCCGATCGCCATCGGTACACCGCCGCCGTGGATGCGCCCCAGCGCCTCGGCCATCACCACCGAGTACGAGTAGTCGAGCCCGAGCCCGCCGTACTCCGGCGGCTTGCACACGCCGAGGAAGCCGGCGTCGCCGAGCTTCTTGAACAGCGAGTGCGCGGGGAAGATGCGCGCGGTCTCCCACTCTTCGATGTACGGATTGATCTCGCGGTCGATGAACTTGATCAGCGAATCGCGCAGCTCTTCGTGCTCTCGGCTGAGTTGCATGGCACTTCTTCCTCTACAGGCGTGCGACGCCGAAGGTCGAGGGCCGCAGCGTGCGGGCCTCGGCCTCGCGGCAGGTCGCGAGGGTCATCGCGATGACACGACGCGTGTCTCGCGGATCGATGATGCCGTCGTCCCACAGCCGCGCCGTGGCGAAGAGCGCATCGGATTCCGACTCGAGCTTCTGCTTCACTGCGGCCGACATCTTCGCGAGGTTCTCGTCGTCCATCACGATGCCCTGCCGCGCGAACTTGGCCTTCGTGATGATCTCCATGACCTTCGCGGCCTGCTCGCCGCCCATCACCGAAACGCGCGCATTGGGCCACGAGAAGATGAAGCGCGGATCGAAGCTGCGTCCGCACATGCCGTAGTTGCCGGCGCCGAACGAGCCGCCGACGACGATCGTGATCTGCGGAACCGTCGCGTTCGCGACCGCTTGGATCATCTTCGCGCCGTGCTTGACGATGCCGGCTTCCTCGGCGCGCTGCCCCACCATGTATCCGGTGGTGTTCTGCAGATAGACGATCGGCGTGCCCGACTGGCAACAGGCTTGGATGAAGTGGCCGGCCTTCGCGGCGCCCTCGGGGAAGATCGGCCCGTTGTTGCCGATGAAGCCGCACGCCCAGCCTTCGACGCGCGCGTGCCCGCACACCGTCTGCTCGCCATAGCGCGGCTTGAACTCGAGGAAGTCGCTGCCGTCGACGATGCGCGCGACGATCTCGCGCACGTCGTAGGGCTGGCGATAGTCGACCGGCACGATGCCGCACAGCTCGTCGGTGTCGTAGCGCGGCGGCACGAACGACGCGGGCATCGCCCGGGTGGACTGCTCGTCCCACGGCAGCTTGCCGACGAGCTCGCGCGCGATCGCCAGCGCACGCGCGTCGTCGTCGGCCATGTACTCCGCGGTGCCGGCGATCGACATGTGCATCTCGGCGCCGCCGAGCGCTTCTTCGTCGGCGTCTTCGCCGAGCGCCGCTTTCACGAGCGGCGGACCCGCGAGGAAGATGCGGCTCTTGCCGCGCACGACCACGACGTAGTCGGACAAGCCCGGCAGATACGCACCACCCGCGGTCGAGGAGCCGTGCACCACCGTGATGTGCGGGATTCCGGCCGCGGACATCCGCGCCATGTTGCAGAAGATCTTGCCGCCGTCGATGAACAGCTCGCTCTGGTAGAGCAGGTTCGCACCGGCGCTCTCGACGAGCCCCACGCACGGCAGCTTGTTCTGCAGCGCGATCTGTTGCGCGCGCAGGCTCTTCTTCAGGCCCATCGGCGACACCGCGCCGCCTTTGATCGCGCTGTCGCTCGCGCTCACCAGGCAACGTCGCCCTGCGACGAAGCCGATGCCCGAGATGTTGCCGCCGCCGGCGATGTCGCCCGCGCCGTCGTCGTCGTGCATCTTGTAGCCCGCGAGCGTCG
>DASZPU010000928.1:0-2213 GCA_035550195.1 Nannocystaceae bacterium
CGGCGAGTACGGTCGTCGACGCGCGTAGCTGCTCGCGCGCATCAACGCGGGGCCGCGGCGAAGTTCCAGCGTGCGAGGTCGAGCGCACCCATCGTCGCGTTGCCGTCGGCGAAACCGAGATCGATCTGCGCGTCTCCGAGCGACGGGATCGCGTTGCTCTGCACGCGCGGTCCGGGATCGGGCTGCACGTAGTAGCCACCGCCTTCGTAGCCGCCGCCTTCGTAGCCGCCGCCTTCGTAGCCGCCGCTCTCGTAGCCACCGCTCTCGTAGCCACCGCTGCCCGACTCGCCGTAGCCGCTCGATCCGTAGCCGCTCGATCCGTAGCCACTCGATCCGTAGCCACTCTCGCCCGAGCCACCGGTGCCTCCGCTCTCGCCACTGCCTCCGCTCTCGCCGGAGCCACCGGTCATTCCGCCGGTCATGCCTCCGGTCATGCCGCCGGTCATTCCGCCGGTCATGCCTCCGGTCATGCCGCCCATGCCACCGCCGAAGCACGCGGTGCCAGCCTTCGCGAGCGCGACGGCGCATGCGAGCGCCTTCAGCGGATTGCCCTTGTCCATCAAGAACGCGTTGCACGGCATCGTCGCGGCGCCGATCGCCATCTGGCACGCGGGATCCATCAGGCCGCGGAAGCCGGACTCGACGAGCTTCGCTTCGCCGTCGAGCTGGAACGCGACGAGCGCGACGTCGTCGGACAGCGTGTTCTCGGTGACTTCACCGTCGCTCGTGACGACGAGCCGGCCATCGCTCGATCCGTGCGCCTCGACGGTGAGCTGCTCCGCACCGTTGACGATGAGCAGCTCGACGAGCTCGCCCTGCGATTCGTCGAGCCCGCTGATCGCGAGCGTGTCGTTGGTGAGCGCCTGCACGCGCCAGCTCACCACGCCGAGTGCCGCGCGCGTCTGATCCGACGCGCGTACGCTCGTGATGCCTGCGCCCGAGGCCTCGCGTTCACCGCGTCCTCCGTTGCAAGCCGTTGCGAGACCGAGCGCCGCGAGCACAGTCGCGACACGAAGCGTCGACCGAGTCATTCCGAACCCCCTGGCACGCCGTAGCGCGCTGCCACCTGGGACGTTGTCGGCGACGCGTCGGAGGTTCCCTCTACGCGAAACGGCGTAGCGCGCCGCCGCAGGCGATTCACGCGATGTCGTCGGACAGCGGATCGCGCTCGAAGCAACCGCGCCCGGAGCAACAACACTCCGGCGCGACGACGTCGTCGTCGGGACCCCACGCCTGGCAGGTGCGCAGGCACGAATACGGCACCATGTCGCGCGACAACGACTCCATGACCGCCGCGGGATCGCACTGCTCGCGCGAGAAGGTCTTCCAGCGCAGATGACGACACAGATCCATCACGCACCTCCGACGGGCTTGCTGGCCAATGCGCGCTCGAGCGCCTCGATGATCGAGCCGTGCAGTAGATCGAGCTTGTAGCCGGTCATCGGCAGCGGCTTCGCGCCGTCCGTCGACCTCGCGGCGATGTCGACGAGCGCCGACGCATCGGCAGGTGCACCGACGAGCGCAGTCTCGACGGCGTGCAATCGCAACGGCACCGGCGCGACACCGCCGACCGCGAGTCGAGCCCACGCGATCGCACCGTTGGTCACGCCCACGCGCGCGAGCACTTCGACCAGCGGCCACTCGGCGCGCGCGCGGGAGATCGCGCGCATGTACGCCGACTGCTCGCCGGCCTTCGGAGGCGGCAGCACGATCTCCGCCAGCACCGCGCCTTCGGGCAGCTGGTGATCGCGGCTGGGATCGCTGCCGTCGCCGAAGAGCTCCGCGATCGTGCGCGATGGCTGCCCGATCACCTCGACCGTCGCCTCGTAGGCCATGAGCGCCATGCCGAGCGTCGACGGATGCACCGAGATGCACGGCCCGAGATCGAAGCACGCGTGGAAGAGATGATCGCCGCTGCGCGCACGGCAGGCGTTGCCGCCGGTCTTGAAGCATTGGCTCTCCGGCGCGCGGTAGTACCAGCAACGCGTGCGCTGCAAGAGGTTGCCGCCGACCGTCGCCATCGCGCGGATCTGCGGCGTGGCCAAGCCACCCGCCGCCTCGGCGAGCCCGGGATAGCCGGACTTGATGCGATCGTGATCGGCGAGCTCGGCGATCTTCGCGAGCGCGCCGACGACCATGCCGCCGCCGCGCTCTTCGATCGCGCGGTTGCCTTTCACATCGCGCAGATCGACGAGCCACGCCTGCGAGCGTCC
>DASZPU010000929.1:0-3222 GCA_035550195.1 Nannocystaceae bacterium
ATCGTCGATGCGATCGAAGGCGTCGGGCAACGGCGTGGGGTAGATCAGCAGCTCGAGCAACACGACGCCCGCGCTGAAGAGGTCGGAGGCTGCGGTTGCCCGCGCCGCACCGCGCCGGAGCTCGGGCGCAAGATATCGCAGCGTGCCCGCGTGCGTCGCTGCTTGCTCGGGCCCGGGTGCGAGCGCGACTCCGAAGTCCGCCAGCGCGACCGGAGCGCCGCGGAACGCCGTCCGAACCAGGATATTCGCCGGCTTGACGTCGCGGTGCACTGCGCCGGCCGCGTGCACGGCCGCGAGCGCTGCGCGCAGCTCCGCACCGATGCGTGGGAGATCGGCAGGGCCCACGAGCCCGCGTCGCAGGGCGAGCCGCAGGTTGCCACCGCGACAGAGCTCGAGCGCGATGAGGCGGTGCTTGGGCTGCACGTCGAGCAGCGCGACGACATGCGGGCTGCGCACGCGCGCGAGCGTGCGCGCCTCGTCGAAGAAGCGCGCCTGCAACAGCCGCGCGGCGCCGGGCTTGTTGTCGCCGTCGAGCAAGCGCTTGAGCGCGACCTCGCGACCGACGTGGCGATCGAAGGCCTGATAGACCACCGCATGTCGGCCGCGTCCGAGCGGACGACCGAGCTCGTAGCGCGCGAGCCCGAACGCTTCGGCGACCTCGAGCTCGGCGAGCCCGTCGAGCAACGAGAGGCTGCGACCCGCGCGACCGATCGCGAGCCCACGTTGCTCGAGCGCGCGCGTGGCCTGCTGCCAGCCGCGCAGCGCACGACGGTGATCGATGTCGAGCGCGAGCACGGCTTCGAAGTGGCGCAGCGCACCGCCGGCATCGCCACGCGACAGCAGCTGCTCCGCGAGCAGCATGTTCGCGGCGGAGTGGATGCCGCCACGTTGCAAGCGGCTCGCGTCGGTCTCGGGCAGCGCCAGGATCGCGTGCAGCAACCGCAGGCCGAGCTCGACGTCGATCGCATCGAGCAGCTCGCGCGCGAGCATCAGCGCGACCTCGGCCCGCGGATCGGTGCGCAGCGCCGCCGCCATCGCGACCATCGAGCCGCGCAGGAAACCGGCGTGGCTGAGCGCGCGCAGCTCGGGCTCGAGCTCGGCGACCGGTGCTCGCCGTGCGAGCGCTTCGGCGAAGGCTCCGAGCCGCGTCACCTCGGAGGGCCGCGCCGCACCATCGGCGAACGCACCGAGGATGTCGTCGACCACGCCCGCGAGCGCATGCGGCTCGCCTTCGCCGAGCATGCGCGCGGCCCAGCGCGGCATCGTCATCCCAGCACCTCGATGACGAGCGGGGCGTCGCGCAGCGCGATGCGATCGCCGACCGCGAGCTCCACCGTCGCGCCGCCCGCGAGCTCGCGATCGCCGAGCGTCGCACGCACGCCGCTCTTCAGATCGAGCACCACGTAGCCGCGATCGAAGAGCAGCTGCGCCGGCACTGCGATGTCCGCTGCGAGCCACAGCGGGCCGCCTTGCGGCAACCACACGTACTCGCGCGCGTCGCCGGCGACGGAGAGCAGGGCCCCGCGCGCGTGGCCATCCTTCGCGCGCAAGGGCACCACCGCCCCCGATGCGGCGGTGCCGAGCCCGATCGCACCCGCGGCTTCGATCGCGATCGGCTCGCCGGTCGGCAGCGGATCGCCGTCGAGGAAGCTGCCGACCTTCGAGCCGAGATCGATCGCCATCAAGCGCGTCTGCTCGCCGCTGGCATCGAGCACGAGCTCCACGTGATGACGCGACAGCGCGGCGGCGGGCAAGACCAGCTGCGCATCCGGGGCGCGGCCGATGCGAAAGCGCGGCGCGGCGCGGATGCAGGTCTGCCGCGAGCGGCCCACTGCGCTGCCCCACTTCAGCTCGATGCGATCGCCACGCAGCAGCGATCGCTCGAGGCGATCGAGTCGCGACGCGAGCGTCGGTGCGGCCGACATCCCGTGGTGCCTGCGCTCGCGCACGTGCTCGAGCAACAGCTCGTGCGCGTGCCCGCGACGTCCCTCCGCGATCGCTTGATCGACGTCGTGCTCGAGCGCGCGCAGGTTGGCGCCTTGCTGCTCCTTGCGCTCGAGCACCGCGAGCACGAGCTCGAGCCGCGCGATCTCGCCGCCGCGCTCGTAGGCCGCAGCCGCCCGCGCGAGCAATCCCAGATCCTCGTAGAGCTCGCCCGCGCGCGCGCCTTCGTCGGCTTCTTCGAGCGCGCGCGCAGCCTCGAGCTGGTGCGCGCGCTTGCTCGCGGCATCGTTGGCGATGTCGGCCTCGGCCAGCAACGACTCCGCGAGCGCGAGGTGCAAGAGCCGCGCTTCCGGCGTCGATCCGCTGCTGCGCGCACAACCTTCGCGCAGCACGTCGATGCGCTCCGCTCGATCGCGCAGCGTCCGTGCGATCTCGAGGCGGAGCAGGGCCGCCTGCGCGTGCTCGCCGGCGTACTCGAACACCCGCGCCGCCTCGAGCAGCTCACCGGCTTCTTCGAGCGCCATCGCGGCACGCAGATCGGGACGCAGCGTCGCGCGGCGTCGCCACCACCCGCGACCGGATCCCGGCGCGCCGTCGTCCGGAGCGGCCGCTCGTCTCGGTGAACGCAACACTCTCAGTCCGAAGCCTACCAGGCTCGCGCCCCCGATCCGCCGCCCTTGCCCCGCAGATGTGGCGCCCCTATGCTGCGGGCGGCGATGCCCCAAGCCTTGCTCGAGCCGGTGGCCGCGGGGCAGACGCGGTTTCGCATGCAGGGGCTCGCCCCCGACGCGCGCGGCATCGCGATCGGCCGCGAGGTGCTCGTGGTGCTGCCGTCGATCGACGCGCTCGTGTCGTTCCTCGGCGCGTACAGCGACGAGGCCAGCCTCGACGATCTGCTGCCCACGATGACGCTCGAGCACGCCAAGCGGTCGGGCGGCGGGCACGCGACGCTGGTGCGCTGCAGCAGCAGCGACGGCTATGCGGTCGATCGCCTCGCACGGCTCGCTGGCGCCGCGCGCGGGCAGCTCTACACCGGCGGCGGCTCCACGTTCGTGCACTGGCGCGAGCGCGATGCCCCGTTCGGCTACGACCTCGCCGAGCCCGTGCAGCCCGGCAAGGACGAGGTGCTCGTCGTCGATCTCGACTATCTGTCGCGCTACACGACGACGCATCGCATGGATCCGGTCGAGCTGATCCAGCGGCTCGAGCTGCGTGCGGTACCGATTCCGTTGGGTGGGGTCGCGCGCGATCCCGATCTGTGCGGGCTCAAGGAGATGG
>DASZPU010000930.1:0-2816 GCA_035550195.1 Nannocystaceae bacterium
TCCCTTGGTGGTGCAGCTCGACCCGACGTACGCGGGGCTGCAGGAGTACGACATCACGAGCGGGCTGGTCTCGCAGCACGCCGCCGACGGCGATTGGCCGGAGGCGATCGTGCTCGGCATCGACTATCCCGATCCGCGCACGCGCGAGCGCGACTACGAGGTGCAGGAAGATCCCGATCCCGACTTCGAGCGTGGCGGTGCCGATCGCTTCTACGCGGCCCTGCGCGACGAGATCCTTCCGCACGTCGAGGCCGAGCACGCGATCGATCCGGCGCGGCGTGTGCTCGTCGGCCACAGCAACGGCGGTGTGTTCGGCTGGTACGCGGCGTTTCGTCAGGACGACGGCGCGGCGCCGCTCTTCGCCGGCATCGTCGCGGCCGACAACGGCTACGACCAGCAGCTCTTCACGCTCGAGCGCTGGTATGCCGACCGCGCCGACGACCTTCCGCTGCGCATGTACGTCACGCACGCGATGTTCAACGGTGCGGTGCAGAAGCGCGGCTTCGACTGGATGATGGAGCGGCTCGACGATCGCGACTATCCCGGGCTCGAGCTCGAGTCGCGCGAGCTCGAGACCGATCACGCGGGCGCGATCTGGCCGTCGTTCGAAGACGGGCTCGCGTTCGTGCTCGGAGGTGCGCAATGAAGACGGCGATCGCATTCCTCGCGACGATGCTCGCGTCGGCCACGGCGTACGCGAGCGACGAAGTACCTGCGCCGCACGTCGTCGCCGGCGAGCGCGGCCATGCCCACGTGCGCATCGATGCCGATGCGCTCTACGGCATCGGCGGACAGAGCTTCCTCGGTGCCGGCGTCGACGCGATCGTCGACGGTGCGGTGTGGAACACGTCGCGCGCCACCGGCACGCTCGGCGGCGGGCTCGGGCTCGTCTATCACAACGAGCCCACGTTCCTCGCGCCATGGATCGATCGCGATCAGGTGCATGGCGCGACGCACCGCATCCAAGCGCTCGCGATCGCGGCGCACACGATCCACATCGGCAAGCAGCGGCGCTTCTCGCTCGGCATGCAAGTGCACGGCGGCTGGAACCACTGGCGCTCCGACTATCGCGTCGACTACGCACGCGAGCGCCTCGCCGGCAGCACGGTGGTCGAGCGCGACACCTTCGTCGTCGGCGGGCAGCTGAACCTCGGCTACCGCGTCGCGCGCCGCGTCGGCATCAACGCCCAGCTCGGCGGGCCCTTCCCCACCAAGTCCTCGTACATCAACGGGATGTTCCAGGTGGGGATCGGCCTGACGTTCTATCTGCGTTGACGTTGTTCTCTGTGGGGCTGCGCCCCACCGGCACTCGGCGGTTCGCTCGAAGAACTGGCCGCCTCGGCGCCCACTTCTTCGGCGAATTCTCCGTGACCCGTCACGCCGCACTCGGCTGCCCTGTCAGGGGGGCATGGCGAGCGAACGAGAGGTGCTGGTGTTGGGTGCCGGCTATGCCGGCTTGCGTTGTGCGTTGCGCTTGGCGTGGCGCGATCCGAGCGCGTCGATCACCGTGGTCGACGCGCGGGGCACGTTCTGCGAGCGCGTGCGGCTGCATCAGGTCGCGGCCGGGCAGCACGTGGCGCAGCGATCGCTGGCGACGATGTGCCGCGAGGCCGGCGTCGCCTTCGTGCAGGCGCGCGCGCAGCGGATCGACGCGGCGCGTCGCGTGGTGCTCACCGACATCGGCGAGCTGCGCTACGATCGGCTCGTGCTCGCGCTCGGCTCGCACACCGATCTGTCGACGCCCGGCGCCGCCGAGCACTGCGATCGCGTCGCGGAGGAGGCGTCGGCGATCGCGCTCGCGCGTCGGCTCGCGCACCTGCCCGACGGTGCGAGCGTCGCGGTGGTCGGTGGTGGGCTCACCGGCATCGAGACCGTGACCGAGCTCGCGGAGTCGTATCCGCGGCTGCACTTCACGTTGGTCGCCCGCGATCCGCTCGGCCACGGGCTCGCGGCCGCGAGCGGTACGCGACGCGTGCGTGCGACGCTCGATCGGCTCGGCGTGGTCGTGCGCGATCGCTTCGCGGTACAGGCGGTCGAGCGCGGACGACTGGTCGGCGAAGGCGACGCGATCCCGTTCCACGTCTGCGTGTGGACGGCGGGCTTCCGCGCGTCGGCGCTCGCCCGCGAGTCGGGGCTGTGCGTCGACGGCAACGATCGTCTGCACGTCGATGCGACGCTGCGCTGTCCGGAGCATCCCGAGATCTACGCGATCGGTGACGCCGCGATGCCCGACGCTCCGCTCGCGCCGATGCTCATGTCGTGCCGGCTCGCGCTGCCGATGGCCGGCGTGGCCGCGGACAACCTCGCGCGCGAGCGCAGTGGCGCAGCGTTGAAGCCGTTCGTCGCGCGCGATGCCGGACGCTGCGTCAGCCTCGGTCGCACCGAAGGCCTGCTGCAGTTCCATCGCATGGACGGTCGACTGCGCGGCGCGTCGATGGGCGGCGGCGCGACGGCGTGGGTGAAGGAGAAGATCGTGCGCTACACGGTCGCGGTGCTGCGCGGCGAGGCCAGCAAGGCGGCGCGTGCACGACGAGTCGCGCCGGCGCTCGCGGCTGCGACGGTGGGCCCATGACCAGCGACGAGACGTTCGCCCACGAGCGTCCACGCTTGCTCGCGCTCGCGTACCGCATGCTGGGCAGCGTCGCGGAGGCGGAAGACATCGTGCAGGACGCGTTCGCGCGGCTCGCCGACGTCGACGCCAGCACGATCCGCTCGGCGCCCGCGCTCTTGACCACGGTGGTGACGCGCTTGTCGATCAACGCGCTGCAGAGCGCGCGTCATCGTCGCGAGCAGTACGTCGGACCGTGGTTGCCCGA
>DASZPU010000931.1:0-7020 GCA_035550195.1 Nannocystaceae bacterium
TGGCCGGCATCATCGGAGCGGCGCAACGAGTTGTCCAGCGAGCGGCAGCGTCATCACGCAACCTCGCTGTGCGACGGACCAGCCGTGCTCGTGCAATGCACGAGTGATCGAACTCACTCGATCGAGCGCGACGAGGCACACCGGCGCGGCGCGGGGCAATGTTCGCACGAGCGCATCGAACCACGCGATCGCGCGCGCGGGCGATGCGAGCACGTCGGTGGCGAGCAGCGTGCGGTGCACGACGAACGCGACGCCTTCGTGCGCGACGTGGGCGAGGCCATCGTCGTCACGGATCGTGCAGCGCTCGGGCGTGCGCGCCCACGCCTCGGGCAGGAACGCATGCAACTGCACGCGCGACGTCGCGTCGTCGGGATCCCACGGCTCGGGCTCCGGCAGCGCAGCGTCGTGGGGGCCGCTCGCGAACGCGACGAGCGTGTCGAACGCGAGCTCCGTCGTGAAGCCGAGGCGTTCGTAGAAGCCGACGCGATCGTGCTCGGCCCACAGCTCGAGCGCTGTGAAGCCGCGCGCGCGACAGGCCTGCGCCGCGCTGCGCACGAGCGCCGTGCCGAGCCCACGGCCATGTACGCGCGGATCGACGGCCGTGCCGGCGGTGCGCGCCGCAGGTGCACGCGAAGGTGGCGTGCCGACCAGCACGTAGCCGCGCCACGCATCCTCGTCCGCGGGATCGCCGGCGATCGCGACGCGCGACAAGGTCGGATCGACGTGCTCGCGATGTTGCTTGCGCGCGAGCCAGCCTGCGCTGCGCGAGCCCTTGCCGAAGGCGCGCTCGGCCAGCGCCGCGAGCTGGCCGCGATCGTCGAGATCCGCGAGCGCGACGATGCGCTCGCTCACCGCAGCCCGGTGGCGCGGCGACAGTCCGCGAGCACGTCGGCCGCGAGCGCGCGTGCTCGCTTCGCACCGGCTGCGAGCGCGTCCTCGATCTGCTGCGGATCCGCGAGCAAGCGCTCGCGCTCGGCGCGGGCCTTCGCGAAGTGCTGCTCGATGTGCTCCGCGAGCAGCTGCTTCGCGTGCCCGTAGCCGAACGGCTGCCCGTCGCGCGCACCGGCGCGATACCAGCCGCGGACCTCTTCGCGTCCGTGCTCGTCGAGGAACAGATCGAGCAGCGCGAGCACGTTGTCCTTCTCCGTCGGCAGCGGATCGCCGAGCGGCGTGGAGTCCGTCACGATGCGACCGACCAGCTTCTTGAGCGCCTTGCCGCTCGCGAAGATCGGGATCGTGTTGTTGTAGCTCTTGCTCATCTTGCCGCCGTCGAGACCGGGCACGTTGGGCGCGAACGACAGGCGGAACTCGGGCCGACGCAGCACCGGCTGACCGAACGCCTCGTTGAAGTACGTGCACATGTCCTGGGCCATCTCGACGTGCTGCACCTGATCCTTGCCGACCGGCACCATCGAGCTGCGATAGACCAGGATGTCGGCGGCCATCAGCACCGGATAGCAGAACAGGCCCATCGAGCTGGGCAGGCCCTTCGCGACCTTGTCCTTGTAGGCGTGCGCGCGCTCGAGCAAGCCCTTGCCGGTGACCGACATGAGCAACCACGTCAGCTCGCAGACCTCGGGCACGTCGGACTGACGGAAGAGCGCCGCCTTCTCGATGTCGAGCCCGAGCGCGAGATACGTGACCGCCACCTCGCGCACGCGTCGACGCAGCGCCTCCGCATCGTGCACCGTCGTGAGCGCGTGGAAGTCGGCGATGAAGAAGAGGCACTCGCCGGGGAACTCGTGCGGCAGCGCGATGTGCTGCTGGATCGCACCGAAGTAATTGCCGATGTGGAGATCGTCGCCGGTGGGCTGGATGCCCGACAGCACGCGCGGAGGCAGCTCGCTCATCGGGAGCGAGCCTGGCACGGCGACCGTCGCGGGCTCAAGCGTGCGCGAGCAAGAGCCGCACGAGGCGATCCTGCAGCGCGTGCGCGTCGTGGCCGGTGATGCGGCCGTTCAAGAGCAGCGAGAACGCGATGCGCGGCACGCCGGTCTCGTCGACGACGACGCCGGAGAGCGCGCTCGCACCCTCGAGCGTGCCGGTCTTCGCGAGCACGCGGCCGCCGGTGTCGAGCAGGCGATCGCGCAGCGTGCCGTCGACGCCGGAGACGGGCAGGGCCGCAAGCACCGCGTGGCTGCGGCTGCCGGGGCGCTGCGACCAGACCAGCAGATCCACGAGCGCGCGCGCCGACAGCCGTCCGCTGCGGCTGTAGCCCGACGCGTTCTCGAAGACGAGCTCGGCGTCGCGCTTGCCGAGCGCGCGCCAGAAGCGACGCAGCGCGAGCGCGCCCGCGTGCCAGTCGCCCGGCGTGCCGTTCATGCGATACGCGATCGTCCGCAGCAGCTGCTCGGTGGTGAAGTTGTTGGAGAACTTCAACGCGGAGTCGAGCAGCTGCGCGAGCGGTGCAGAGAAGTGCTCCGCGACCGGGCGCGCGGAGCTCGACGCGCGCCCGCGGGTGAGCGGCACGTCGGCGAGCTCGTCGGCGAGGCGAGCCGCGAGCACCGATGCGGTGAAGCGGCCGGGGTCCTGCACGCGGCGACGGATCGTCTGCACGCGTGCGCGTGACGACAGCGCACCGCGCACGTGCACGACGGTGTCGTCGCCGTCCTGCGTGGTCTCGATCGTGAGCGGAGCGCCACGGCCCGTGGTGCCCTCGTTGACGACGCGCACGTGGCTGCAGGGCGGATCGACGAACACCGCGACCGGCTCGCCGCGACGCGCGGGCTCGACCGAGATCTGCACGGTGTTCCACTGCAGCGACAGCGCGCCCGAGGGCGCCATGTAGCTGAAGCCGGGGCCTTGCGGATCGTAGCCGGGGCCGAAGCGATCGGCGCTGAACATGCCGTCGTCGATCACGATGCGGCGGATCTTCGAGAGGTCGATGCCTGCGCGCACGCGCTCGGCGAGGCGCGAGAGATCCTCGGGCTGCAGCGAAGGATCGCCTTCACCGACGACGACCAGCGCGTCGCCGTCGACGAGCACGCGCGTCACGAAGCGATAGTCGGGACCGAGCAGCTCGAGCGCGGCGATCGCAGTGAGCAGCTTGTGGTTGCTGGCGGGGTTGAGCAGACGATCGCCGTCGCGATCCGCGAGCGCGGCTCCGTTGCCGAGCGCGCGCACGTGCAGCGCGACTTCGGTGCGCGCGCCGAGCTCGGCGAGCAGCGTCGCGACCTCGAGCTGCAACGCCGCGCTCGCGTCGGGCAGCACGGGCGCGCGGGGATCCTGCGACGACGCGTCGGCGTCGATCTCCGCGAGCCGAGCTTCGATGCGCTCGGGCCACGCCGCGATCGCGGCCGTGCGCGCGCGGGCCGGGGCGGGCGCGATCCGGGTGCTCGGACCGGGCAGGGCGGGGGTCCGCACGGCCTCGGTGATCCCGCGGCCCTTGGCCTCGGCCGGCGCGCCCTGGGTGGTCCCGCCGAGGGCGAAAAGCACGAGCAGCGCAGCGAAACGGCGGAGATACATGTGGGACAACCTCGCCTATCGTCCCACTGCTACCAGCCCCTCCCGCCAGCTCCAAAAAAAGCGCCGCCGAATCCGACGAGCAAGGCCGCGCGCACCCGGAAGAGCGCCGGACGGCGCGACCAAAGCTACTCGCGCAGATAGCCGAGCACGAGCCACGCGAGCCCGAAGACGAGCGCGAGGTCGCCGATGCCGGTCGCCGCGCCGCCGATCACCAGCTCGGTGAGCCCGAGTCCGGGGCCGAGCAGGCACGGTCCGCTCCACGCGATCGCGCCGGCCCACACGCAAGCGATCGCGAGCACATCCGCAGCTTGTCGGCCGCGCGCGCGCGCCACGGTGATCGTCACGGTGGTGGTGAGCGCGAGCAGTGCGAGCGCGCCGAGCTGCCGCTCGAGCAGCGTCGACATGATGAGCGGGCCCACGCCCGCACGCGCCGCAGGCACGATCGCGAGCACGCCGCCGACGTCGATCGCCGTGCACTGCTCCGGCAACGACCATGGCCACGGATCTTGGCCCGGTGCGCACGTTCCGATACGCGCGATGTACTTGAGCCACACATCGAGTGCCACCAACCACACGAGCAGCGCAGCCGCGCGAGGCCACGGGCTCGTCGGGCGATCCTGCACCAGGACACGCTAGCATTGGCGCGCGCGCGTCACCACCGGGCGCGGTCGCAATCCGGCCGCGGATCAGCGACACTGCAGCTCGAAACGTGGGCGTACGCTCGCACGACCCGCCCGACGACAACGACCCCGAGCGGTCCGGCGCGTCGCGTGAGCATGGCGACGAGTTCGCGGCGCAGCACGGTCGCGACGCCAGTGCGGCGCCGCGCGAGCTCGAGGATCCGTTCGCGGCCGCGCCCGCGTTCGAAGAAGCGCCGAAGCTCGAGGCCGGCACCGACGGTCTCGATCACACGCCGCTCGGCATCTACTTCCGCGAGATGGCGACGGCACAGCTCATGTCGCCGACCCAGGAGCACGACGCGGCGCAGGACATCCTCACGCGGCGCAACTCCTACTGGCGAGCGATCCTCGCGTACCCGCCGTTCGTGCCCGCGATCGTCGAGGTCATCGAGCGCACCTTCCACGAGCCCGATTGCCCGCGCACGTTGCTCGACGCGATCCAGTCCTCGTCGCGACAGCTCCGCGATCGCCAGACTCGTGCGCACGACGAGAAGTTCAACGCCGATGCCGATGCGCTCGCGAAGGCGATGTCGCGGCTCGACACCGACGGCGAGGCCACCGAGCCGATCATCGGCGACCTGCGGCAGATCGCGGCCGGCAAGGGCGAGCAGGTGCGGCTGTCGGTCACGCTGCCGCGCGGAGACTCGGCCCCGTTTCGACGCTACGTCGCCACGGTCGAGGCCGCCGCAGCGTCGCTGTGGTCGGCGAAGCACGCGTTCGTGCGCGCGAACCTGCGGCTGGTCGTGACGATGGCGCGCCGCTACGCGCACGGTCGCATGGCACTGCCCGATCTGATCCAAGAGGGCAACATCGGCCTGCTCAAGGCGGTCGATCGCTTCGATCCCGATCGCGGCTATCGCTTCTCGACCTACGCGAGCTGGTGGATCCGTCACGCGATCAGCCGTGCGGTCGCCGACAAGGCCCGCGAGGTCCGCGTGCCGGTGCACATGCTCGACGTGCACCACAAGCTGCGGCGCACGAAGCAGCGCTTCGAGGTGTTGCAGGGCCGCGAGCCCGGCGACGAAGAGCTGGCGCAGAGCGCCGAGGTGCCGATCGAACGCGTGCGACGGCTCCGCATGTGCTTGCTCGATCAGGCGCCCAGCCTCGACAGCCCGATCTCCGGCAACGACGCGCGCACGGCCGGCGAGCTGCTCGAGGACGACGATGCGCCGCAGCCGCTCGACGGCATCCAGTCGCGCGTGATGGACTCGAAGATCCGCGAGCTCGTCGATCGCCTCCCGACCATCGAAGCCGACGTGCTGCGCAAGCGCTTCGGGCTCGACGAGTCCGAGCCGATGACGTTGCGCGAGATCGGCGAGCAGTACTCGCTGTCGCGCGAGCGCATCCGGCAGCTGCAAGAGCAGGCGCTCGGCAAGATCCGTCGCGAGCTGCGGCGGCAGAACCTCATCTAGTCCTTGGTCGCTTTCCGCCGTGGCGAAGCCACGTCGGGCTCGAGGCGTGTCAGTCTCCGAGGAGATGGAGATCGCGGGCTGGGCTTCGCTGTCGTGCGACGCGGGTGCATTGCCGCAGCGGTTCGTCGCGCCGGCCGACGACGGCACGCCGCATCCGCTCGCGGCCGCGGCGGCGCAGCGGCTGCTGCACGAGCTCGCGACCGGTGTGCTCGCGCGTGGCATCGACTTCCACAGCGTCGGCGCCGGCAAGATGTTCGGCGTGCTGGTCGTCGTCGATGCGAACGGCGAGCCCGGCTGTCTGCGGGGCTTCTCGGGGATGATCGGTCAGCGTTGGAACGTCGCGGGCTTCGTGCCGCCGCTGTTCGACGCGGCCGCGCTCGCGACGTTCTGGCCCGCCGGCGAGCTCGAGGTCGATGCGATGACGCAGGCGATCGCCGCGCTCGAGGGCGACGAGCGAGCCGCGATGATCGCGGCGCGACGCGAGCGATCGCGCGAGCTGTGGGCGCGCATCCAGACCCACTACCGCATCGCCGATGCGCACGGTCGCGTGCGCACGAACGCCGAGCTGTTCGCACCGGCGGCGCCGCCCGGTGGCGCCGGTGATTGTGCGGGCCCGAAGCTGATCGCCGCCGCATATCGCAACGCGTTGCGCCCGCTCGCGCTCGCCGAGGTGTGGTGGGGCGCGCCGATGGGCGAGCGCACGCAGGGCACGTTCCATGCTCCGTGCGCGACGAAGTGCGGGCCGATCCTGCGGCACATGCTCGCGGGTGCGTGAGTCAGTCGGGGCAGCTGAACGCGCACTCGGGCCCGCACTGCGCCTCGAAGCAGTCCATCAGCGCGGTCTCGAGCGCGAGCATGCCGGCGCAGCACTCGGCACAGCCGTGCAGCATCTCGACCGCACACTGTTGCAGGCACAGCGGCGCGCCGGCGCACTGATCTCCGCCGCAGTCGATGAACACGTCGTTGCACGGACCCGCGAGCGCGCAGTCGTGACACTCGCTGCACGAGCCGCTGCATCGCGACACGCCGGTGGTTTCGCTCGACGACTCGGCGGGTGCGTCGGAGGTGCTGCTCGTCGAGCTCGCGTCGCTGGTGGACTCGGACGTGCTGCCCGCGCTCGCATCCACGGTGCTCGCGTCGCTGCTCGACGCGTCGGCCTGCGGTGCTTCGCAGCGCGCGTCGACGCACAACAGGCCGGCCTCGCACGCGCCGTCGGGCCGACATGCACAGCCCGACGCGCCGACCGAGCAGTCGCCACCGCTGCTGGCTTCGCCGCGCTCGTCGCTCGTGCCGTCCTCCACGAAGCAGCCCACGACGAGCGCAGCGATCAGCAGGCCTTGCCGACGCACAGCGCCCCTCCACAGCCGAGGCACGCCCCGTCGATGCACGTCTGCAGCGCGTTGTACTCCGCCCACGCCGTCGTGTGTGCGCAGCAGCAGGTCTCGAAGCAGGCATCGTCTCCC
>DASZPU010000932.1:0-5212 GCA_035550195.1 Nannocystaceae bacterium
TGTGGTCGCGGCTCGACGACGAAGGCACGCTCGCGACGCTCGGGCGCGCGCTCGAAGCCACGCTCGGCGTCGCGGACGAGCGCCCGCCGATCGGTTGAAGCGCCGCAGGATCAGCGGCGCGTGCGTGCGGGCCCGGGCAGGCCCGCCGCGCGCACGCGCAGCGCCGCCGGCACGATGTGGATCTCCGCGGGCAAGCGCCCGGGTTGCTCGCCGTCGAGATCGACGAGCACGACGTCGGCGGCGTCGCAGGGCGTGAGCGCGATCTTCTGCGCGCGTCCGCTGTGCACGCCCGGCGCGTCGACGTGCGAGCCGCGGAAGAGCTTGGCGAGCAGGCCGATCATCTTCGTGCGCGTGAGCCCGCCGGTCCAGATCAGATCGAAGCGTCCATCGTTGCACTGCGCGCGCGGAGCGATCCACATGCCGCCGCCGAAGTACTGCCCGTTCGCGACGGCCGCGAGATCGAGCGGCAGCTCGATCGCGTCGCCGTCGTCGATGCGGATCTGCACCGCCTTGCCGCGGTGGTTCCAGATGCCCTGCAGCGAGCCCGCGACGTAGGTCGCGGCCGGACCGAGCAGCTTGTTGCTGCGCCCGACGTAGAAGTCGACGAGCCCGCTGATGCCCGCGCTCGCGACGTTGAGGAACGGACGCGTGGTGGGATGGCCCTCGCGATCGATGAAGCGCGCGACGCCGTAGTCGATCGTGATCGCGGGCTCGGCCAGCGCGGCGAGCTGCGCTTCGATCGCGTGCGGTCCGAGGTGACGCAGGAAATCGCCACCGGTGCCGCCTTGGATGAGCCCGAGCTCGGCGTCGGGAAAGCGATTCTCGCCGTGCTCGTCGACGAAGCCGCACAGCACTTCGTTGTTGGTCCCGTCGCCGCCGATGCTGATGACGAGCGTCGCGCCCTGCTCGAGCGCGCGCCGGGCGAGCAGCGTCGCGTGACCGGGCGCTTCGGTCTGGACGAGCTGCAGATCGCCGAGACGATCCTGCAGTGCACGCTGCAGCGCGGGCCAACGCTTGAGCGTGCGGCCGTTGCTGGACGCGGGATTGACGATCGCGACCGCTGCGCTCACCGCTGCCGACGCTACCCGCGCCCGGCGCCGCGCGCCATCGGCCGCACGATGTCGCGCGCAGCGGCTAACCTGAGCCCGCGCGGCGGCGTCAGGGCTGGCCGAGGACACGATGATCGAGCTGCTCACCGCCGCCACCCCCAACGGTCACAAGGTCTCCGTCGCGCTCGAGGAGCTCGGCCTGCCGTACTCCGTGCGGAGCATCGATCTCGGCGCGCACGAGCAGAAGGAACCGTGGTTCCTCGCGCTCAATCCCAACGGCCGCATCCCGGTCATCATCGACCACGACGCCGACGACTTCGTGGTGTTCGAGAGCGGGGCGATCCTCTGGTACCTCGCGGAGAAAGCCGGCGCGCTGTTGCCGAGCGACGCACGTGGGCGATCGGTCGCGATGCAGTGGCTGATGTTCCAGATGGGCGGCATCGGCCCGATGATGGGGCAGGCAAACGTGTTCCACCGCTACGCGCCGGAGCGGATCCCGTACGCCACCGAGCGCTACCAGCGAGAGTCGCGGCGGTTGTTCGAGGTGCTCGAGACGCGGCTCGGCGAGGTCGAGTATCTCGCGGGCAGCTACTCGATCGCCGACATCGCGAGCTGGTGCTGGGTGAAGACCTACGACTGGTCGGGCGTGTCGATCGACGGGCTACCGAACATGCGAAGGTGGTTGGAGGCGATCGCGGCGCGACCGGCCGTGCAGCGCGGCATGGACGTGCCCGGCAAGGCGAAGGTCAGCGACTCGCAGCGCGCGAGCACGGCGCGATCGCTGCTCGTCTAGTGCCGAAGGAGGCATGCCCGACCGGGCACGGTGCGCGGCGGTGCGCCGGCAAATCCCCTGCAAGCTCGCGGTGGTACGCGCCCTGCAGCCGCGCGCGCAGATGGATGCGATCATCCCCTGCCGCGCTTCGATCACCGATCGCCTACCGGTCGCGTCCTTCGTGGTCCGGACGCCGCGCAACCGCTGGTTCGAGGTGGCGTGCGCGAGCGACCCGCGACTGTTCCACCCCGCGTACGCCGGGCATCGCACGCCGAGCAACTTCTACACGAGCCGCCAAGACGGCGTGATGCAGAACGCGAACGGCGACACGACCTGGCTGATGCCAGCGTCGACGCTGCGTCGCTTCGCCGGCAAGGATCGCATCTACTACGCGCTCGCGAGCTACGGTGGTCGCGGCGGCGAGGACCCGCGCTTCTCGATCGCTCCGACTGCGCTCGATCGCGTGCCTTCGATCGCGCTCGTCGGCTTCACCGGCCGCACGCTCGCACCGGGTGCACGCGGGAATCGCACGAGCGGGGTCGCGTACGGCGGTGGCGATCGTTGGCAACCACGCTGGGGTGGCGACTTCGCGATCGCGACGGAGCGCGCGCAGCCACGACCGCGCACGCGGGCGAGCGCGCTGAAGATCTTCGGCACCAACGAGATGCAGCTCGTCGCGGATCCCAGCGCGGTGCCGTACCGCTACATCGCGCGGCTCGAGATCGGCATGGGCAATGATCAGGAGCACGGCCGCATCTTCGGCAGTGGCACGCTCATCGCGCCGGACATCATCCTCACCGCGGGTCACAACGTGCGCCGCATGGGCCAGACGGGGCGCGTCACTGCGATCACCAACCAGATCAAGATCTCGATCGCGGGCCGGGGGCCCTTCACCGCGAGCGGGTGGTGGGCGCCACCCCGCTGGTTGAACGCAGCGGACGACAACGCGGGAGCGGATCGCGACTACGCGATCATCAAGTGCAGCGAGCCGCTCGGCGATCGCTTGCGTGTGGGCGGCGAGCTGCTGCGGTCGTGGCCGGGCGGCCGCGGGAGCACGCTCGACCTCGTCGACTCCGCGAAGATCGTCGACGTTCGCGTGGCGGGTTTCCCGACGCAGCAGTGCGTGAACGATGTCGGCACGCGTGACGGCGTCGCGATCGCGCATCCCGCGATGATGGAGAGCAGCGGCACCGCGCGACCGGTGGCGGCCGGCGACAAGGTTTTCGGCTACGACGCGGACACCTGTCCCGAGCAGAGCGGCGGACCGGTGTGGATCGACGACGCCGGCGCGCTCACGTTCGTGGGCGTGCACCACGGGACCTGGCGCTTCAGCGACGGCACGGAGCTCAACAGCGCCACGCGCTACGACGACGACATGCTGAACGACATCGATCGCGTGTGGAACGGCAACCTCTGGTATCGCGACTGATCACTCCGGCAGGCAGCGCATCGCGGCCGCTTGCGCGACGTCTTCGGGCGCGAGCGGGCCGTCGAGCGCGTCCGGGGGCTCGCGGAGATCGGCGAGCGTGCGCGCGACTCGGCGCAACCGATGCTGCGCGCGCGGGCTGAGCCGACGCACGCGCACGAGCTCGCGCAGCAGCGCCGCGGCTTTGCCGTCGAGCGGACACAGGCGATCGATCGCGCCCGCGTCCGCGGGGATCTCCGCGTTGGTGCGCCACGCCGTGCCCACGAGCCGCCGACGTTGCCGCGCGCGCGCGGCAGCGATGCGCGCACGGATCGCGTCGCTGCTCTCGCCCGCCTTCATCGCCGGCTCGACGTTGCTCGGAGCGATCGGCACGACGAGATCGATGCGATCCAACAACGGGCCCGACAACCGTCGGCGATAGCGAGCGATCGCCGACGGCGGGTCGACGCACGCCCGCTCCGGGTGGCCGAGGAACCCGCACGGGCAGGGATTCATCGCCGCCATCAGCTGGAAGCGCGCCGGCATGCGCACGACCCCCGATGCGCGCACGATCGTCACCTCGCCGTCCTCCAGCGGCTCGCGCAGCGCTTCGAGACAACCGTGGCCGAACTCCGCGAGCTCGTCGAGGAAGAGCAGGCCGCGATGCGCGAGGCTCACTTCACCGGGACGCACCGGCGTGCCGCCGCCGAGCAAGCCCGCGACGCTCACCGTGTGATGGGGCATGCGTACCGGAGGTCGCTGCACCAACGTGCGCGCCGCGACGCCGCGTGCGACGCCGTGGATCTTCGTGACCTCGAGCGCGGCATCGCCGTCGAGCTCGGGCATGAGCGCCGCAGCTCGACGCGCGAGCATCGTCTTGCCGACGCCGGGCGGCCCGTGCAGAAGCAGGTTGTGCCCGCCCGCGATCATCACTTCGACGGCGAGCCGCCCGGTGGGCAGGCCTTGCACGTCGGCCATGTCGGGACCGACGGGTGGCGGCACGATCGCGTTGGGATCGCGGCGATGCGGCTCGAGCCCTCGTTCGCCGCGCAGATACGCGACGAGCTCCGGTAGGCCCGCGACCGGGAGCACCTCGAGCCCGGGGATCATCGCGGCTTCGTCGGCGTCGGCCTTCGCGACCACCATGCGCTTCAGCCGATGTCGTCGCGCCGTGTCGGCGACGACGAGCGCACCGGCGACCGGACGCACGTCACCGTCGAGCGCGAGCTCACCCCACAACAATAGATCTTCGAGCGCCGCGATCGGCACCACCTCGTGGCTCGCGAGCAACGCGACCGCGACCGCGAGATCGATGCCCGGACTGTCCTTGCGCAGATCCGCGGGCGCGAGGTTGATGACCTGTCGTCGCGGTCGCAGCTCGTGGCCGACGTGTGCGAGCGCGCTGCGAATGCGCTCGCGTGCTTCCGCGACCGCGCCCGCGGCACGCCCGACGATCGTCAGACCCGGCAGGCCCAGCCGCACGTCGGCCTCGACGGTGACGAGCGAGCCATCGACACCGGCGATCATCGCAGTGCGCGTGCGTGCGAGCATTCGATCGCGTCGCATGTGCAACCGATGTGCCGCGCGCCGATCCCCGCGTCATCGCTCACCGCGATGGATCGCAGGTGGCCAGCGTGGCCCGTGCACGGGCCACTCGCGTCCCGTGGGCGGGCCACCCGGCCAGCCCGCGGGCCAGCCCGACGAAACGACGGCGCGAGCTCAGCGTCGCAGCAACCGCGCCGCCTTCGCGCGCAAACGCATCGCGAGCGATGGCGCCGGTGCGGGCGTGCACACCACCGCTGCGAGCTCGGTGCGCAGCGTCTCGAGCTCGCTCGCCGCCAGGCGCAGCGACAGCGTGCCGAGCAACCCATCGAGCTGCCGCTCGCTGCTCGCACCGACGACGACGCCCGCGACGCCTTTCTGCGCGAGCACCCACGCGAGCGCAACCTGGGCCACCGTCGCATCGTGACGCGCGGCGATCGGCAC
>DASZPU010000933.1:0-12828 GCA_035550195.1 Nannocystaceae bacterium
TACGCGACGCTCGCTTGCTCGGTGCGACGTACGACGCCGACGACTTCGCGCGCGCGTGCGCGAGCTGGATCGACGAGCACGGTCCGCTGCTCGCGGTCGCGCGCTACCAGCCGCCCGAAGGCATCGCGTGGGACGAGAAGCGCTTCGCGGGTGATGCATACGCCGCGTACGCGTGGGCTTGCTACGCCGCGGAGGTCACCGTCGATCTGCGCAGCGCCGAGGTGCGCGTCGACGACTTCGTCGCGATCCAGGAGGTCGGTCGCGTCGTGAATCCCACGATGGCCGCGGGGCAGATCGAAGGCGGCGTCGCGCAGGCGATCGGCTGGGCGCTCTACGAGAAGGTCGTGTGGAAGGCCGGCCGCGTCGCGAACCCGCAGATGACCAACTACATCATCCCGACCGCCGTCGACACGCCGAACATCCGCGTGGAGTTCATGCCGCCCTTCCTCGGTGCCGACGCGCCGAGCAAGGGCATCGGCGAGCTGCCGATGGACGGGCCTGCGCCGGCGTTGCTCGGCGCGGTCGAGCACGCGACGCATGCGACGCTCGACACCATCCCGATGCTGCCCGAGGACCTCATGATCGCGCTGCAGGAGCCTGACCGTGCCACCGGCTGAAACGAAGATCGCGTTCGAGGTGAACGGCGCGCAGGTCAGCGTCGACGCGCATCCGATGGCGCGCTTGCTCGACGTGCTGCGCGGCCCCTTGCGGCTCACCGGCACGAAGGAAGGCTGCGGCGAGGGCGAGTGCGGTGCGTGCTCGGTGTTCGTCGACGGCGTGCTCGTCAACAGCTGCCTCGTGCCGGTGTGCCAGGTCGCAGGCGCGAAGATCGAGACCGTCGAGTCGCTGGGCAAGGCGCCGAAGCTGCGCGTGCTGCAGGACGCGTTCGTCCAGCTCGGCGGAGCGCAATGCGGCATCTGTACGCCGGGCATGTTGATGGCCGCCGCGTCGCTGTTGCGCGAGCGCGTCGATGCCGACGAGCACGCGATCCGCGAAGCGCTCGCCGGCAACCTCTGTCGCTGCACCGGCTACGTGCGCATCGTCGACGCGATCGTCGGCGCATGTGCACGCCTGCGCGAGGAAGGTGCGGCATGAGGGGCTATCTGCCGTCGTTCACCTGCGACGTGCCACGCGATCTCGGCGACGCGCTCGCGCGGCTCGCCGATGCACCGGGGCAGTGGCTGCCGCTCGCAGGCGGCACGGACGTGATGGTGGTGCTCGCCGCCGGTCATCTTCCGCCGGGGCGCTACCTCAGCATCTGGAATCTCGCCGAGCTGCGCGGCATCGAGGTCGACGCGCACACGATCACGCTCGGCGGGCTCACCACGTACACGGACGTGCAACGGCATCCGCTCGTGCGCGCCGAGCTGCCGATGCTCGTGGAGGCCGCGCGGCTCTCGGGCGCGGTCGCGATCCAGAACCGTGGCACGCTCGCGGGCAACGTCGCCAACGCATCACCGGCCGCCGACTCGCCGCCGGCGCTCTTGGCCTACGACGCGACGATCGAGCTGGTCAGCGTCCGCGGCACGCGACGCGTGCGCTACGCCGACTATCACACCGGATACAAGACATCCGTGCGTGCACCCGACGAGCTCATCGCGAGGATCGTGGTGCCGCGCCCTGCGCCGGGCACGATCCAGGTCTATCGCAAGATCGGCACGCGCAAGGCCCAGGCGATCGCGAAGGTCGGGCTCGCGACCTCCATGCGGATGGTCGGCGACGTCGTCGAAGAGATCCGACTCGGTTTGTCCAGCGTCGCGCCCAAACCACTGTTGGCCACCCGTACGGCCGCGCTCGTGCAAGGGCGACGTATCGCCGAAGCGATCGACGCGGCCGTCGCCGCCTTGTGCGACGAGGTGTGCCCGATCGACGACGTGCGATCCACCGCCGACTACCGACGCAAAGTCGCGGGCAACCTGCTCTTCGACGTGATGACATCGTTCGCGCACGGGCAATACCCTCTGCCCGCGTTGTGATCGAGGTCGGTCGCGGGCGGTGGGTAACTGGCCGACCTCGCGATCCGATGTCATAACTGGTTGTACGTCGCGAAGCTCGAGGTGGTCCGTGGATCGGGTGACACGCGCCAAGATCGAATCCTTGTTGTACGAGGTGCGCAGCGCCGCTGCGGCGGTCAAGGGCAAGCCGCCTCCGCCGCTCGATGCCGACGCCATCGCGCGTCGCTATCAGCTCGACCCCATGATCGTGCGCGCGCTGCTGGAGTCGGAGGGTGTACCCTTGCTCGCTCCCGAGGAGATCGAGGAGAGCGACCCCAACGGCTCCACGCAGGTGATGAGCATCGACGATCTGGCCGGGTGAACACCCTCATCACGATCCCGTTCTCGCCCTACAACGAGAAGGCGCGCTGGGCCCTCGATCGCTTCGGTGTGCCGTACCGCGAGCGCGCGTACATGCCCGCGCTGCACTTTCCCGCGCTGATGATCGCGACGCGCTTCGGTCGACATGGGCGATCCGATCGCGGCTCCTCGCGCTTCTCGACGCCGTTCTTCGTCAGCAGCGACGGGGAGCGGCTCGCGGACTCGTGCGACATCGTGCGTTGGGTCGATGAGCGCTACGCCGACGAGCACACGACGCTCTATCCCAGCGACGACGTCGCGCAGCTCGAGCGCGAGCTCGGCGAGACACTCGGCGTCGATGCGCGCTGCATCGCGTACGGTCTCGCGGTCGGCGACGGTGGTGATCGCCTGGTGTGGATGGCACGCCACAACACCGGGCCGGTGCAGACCGCGATCGTGCGCGTGATGGGCGGTCCGATCCTGAAGATGATCAAGCGCTCGTTGCGGATCGACACGGCCCGTGTCGAACGCGCCATCGTCCGCGTCGAGGCGCGCTTCGCCGAGATCGGCGCACGCCTGGAGCACAACCGCTATCTGCTCGGCGATCGCCTCACCGCCGCCGATCTCGCGTTCGCGTCGATGGCCTCCACCGTGCTCTTGCCGACGCGTGCGGAGGGCTTCGGTGCCGAGCTGCCCCCGCTCGAAGCGATGGAGGGGCCCGCCACCGATCTCGCCCGACGCCTGCGGGCGACCCCCGCGGGAAAGTGGGCGATGCGAATGTTCGCCGAGCAGAGACGGGCGCGCGCCTGATATCGTTCGCGGCGATGCCGATCGGCGCAGGGGCTCGTCTCGCGTGCAGCGTGGTGCTGCTCGCGATCGGGCTCGCAGCGCGCACTGCCGCCGCAGCACCGGCGCGCGGCTATGGTGGTCCGCAGGACGTCGCCGTCGATCCCGAGGCAGCGGATGTCGAGGTCGGCGAAGCGATTCCCGGCGAAGACGACGAAGACGACGACGTCACGCCCGAGCCACAGCCCGAACCCGAGCCGTTCGTCGTCGTGCCCACCCCGATCGCGCCGAAGCAGCAGATCGTGCGCGCGATGCCGGGGGCCACGCCCGCGACCACGACGATCTTCCCGAGCCCATGGCTCGAGCGCCATCGCCTCATCTATCGCAACTTCCTCGCCGGTCGCATCAACCCGGTCGGCTTCATCGACGAGCTCACGGTCGCGTATCGACTGCAGCTCGTCATGAAGAACACGCGGCTGTTCTCCGAGAGCTTCCTGCTCGCGGGCGCGCACGTGTACGCGACGCCGGCGTTCGTGCGCGTCGGTCCGACCATCGAGCTGCAGCCGCTCGCGCTGTTGAACCTGTCGGCCACCTACGATTTCGTGGGCTCGTTCGGGACGTTCTCGAGCGTGCAGTCGTTCCCGTCGGCGACCTCGGGCTGGGGACCCGACACGCTCTTCAGCGACATCAAGCACGGTCGCAACTATGCGTCGATCGGGCAGCTGCTCACGCTGTCGGCACAGTTCCAGTTCGTGATCGGCAAGCTCGCGATCCGCAACAACGTGCGCGGCTTCTATGCGCAGATGAAGCTGCGCGAGGGCGATCGCGTGTTCTACGACGCCGCGATCGACCTGCTCGTGCCCAACAAGGGTTGGTCGCTCGTGCACGATGCCGATGCGGTCTATCTGTTCGACTCCGGGTTGCGCATCGCCGCGCGCCACACCGTGTCGCAGGCGTTCTACGAGCGCGACTCGTTCCGGCCGGGCGAGCCGGTGAGCCAGCCCAACGGTCCCACGCTGCGCGTGGGGCCCGCGGTCGCGTACACGTTCTTCAATCGTCCCGGCGTGCGGTTCAACAACCCGACCATCTTCCTGCTCTCGCAGTGGTGGTACCGGCATCGCTATCGCACGGGCGAGCAGCGCCACACCGCGATCCCGTATCTCGCGATCGGGTTCAGTTTCGAAGGCGACCTGTTTCCGTTCCGCGTGGACACGGAGCGGCACCGCAAGAAACGCCGTCGTTGATCGTGGTAGCATTCGGCGCGATGGTGGCCGAGGCCGAGATCTGGAAGCGCTGTAGCTCGTGCAAGCAGCCGATCGCGTTTCGCTCGCAGTACTACGTGTGCAGCGTGTCGACGTGCACGCGCAAGCGCACCGGGTTCTCGTTCTGCAGCGTCGATTGCTGGGAGACGCATCTGCCGATGATGCGGCATCGCGAGGCCTGGGCGGTCGAGGAGCAGGCGCCGACGAAGGAAGAGTGGGCGCGCATGCAAGCCGAGGACGGTGACGATGCACCGCGTGCGAGCGCGCCCGCGCGGGCGCCCGAGAAGCCCGCGCCGGCGCCCACGGTGTTGCGTCGCGAAGGTGGTGAGGGGGCGCGGCGCATCGCAGTGCCGGCGGCGCCCGTCGCAGCGCCGGGGCCGAAGGAAGTGCTCGTCATCGCGTCGCGGTTGAAGGAGTACATCCGGGCGCGCTACGGGATGAACACGTCCGATGGCGTGCTCGAGCCGTTGTCGGATCAGCTGCGCGCGTTGTGTGATCGCGCGGTGATGAATGCGCGGGACGATGGGCGCAAGACCGTGCTGGATCGGGATTTTGCGTTTCTCGGCGAGAAGAAGTGAAGCGGGTCGCGTTTGTGCTGATCGTGGCGTGTGGGGGGGAGGTTTCGGCCGAGTCCGCCGCGGTGCTCGGCGCGACCACGACCACGACCACGACCACGACCACGACTACGACTACGTCCACGACGGCGGTCGTGGGGGCGAAGGGGGAAGGGCGCAAGTTGCCTCCCTCTGGGTGGGTCGATCTTCGCGTCGTGATTCCGGACGCGGTCTTTGCGATCGGGTACGCGACGAAGGACAACTTCACCGGTGCGCCGCTGCCGGGCTATGGCGATCCCGGGGCCTGGTTGCGTGACGACGCTGCCGACGCGTTGCGGCTCGCGAGCGACGCGCTCGCGAAGGACGGGTTTCGGCTCGTCGTCTTCGATGCCTATCGGCCGCGGCGGGCGAGTGTTGCGATGGTCGAGTGGGCCCAGCGCACGCGGCGTACCGATCTGCTGCGTGATGGGTTCATCTCGGCGCGCTCGCAGCACAACCGTGGGGTCGCGGTCGATGTCGGGCTCGCCGATCGCGACGGCAAGCTGCTCGACATGGGAACGCCGTGGGATTTCTTCGGGCCCGCGGCGCACGTCGACGCCGTGAAGGGTGAAGCCGGCGATCGCCGCAAGGCGCTCGCGAAGGCGATGCGCGGCGCCGGCTTCCGCCCGCTCGCGATCGAGTGGTGGCACTTCATCCACGGCAAGGACAACGCCCGCGCCGAGCTCGACGTGCCCTACGGCCTGCGCGAGCGCGAGTGAATCAGTCGGTGCTGTCCGGCGGCGCGCCGGCTTCGATCCACGCGCGCACCGTCGCGACGAGCGCGTCGTCCATCAGCACCGGCGCGTTACGAGGCATGTGCGCGAGCACGTTGCCCGCATCGTCGGTGGGCTCGCACTGCGAGATGATGCGAAATAGCCAGCTGCCGTCGGGATCGCCGGGAGCGACGAGCGGCGACGACGTCGACGCCGTGACCTGGTGGTTCATCAGCTCGGTGTGCAGATCCGGCGTGGTGAGGTCGAGCCCCGCTGCACCGCCCGCACCGTGGCACGCGCTGAAGCTGCACGCCGGCGCGAACAAGGTCGCGCGGATGTTCGCGAGCGTCGCGTCGGGCAGCGGCGCGGCTGCGGGATCGCTGTCCTCGCACACCGGCACCGGCGGCAGATCGACGTCGCCGTCGGGAATCGGCGGCACGTAGAGCGGACCGTCGATCTCCGCCTGCGTCGGCGGACCCTGATCCGCGTTCTTCGGGTAGCCGATCACGATGCACGAGCCTTCGTAGTTCGTGACGTCGTCCTCGACGCCGACGAAGTGCGACGCCGAGATCACCGAGCCGTCCATCAACAGCTCGGACTCGACCAGCAGCAGCATCACGCACATCTCTTGATCACCGATGCCCCAGCCGACGTCTTCCGAGCGGAAGTTGTCGTAGCCGCAGGTGAACGACAACCCGTCGCCCACGCTGAGATCGAGCGGCGGATCGTAGGTCTTGCCGTTGGCCTCGGCGTTGAAGCCTTCGAGCTGGTAGAGCATCTCGCCGTCCTGTGGGCCGCCGAGCATGCGCAGATCGAAGTAGTCGCCGAGCGAGTGGTAGTGGGGCAGCGCGTAGTGCAGCTTGAGATCGTACGCGTGCACCTCGGGCCCACCGAGATAGCCTTCGTAGCTCTCGCGGATCGAACAGTCGGAGCTGTGGCGCGACTTCTTCTGCGCCGGGATCGTGAGGTCGAGATACGACAGCCGCATCGGCGTGAGCACCACGTCGACGTCTTTCGGATGGACGAGCTCGAGCGACATCCACAGATTCGTCTCGACCTTGCGCGGCGCGAGGTTGAGCAGGTGCACGTCGGACACGATCCGACTGTGCGCCGGCACCTTGATCACCGCGCCCTTCGCAGTGCGCTGCTCCTCCACCCACGACTGGGTGGACTGCGCGAAGATCACCGTGCCGGCCTGCGCCGCGGCGATCTCTTCGAAGTCGCGCGTGCCACAGTCCCAGTAGCCGTCGGGGCCGTCGTACACGCTGTCGGGCACCACGAACCAGTTGCTGTGGTGGAAGCTCGACAGGTTCGACAGCGTCACCGCCTGCACGTAGAGCGGCTGCTCGTTGTTCAGCGTCCACGACACACACGGCTCGATCTCCTCGAACGGATCGAGCTCACCGGGACCGAACTCGTGCGTGACCGTGACGGTGTCCGGCTCGACACCACCACTTTCGCTGCCGCTGCTGCTACCGCCGACGCTCGTCGCCGACGATTGCCCACCGCCGCTCGTGTCGTCGATCAGATTCGGCGGCGCCGGTAGATCGAGCGAGCAGCCGAGCGCGAGCGCAGCCGCGATTGCCCACGATGCCTTCGTCGTCCTGACCACCCAGCCGCCACCATAGCACCCGCGCGCACGCGTCAGAAGCGGAGAGGGACGACGCCTTCGGCGCCGCGCGCTTTCGTATCAGGTCGACTCGGGTCGATACGGACCACCGACGACGCCCCAGCCCCAGCGCGGCATCTCGGCCGTCGGATCGACCGGCGCACCCGGCTGCGAGTTGATCACCGCGAGCCGCGATCCCCACTCGAGGTAGGCGACGAACGCCGAGCGGAACTCGGGATCGTCGGGCATGCCGACCTCGTCCGCGCACTCGAGCAAGAGCTCGAGCCAGCGTCGGCGCTGCGCCTGCGACAGCGCGCGATCGAGGTGGTGTCGGATCATCTCGGGGTGTCCGCCGTGATCGCTCGAGTAGCGTGCCGGTCCGCCGAGCACCTCGATCACGAACGCGGCCACGTGCGCGGCATGATGCGGCGACATGTGTGCGAAGACGGGTGCGAGCAACGGCTCGTCGGGCACGCGCGCGTAGAAGCGCGTGAACAACCTCGTGAACGCCGGCTCGCCGCCGGCCCACTCGAACAACGTCGGTGGCTCCGTCATGCGCGCATCTTCGAGTCGCGTCGGCGCGTCGTCAACCTGCCCCAACGGGGGGCATGCCTTCGACCTCGACTTGGAACCACGTCCACGTGACGCCCTGTCGATCGTCGCGCAGCACGTAGATCATCGTGGCGATGCCGCCGTCGGGCACGTCGGTCTCGTCTTGCTTGCCCTTGCGCAGCGTCCACGTGTTGCGCGACACGGGATCGTCGCTGTCGGGCGCGAGCAAGTCGCCCCACGTGCGGAACCATCGGCCCGCGTACGTCTCGGTGCGATCGGTGAACGAGCCGTCGTCGCCGGGCACGACGTAGGTCTGCAGATCGTCTTCGGGTGCTTCGATCTCGAGCTCGAGCCGTGCGCCCCACGGGATCTGCAGGACTTCGCCTTCCGCCGGCGTGAACACGCCGATCATCGGCGCGTCTTGGGCCTTGCTCTCGAACGCGGTGACACGCACGGCACTGATGCGCGGATGCTGATCGGGATCGGGCACCGGATCGGGCGCGGGGGGCAACGCCGAGCTGGGCACGCCGAGCTGCTCCGCGAGCTCCACGAGCGCGCCATCGGGGCCGACCGCGATGCGCTGCACGGCGTAGATGCACTCGGGCGGCGGATCCGATCCGTCGTCGAGCAGGTCCTCGAGGCACTCGTCGGTCGAGGCGCCCGACGGATCGTGCGCGACCATCGTGAGCTCGATGTCGCCGCCGAGCAGATATGCGGCATCGATCGGGATGGTGTACTCGGGCTCGCCCGGCGTGTCGGTGGCGATGCGGCACGGGCTCGGCGTGCTGGGCAGCTCACCCGAGCTCGGATCGAACGCCGACGGATCGACGGGCGGACACTCGACGAGCTCGTCGACCGCGAGCGGACGCGCGTCGCCGAGGCAGCCGAACAAGCCCTGCACGGGCGTCAGGTTGCACGCGATCCACACCGGCTCGAGCTCCGCGGCGACTTCGTCGGTGCTCATCGGGCCGTCGGGATCGGCGAAGAACGGCACCATGCGCGCGGTCGACAGCGGCAGACCTTCGGCCGCGACGGGATCGCCGGCCATCGCGGTCGGATCTTCGATCTCCACGCGCAGCGCGAGCGGTCGCACCGACGCGATGCGCTCGACCAGCGGCAGACCTTCGCCGCAGCCGATCGTGCCGACGATCGCGATGAGCAAGCTGCGTCGCACGTGCGGCATCATGTCAGAACTCGATCTTCGTGCCCAGCGAGGGAATGATGGGCAGGCCCGCCACCGGCTGCGCGCGCGAGAAGTCGTAGGCCCAGTTCTTCAGCTCGCTGTTCTGGTGGTTGTAGACGTTCTGCACGTCGAGGTAGAGCGACAGCTTCGCGCGCCGCCACACGAACGACTTGTCGATGCGCAGATCGAGCTGGTGGAAGAGCGGCAAGCGCTGCGAGTTGATCGGGCCGCTGATCGGCAGGTAGTCGCCGGTGGATTCATCCTTCACGCCGTGGAGGTAGGGCGTGTACGGGTTGCCCGACACCAGGCGGAAGCGGCCGCCGATCTGCCAGTTCTTCGGCAGCTTCCACACGCCGACGATCGTGAGGATGTGGGTCTGATCGAAATCGCTGACGCGCCACGCTGCATCCGGCAGCGGTTGTCGCTCGCTGCGGTTGAGCGTGTACGCCACCCACGCGAACACGCTACCGGTGAGCTGCTTGCGCGCGAGGATCTCGAGACCGTACGCGCGACCCTTCTGCGTGTTCGCGAACGTCTCGGGCCCGATCGCACCGTCCTCGCGCTTCACCACCAAGGGCGAGGGCACGATCTGATCCCACAGGTACGTGAAGAACACGGTGCCGTCGACGGTGATCGCGTAGGGCAGCGTCTGCGACACACCGACGCTGGTCTGCACGCCGCGCTCGAGCCCGACGCGGGGATTGCCGAACACGTCGCTGGCCTGCACCGGTTGGGGCGCCTGCGCGACCATGCCGACGCCGGCTTTGAGAATCGTGCGATCGGCGAGATCGAACGCCGCACGCAAGCGCGGCTCGACCGACAGCTTGTGGATCTGTCCGCTGTAATAGGAGAGCCGCACCCCGGGATAGAAGTGCGTGCGCTCGCCGGCGCGCAGCGCCAGCGAGGCATAGAGCGCGGGGATCGTGTTCCACCCCTTCGTGCTCGTACGCAAGAGCGTCCCGGTGTCGCCGCCGGGGTTGCCCATCGCGCCCATGGGCGGGATCGGTGGCGCAGCGACGTTGGCTTCGAACCTCGCCGCGCGCAGCTCGGTGCCCACGCGCAGCTCGGCGTTCTTCGACAGCACGTTGCTGATCTCGCTGCGCAGCCCGAGGTTGTGCACGCCCAGGTCGAACTTCAACAGGTCGCTGATCGAGATCCCCAGCGTGTCGTAGCGGTACGACGGCGTGATGAGGAAGTCCCACGCACCCTGCTTCTTGCGATAGACCAGATCGACGCGGTGGAAGTACTGCGAGGTCTCGAAGCGGTTGCGCTCGTCGGTGTCGATCTCGTTGGGGTCGGCCGCGACCAGCTTCAGGCGATCGCGCGAGCCGAACACGCGCACGCTGAGCTCGCCACCACCCACCGGATAGTCGAACAGGATCTGATCGTCCCAGTAGCGCGGCGCGAGCGTGAGATCGATGCCGGCGTCGTCGGGGATGACGGCGGGCAGCAGCAGGTCGATGTAGCTGCGCCGCGCCGCGATCGCGAACGAGCCCTTGCCGACCCGACCCTCGACCAGCACGCCGGTGTCGAACAGATCGCTGTCGACGTAGCCGTGGTAGCCGTCGCGTCGACCCTTGCGCGGCTGCACGTCGATGATGCCGCCGAGCGCGTCGCCGTAGCGCGTGTCGTAGTTGCCCGGCACGAAGTCGATGCGCTCGAGGATGTCGCTGTTGAACACCGAGGTGAGCCCACCGAAGTGGAAGAGCAGCGGGATCTCGTGCCAGCCGAGGAACACCGCGGAGTCGTTGGGGCCGGTGCCACGGATCGCGAGCAGGCCGAGCCCGAACGGTGCGCGCGCGATGCCGGGGAAGTTCTGCAACGCCTTGAGCGCGTCGCCCTGCGTGCCCGGCAGGTTGCCGATCTCGGCGGGCGTGATGGTGCGGCGCGCGACCTCTTCACGTTGCTCGCGCGACGACACGACGACGGTGCGATAGGGATTGCTGGCGAGCCGCTTCAGCCAGTAGGTGACCTCGATGCTCTCGGTGGCGGACAGCTCCTCGATGTACTCGAGCCGCTCGAAGCCGGGCGCGAGCACGACGACGCGCACCTTCACGGGCTCGAGGCCGTGCAGCGCGAACTGGCCGGCTTCGTCCGCGCGCCGCGTCGCCGTCCACTTCGGTTGCGGCGGATCGAGGTACTCCTTCTTCTTCACACGCCCGACCTCGGCGTCCTTGGCCGCGGGCACGACGAGGATCGTCGCGCCTTCGATCGGCGTGCGCTGCCCGGCCTCGAGCACGCGGCCCGACAAGCGCAGCGGGCCGCTGTCGATCGGTGGCGCGCCGACGGTCGCGTCCTTCGGCGTGTCGTCGGGCGTGACGACCGGCTTCGGCGGCGGCGGGGGATGGAACGGCACCGCGATGCGCGTGACGATCTCGACCTTCTCGCCGTCGAGCGATGCGGGTGTGAACTTCAGCTGCTCGACCGCTGCGATCGCGAGCGCATCGAGCTGCGGATCGAGCCCGCGCTCCACCGCGACTTCCTTCGTGATGCCGTCGATGCCGACGACGAAGCGCACGATCACCTCGCCGTCGGGTGCATCGGGGCGCAGCACCAGCTCGGCGGGATACTCCACCTCGATCTGTCCGAGCGGCTGCGGCGGCACGATGCGTGCGAGCGGATCGTCGGCGGATGGTTCTGCGTGTGCCCAAGCGGGCAACAACGCGATCGCGAGCACGAGTGCGAGCCGTCCAGGCACGACGAATCGCGCGGGAATGTATCAGGACGGACGCGCAACGGTGGTGCACGACGTCACGCGACGGACACTCGGCGTCTAGCGCCGCAGGCGCGCTTGCGCGGTCGCGGCGGCGCGACTAAGAAGGTCGCCCCATGGCTCGTCGGTACGCATGTAACTTCGTCATTGCGATCATCGCCTCCGCCTGCGGCGCTGCTGCGTCCTCCGAGGACGACAGCACCACGAACGCGAGCGCGTCGGCCGAGAGCGGGGAGACGACGGGCGAGGGCACCGGCACCACGATGCCGCAGACCACCGACGTCACCGGCGAGACGCAGACCACGCAGAGCAGCACGAGCCCCACGGGCGATGCGACCGTGGCCGATTCGGAATCCACCGCGGCCGAGAGCGAGAGCGACGGCACGAGCAGCGGCGACGCGGAGAACACCGACGCGGCGTGCATGGACGGCGTCGACAACGACGGCGACACGTACGTCGACTGCGACGACTTCGATTGCGACGAGACGATGCCGTGTGGCGGTCCGCCCGAGGACTCCGACGAGACCTGCAGCGACGGCAAGGACAACGACGACAACGGTTACGCCGACTGTCAGGACTTCTCGTGCGCGGAGGGCAAGCTGGTCACCGTGTGCAACGGGCCCGAGGACTCCGACGAGAGCTGCATGAACGGCTGGGACGACGACGACGACGGCTACGCGGACTGTGACGACTTCGAGTGCTCGATGAATCCGGAGATCACGGTGTGCGAGACGGTCGAAGACACCGATGAAGAGTGCATGGACGGCATCGACAACGACGACAACGGCTTCACCGACTGCGACGACTTTGCGTGCACGCAGAGCCGCGCGGTCACGGTGTGCCCGCACGAAGACACCGACGAGCTGTGCATGGACGACATGGACAACGACGACGACGGCTTCGTCGATTGCGACGACTTCGATTGCGCGATGAACCCGGGCGTCACGGTTTGCCCGTAGCGCGCTGACGCAGCGTCGCGATCAGCTTGGTCGCACGCTCCACGTCGGGATGGTCGGCGGCGTAGATCGTCGCGAACGCGGTGCGGCCGGCCTCGGCGTGCTCGACCGCGCGCGCGTGCTCGCCCAGCGCGCGCTCGATCTCGGCGAGCGACAGCAAGGCCCCG
>DASZPU010000934.1:0-2314 GCA_035550195.1 Nannocystaceae bacterium
GTCCTGCGCGACCGCGGGATCGACGTCGTCGCCAGCGACGGCGACGTGCACGTCCCACGACTGCGACGGCGCATCGGCGGTCTTCTTGAAGAACATCGTGACCTGGTGCGCGGTGCCGAGCGAGTCGTACACCGTCATCGACGTCGACCAGTCGCTGGTCGCACCGGGATCGTTGATGTCGAACGGCGTGGCGTCGACCGCCTGGCTCGCGTCGAGGTTCGCGTCCACGCCCAAGCTGGTGGTCGCGACCGGCGGCAGCGTGCCCGCATCGAGGTGGAGGTCACCGAGCGACGCGGAGATCTGGCCGTTCGCACCGAGCCCGTAGCCCTGCACACGCAGGTTGTCGTCGTTCACGAGGTAGCCGTCGCCGTCGAGGCGGAACTGGCCGGCGCGCGTGTAGTAGTTGCCGTCGACGCCACCGACCGAGCCGTTGACGATGAAGAAGCCGTCACCGCTGATCGCGAGGTCGGAGGCGTTGCCGGTGCCCAGCAACGCGCCCTGCGAGAACATGGTCTGCACGCTGCCGATGCGGCTGCCTGCGCCGCCGCGATCGTTGGCCACGACGCCGCCGAGCACGTCGGAGAAGTTGGCGCGCGAGGATCGGAAGCCGACGGTGTTGACGTTCGCGATGTTGTCGCTGATGACGCCCATCGCATCGGAGTGGCTGCCGAGGCCCGCGGCCCCGGTGTACATGGTGGATTGGATCGACATGGTGTGCCTTCGGTTGCGGCGTTCAGCCGCCGAGCGTGGGGACTTGGCTCTGGCCGTTCAGAGGAGTGGTGGAAGTCGGGGTGGTGGACACGTTGCCGACCGACAGGATGTCGGCCGGGCGCACGCGCCGGGATCCGATGAGCAGCTCGGCGAAACCGTTCTCGAACGAGATGCCGGTGACGGTGCCCTTGGTGAGCGCCGACGCGCCGACGTCGGCACCCTCGGCATCCTTCGCTGCGATCGAGACGGTGTAGCTGCCGGCGGGCAGCGGGTTGCCGCTCGCGTCCTTGCCGGACCAAGCGAGCTCGTGCGAGCCCGCCTTCTGCGGACCAGCCTCGAAGGTGTTGACGATCTTGCCGTCCTTGTCGCGCACGGTGACGGTGACGCTCGCAGCGTCGCCATCGAGCTGTGCGGGGATCGGCGGGATGCCGTTGGTCCCGATCTCGATGGTGTCGCCCTTCGCGACGATCTCCTTGCCGATGAAGCCGGAGAGCTCGGCGTTGCCGTTGCTGAGCTGGCCGAGCTGGAGCTGCGTGAGGTGATCGTTGCTGAGCATCTGCTGCTCGAGGCTCGAGAACGTCGCGAGCTGTGCGACGAACTCCTGATCCTTCATCGGCTCCATCGGATCCTGGAATTGGATCTGCGCCATCAACAGCTTGAGGAAGTCGTCCTTCCCCATCGCGTTGCCGAGGTTGCCGGTCAGGCTCTGCACCTCGGAGGTGCCGATGCCGGTGGTCGTTCCGTTTCCGCTGACGGGATCCATGTTGCCGAACCGACTTGTTTCAACCGCCGTGCCAGCTCGCGAGGTTCGCTCGTTCCGATCGCGGACACTCGTGCGCTCAGGCCACGACGTCGACGAGGCCACGACGGATCGTCGGCGTGCTCGCGGGTGCGCTGCGGTCGGTGCTGCGTTGGGGCGGCGACGCAGATGCGTCGCCGCGCGCCTCCGCCGGCTCGTGCGAGCGCTGCGGTGCGCGATGACGGCCATCGCCGGCTTGCTGACGCAGCTCGAGCTGCACGTTGTTCGCCTCCGGCAACGACTGGCGCGCGGCAGCGGTGATGCCGTGCTGCTCGTTCTCGATCCATGCGAGCGCGCGCGAGTCGTCGGAGTCGATGCGGATGCGTACGTTGCCGTCGTCCATCGCGACCTCGAGGCGCAGCTTGCCGAGGTTCGGCGTCTGCACCTCGATCACGGCGCCGCCCTTGGGGATCGGGCGCAGGCGTTCGATCGCGGTCGCGAGGTCTTCGGCGCGGGAGATCGTGACGGGCTCGTGGGTGATCGGTGCGCTCGCGCGCGACTCGTGGGCCGGTGTCGCAGCGGGCGTGCGCGTCGCGGCCGCGAGCTCCGGGGCCGCGTCGTGCTGCGGCGCCGCGTCGAGCGTCGGTGTCGTGGCGCTCGGCGTCGTCGCGCGCTCGATCGTCGGAACCGTGGCGGTGGGCTCGGTGGTCGCGGCGATGCGCGGCGTCGCGTCGGTGGTCGGCGCGTTGGCGGCGGGGGCGGGCTCGACGGCGTTCTGCGTCGGGCTCTGCACGGGTGCATCGGCGCGGCGAATCGGTGCGCGCACCGATGCACGCGTCGGCGTCTGCGAGGGCGCGGCGCTGC
>DASZPU010000935.1:0-4736 GCA_035550195.1 Nannocystaceae bacterium
CCTGCGGCGCGACGTGCTTGCCGTCGCAGGATTGCTTCGACGGTGGCGACTGCACGCAGCAGGTCTGCGAGTTCGGCGTCTGCTCGTTCCCCGACTGCAACGACAACCATCAGAACGGTGACGAGACCGACTTCGATTGCGGTGGCGCGTGCGGTGCCAGCTGCGAGCCGGGCGAGAGCTGCGTCGACGAAGGCGACTGTGTCGAAGGCGTGTGTGCGGCGCTCGTGTGCGCCGATCCGGCGTGCGACGACGGCGTCGAGAACGGCGACGAGTCCGATCTCGACTGCGGTCAGAGCTGCGGCTCGACCTGCCAGACCGGTCAGACCTGCCTCGGTGACGACGACTGCGAGAGCGGCGTGTGCACGCTCAACACCTGTCAGGCCCCGAGCTGCGACGACGACGTGCAGAACGGCATGGAGCTCGGCACCGACTGCGAAGGCGGCTGCCCCAACCCGTGCGACATCGGTGGCGAGGACGTGGTCAACAGCTACTTGCTCGACTCGCAGCTCGCGCCCGCGATCGGTGCGGCGCCGTCGGGCAACTACTACGTCGTGGTGTGGGTGAGCGCGCCGATCGGCAATCCCGCGCAGGACGGCAACGGCACCGGCATCTTCGGACAGATCTACGACAGCCTCGGCAACGAGTTCGGCGGCGAGTTCCAGGTCAACACCACGACCAACGGCAACCAGACCAATCCGTCCGTCGCGGTCTACGACACCGGGTTCGTGGTCACGTGGGAATCGCCCGACTCCGACGCGGGTGGCGTGTACGCCAAGCGCTACGACTCGGGCGGCGTCGTGCAGACCGCCGAGTTCCAGGTCAACGGCTCGAGCACCGGCATCCAACGCCGGCCCGACGTCGCCGCCGACAACGGCGGTGCGTTCGTGATCTGCTACGAAACGCGACCGGTCGCGAGCTACGAGCTGCTGTGCCGCCGCTACAACAGCTCCGCGGTCGCGCAGGGCGCAGAGATCTCGGTCAACTCCACCACGCTCGGCGATCAACAGCTGCCGTCGGTGGGTCGTCGCAGCAACGGCGACTTCACCGTGGTCTGGCAGTCGAGCAACGATCAGGACGGCGACGCGATCGGCATCGTGATGCGCCGCTACAACAACGCGGGCACTGCGTTGACCGGTGAGTCGGTGATCAACAACTTCACCGCCGGCAACCAGAGCCAGCCGTCGATCTCCATGGCGCCGACCGGCGAGTACGTCGTGGCGTGGAGCAGCGACGGTCAAGACGCGGCGTCGACCGCCGTGATCGCGCAGCGCTTCAACAACGCGGGCACCGAGCAGGGCTCGGAGTTCCTGGTGAACGACTACGAGACCGGCGCGCAGAACAATCCGAGCGTCGCGATCAACACCGACGGCGAGTTCATGATCGCGTGGGTGTCGGCCAACCAAGACGGCAGCCTCACCGGGGTGTACGCGCAGCGCTACACCGCCGTGGGTGCGTTGGTCGGCGTGGAGTTCCGCGTGAACACGGTCACGGCGAACTTCCAGGAGGAGCCCGATCTCGCGATGCGCACCACCGACGAGCCCGTGGTGGTGTTCAGCAGCGGCTCCGCGAGCGATCGCGACGTCATCGTGAAGCGCTACGACGCGAACTTCCCGTAGGGGTTCAAGCGCGCAGGGGCTCCGGCCGATGCAACGGACCGGAGTCCCGCCGTGCGCACGTCGATCCTCTGTCTGTTGCTCGCGATCGCGCCCGTCACCGTCGTCCGCGCCGAGCCGCCCGCGCAGCGCACCGTCGAGGATGCCGCGCGCCACCTGCTCGCGCTGCTGGCCGATCCCGCCCCGGAAGCGGCCACGCAGCTGCGCAAGCGCGTCGACGCGGGCGCGCCTCCCGGTGCGCTCACGACGATGCTCGACGCATTCCGTGCCGCGCCGCGCATCGAGGTGCTCGACGTCGTGCAGACGCTCGCGGGCTATCGTCGCACCGACGTGCGCGGCCGTGCGCTCGCGGCCTGGGCGGAGGTCGGCGGGGAGCAATCGGATCGCGCGATCGCAGCCGCGGCCGGCGATCTCGACCCCACGATTCGCAAGCTGGCAGTCGCGCTCGCGGCTCGTCATCCCAGCCCCACGTCGGCGGTGACGATCGCCGAGCTGCTCGCACGCGACCCCGAGCTCGCCGCAGAGATCGCCGAAGACGACGTGGAGCTCGTGCCCGGAGATCCGCAGTGAGACTCGGGGCGTTCGTTCTCGGTGTGGTCGCGCTCGCGGGCTGCGGGCGCAACCTGGTCGCGCGGGGCGGCGAGCACGGCAATCTCCTCGCCCAAGCCGCAGCGCACGACGAGCGCGATGCTCGACGTCACGCGCGAGAGTCCGCGCTGCCGCTCGTCGTGCTGGTCGAACGTTCGCGCGTCGTCGCGGTCGATCCGATCCACGCGCGCACGCGCTGGACGTTGCCACTGTCGGTCTCCGGCCATCCGGTCGCGAGCGCCGGCAGCGTGTACCTGCCGGTGCGTGGCGGTCGACTCGTCGCAGTCGAGCGCGCGACCGGCAAGGTGCGCTTCGACACCGATCTGCCTGGCGAAGCGCTCACCGGTCTCGCGGTCTCCGAGCCGTGGATCGCCGCGACCGTCGTCGGCGAGAGCTCGCGCGGCGAGATCCTCGGGCTCTCGACGCTCGATGGTCACGTGCGCTGGCGACGACGCTCCGCCGAACCGCTCGGCATCCCCGACGTCGTCGGCAAGATCGCCGTGGTGCCGATCGGCGAGCAAGTCGCGGCGCTGCGGCTCGGCAACGGTCGCGAGCTCGCGCGGCTCGACGTCGGCGAAGGCACGCTGCGCCGCGTCACGCATCGCGGCGGTGCGTGGTTCGTCGGCGACGGTGCGCGCTGGGTGTCGTTGGGCTCGCGCGGCAACGGAAGCCGCGCGCACGAGCTCGAGCGCAGCTATGCGCCGGCGTTCCCGACCGGCGACGGCCTCGACGTGGGGCACGGCGACGACGAGCGGCTGCGCATGTGGCTGCGACTGTCGAGCGTCGATGCGACGCCGCGCGACGCGATCCTGCTCTCGCGGCGGGCCGTGATCGCGATGCGTCTCGATCGCGAAGGTCGGCCGATCCGTGCGCGTTGGGTGCACGTGGAGACGAAGGGCGAGCTCGTCGCGATGGAAGTCACGGGCGATCGCGTGGTGCTCGTGCGCGAAGACGGTGCGATCGTGCAGCTCGCCGACGACGATGGTCGCGTGCTCGATCGCATCGCCGGCGACGAGCCGGTGCGCGGCGCGTTGATCATCGGTGCGCCCGCGCGCTCGGCCGGTGATGCTGCGCGCAGCGACGACCCGGCGGTGGTCGACCGCCTGCTCGAGCTCATCGACGATCCCGATCCGCGGCTGTTGCCCGCGCAGCGTCTCGCCGCCGATCTGCTGTGGCGCGGCGACGATGCGAAGGTGCGTGGCCGCGTGAACGCGCTGGCCGACGGCAAGCTGCGCAGCGAGGACACACCGGCGGCCGCGGTGCTGCGCGAGCACGCCCGCGGGCTCACCGGCGAAGCGTGGGGCAGCGGCACGAGCGTCGACGTCGATGCGTTGCTGGTCGCGCTGCGATCGCGTCCGCGCTTCGGCGAGGACGATGCGGCCGCGCGCACCGACGCGATCCGTGGCGCGGTGCGCTCGGGTAGCCCCGCGGTGGTGCGCGAGCTGAGCGAGCTGCTCATGCATCCCGGCACGCGCAGCGAGGATCTCGTCGAGATCGTGCGCGCGCTCGCGGAGCTGAAGGATCCCGGCGCGGTCGAAGCGGTCGCGACGTTCGTGCGGCGCTATCATGCCGATCAGCTGGTCGCCTACGAGTCGTCCGCGCTGGTGTCGGCCGCGGCGCTCTTGTTCGTCCACGCCAAGCAGCGGGGCCCGGCGCGTGCGCCGGCGCGCGCAGCCCTGGAGGACGCGGCGGACGACCCGTTGTGCGAGCCCAGCCTGCGTGCTTTCATCGCGCACGGCCTCGACGAGCTGCCGCCCGCCGAGGTGGCGCAGAACGAGCCCGCGCACGACGACGATGAGCCCCCGGTACTGTCTGCGGATCTGTGATGGCCCGAGCTGCGGCGTGCAGCACGACAGCGATCGTCTGGTCGCGCTCGCGGGCCGCACGATCGACGGCGACGACAAGCTGCGCGGCCTCGTGGTCGTGCGCAGCTACACCTGCTTCGGGCGCTGCGACGACGGGCCCAACATGTTCGTGCAAGAGCTCGCGGCCGCGAGCGAAGCCGACTCCGATCCGGATCTCGACGTGCTCGAGACCCAGCGCGGCTTCTACCCCGGCATGGACGAGGGCAAGGTCGTGCGCGTGCTCGAGGGCCACTGTGCGAACGGCACGGTCGTCGAAGATCTCGTGGATCGGTACTGAGAGGCTGACAGCCGATCGCGAAGCGTGAAGCGTCTCGATCGTCGCGGCACGTTGCACGTAGATCTCCTGATCAGCCTTGCGAAGTCGAGGCGCACCGCGCTTCTTCTTCGAGTCGGCCATGCCTTGGCTCATGACCGACTCGGGATCGACGCGCAACTTGAAAAGGGCGCTCTTTCTCCTGCGCCGAATCGAGTGCTACGCGTGGCGCTGGACCAGCTCGCACCAGCGTGCCGACGATGCGTCCGAGCCGATCGAGCGCCGCAGCATCGGCCTGCTCGAGGTACCCCATCGCGACCGCGACCTCGAGACATGCCATCGTCTCGCGGGCCGAGCCGAGCGCAGTGTGATAGCGAGCCGCGCGATTCCTCCCGCGCGAGTACATGCCTTCGGCGA
>DASZPU010000936.1:0-7826 GCA_035550195.1 Nannocystaceae bacterium
GTCGTCGAGCGGCGAGTTGATCTGGATGAGGTCGTCGATCTGGATGCCCGGTGCACCGCCGTAGCCGGTGTCTTCCTTGATCGCGAGGTCGAACACCTCGACCGGCAGCGTCGCGCCCGACATCGCCGCGGCGACGATCGGCGGGTCGCACGGACCTTCCTTCGTGGTGGTGCCGTCGAAGCACGCGGTGCGCAGCGGCACGGAGACGCCACCGCCACCGCTGCCGAGTCGGAAGTCGAGCTGACACGGCGACATCGGCGATGCGACGCCCTGCGAGAAGATGTTCGCCTGCAGATCGGCGGTCTCGCCCACCGCGTACTGGTGGAGCTGCTTGGTGTAGTCGGTGCCGTTCACCCAGCTCACGTCGGCGATGAGCCGCGTGTCACGCTTGCACAGGCCCTTCACGTGCACGAACGTGCCGTTGTTCAGCGTCTCGTTGAACTTCGCCTTCGCGGTGATCTTGAGCGACCCGGCGCTGCCGAACATCGCCTCGGACTTCACCGTGATGTCGCTGAGCGACACGGGCTTCTTGGCCTCTTCCTCGGCCAGCTTCTTGGCCTCGTCTTCCGCGGCCTTCTTCTTGGCCTCGTCGTCGGCGGCAGCCTTCTTCTTGGCCTCGTCGTCCGCGGCGGCCTTCTTCTTGGCCTCGTCGTCGGCGGCAGCCTTCTTCTTGGCTTCTTCTTCGTCGGCCTTCTTCTTGGCCTCGTCTTCGGCGGTCTTGGCCGCATCGGTCTTGCCGTCCGCGGCTTCATCCTTCTTGTCGCAAGCGACGAGGAGCAGCGCGGCGGCGATCGACAGGGAGACGGCGGGGCGGCGGCGGGGGTGGAACATGGGCCCTGAACTTCGCGGTGAAATGACGGCCGCGCAATAGGCAGGTTGCGATCCGGCGCGATTAAGGTTCTTCGACCGCGAGGTCGGGGCCCAGCACCACGACCGCCTGCGTCCACCCGGCGCGCTGCAAGAGCGCGCTGGGCAGCTCGAGGCCGAGCGCGGTGTTGATGCGTACCGCCAGCTCGGCCGCCGCGGCATCGCGCGCACGCACGTATGTGCGCGATCCCTCGGCGCTCGAGTGATCGAGATCGGCCGCGGCGATCGGCAGACCCGCGCGCTCGAGCTGGGCCGCGATCCGTCGCAGTCGCCGCTGACCCGCGCCCGCATCGACGAGCCGGATCTGCGGACCGCTCGCGCGCAAGAACCATCGCGCATCGATCGTGCGGGCCGGCTCGGTGACGTGCTCGGCCCGCGCTTCGACGCGCACGACGACGCGCTGCGCTGCGGGCCCCCACTGGTACGACACCGTGCCGAGGTACTCCACCGTCTGGCCGGGCTCGGCGAGCGCCGCGAGCTCGCGCGCACCGATCACGAGCGGCACGTCGAGCAGCTCCCAACGATCGCTGCCGCCCTGCCAACGCAGCACGATGTGCGGCACCGCGAGCTCTTCGTCCCCCGCCTGCAGCGTGCCGATCGTCCAACGAAACGTCGCGCCGACGTCGCTCTCTTCGATCACCGCCGTGGTGCCCTCGGGCACGTGGCTGAGCGCGGCTTCGATGCGCGCGCCGCCGACCGGAGGCAGTCGTGTGGCCTCGACGTGGCCGAGCTCGAGGTGGTGTTTCGCGTGGTGCAGCTCGGCCTGCGGCTCGGCTTCGATCGCGGCGCGCGAGAGTCGATCGCGATCGGAGATCTCCGGCGCCGCGTCGCGCTCGAGCAGATACGAGCCCACCATCGCACCGGTGAGCGACTCGTGCACCTCGACGAGCCGCAGCTTGTTGTTCGGCTGACCGACGCCCGCGCGATCGGGATACGTCATGTCGAGCACGAAGCGCGTGCCGTCGCGACTCCAGCCCACGAAGCTGCACGCGCTGCCGCTGAAGCTCGGCTGCGTCGTCATCGGACGCACGACCTCGACGTCGTCTTGGTCGGGATCGGGCGGCGGGGGCAGGTGCTCGATGTCACCGCCGTCGTCGCTCTTCGCCGGCGGCTTGCCGCTGTCGCTCGCGGGCGGATCCGGAGGCTTTTTCGCCGGCGGATCGGGCGGCGTCGGATCTTCGCCGTCCGAGGACGGCACGTCGACGCGCGCGGTGACGCCGTCTCTCGCGTTGGGATCGACGCCGGGCCACAACGCCCACACGCCGAGCGCGACCGCGATCGCTGCGATCGGTGCGATGACGTACGGCAACCACTTCGGCGCACCGCGTTGCGGCAACACGCGCGTCGCTGCGGGCGCGGCGACGGCCGCAGGCGGCGGTGGTGCGACCGCGGCGGCTTCGACCGACGACGTCGAGTGCAGCGGCGAGACGTGACCGAAACCGGTGGTGCCCATCGCGGTCTCTTCGAGCCCCGACGAGTCCGAGGGCGCGTGCTGTTCGATCGTCGACGCGACCAGCGACAGTCGCGACGACGTCGAGTTCCACACCTCGCCGCGCGGCGGCAAGAGCTGCACGTCGGCCTTCATGCCGTCGTCGACGGATTGTGCGAACGCGCTCCACGCTGCGGCCGCATCCGTGAAGCGTTCGCTCGGCGAGCGCGCGACGCAGGCGAGGAACCAATCGTCGAAGCCCGGCGGTAGCGCGTGCTGCATGCCGAACTCGCTCGCGCGCGTCACCGCGGAGTCGAGCGGACGAAAGAGCTGCTCGGCGAAGAGCGCCTGCACCGTGAGCCGCTCCGCTCTCGCGGTGCGCCAGTACGCCTGACCGGTGAGCGCCCAGAACGCGAGCAAACCGAGCGCCCACACATCGGTGGCCGACGACAGCGCTTCGTTGTTGATCTGCTCGGGCGACATCCACAGCGGCGAGCCGACGGTGCCGGTGAGCGTCGCGACCGTCTTCGACTCCTGGGCGATCTTCGCGATGCCGAAGTCGAGCACCTTCACGGTGAAGGGCGTGCCCGCGTGCAGCGGATAGGCGACGTAGACGTTCTCGGGCTTGAGGTCGCGATGGATCACCTTCGCGGCGTGGGCGGCCGCGAGCCCATGACAGAGCTGCCGCATCATCGCACCGAGCTCGTGCACGTCGAGTCGACCGCGATGCTTCACCACGGCGGCGAGGTCGCCTCCGTCGAGCAGCTCCATCACGATGTAGGGCAGCTCGGTGGTGCGATCGATGCCGGCCGCGATCACCTCGACGACGTGCTCGCTGGCGATCGCTGCGCCGATCGTCGCCTCGCGGACGAAGCGGACGTGGCTGCGATCGTCCTCGAGCATGCGGCCGTGCAGGATCTTGAGCGCACGCGGCTTGCGGGTGCTGAGCTGCTCGGCGCGATACACCGAGCCCATGCCGCCCTCGGCGAGCGGACCGATGACGCGGTAGTCGTCCGCGAACACGGTGCCAATCGCCAGCCGAGGGGTCGACGCCACAGCGAAAAAGAGTGTATCAGGGGAGCATACGGCGCGCTTGGAGCACTCCCGTGGCCCTGCAGATCTTCAACACTCGCACGCATTCGCTCGAGCCCTTCGTCCCTGCCGATCCCCACGTGGTGCGGATCTACACCTGCGGGCTCACCGTCTACGCGGCGATGCACATCGGCCACGCGCGCACGTACTGCTTCTGGGACACGTTCCGTCGCTGGCTCGAGTACCGCGGCTACCACGTCATCAGCATCATCAACTACACCGACATCGACGATCGCATCATGGACAAGGCCGATGCGAGCACCGGTTGGCTCGACGTCGCCGAGTCGGTGATCGCGAGCTTCCGTCGCGACTGCCGATCGCTGCGCATCAAGGACTATGCCGCGTACACGCGCGCGACCGATTTCGTCGACGCGCAGATCGACATGGTGAAGCAGCTCGTCGACGCCGGGCATGCGTACGTCGTCGACGGTGAAGTGTTCTACGACGTGCAGAGCTTCGCGCGCTACGGTCAGCTCGCCGGCAAGCCGCTCGAAGATCAGCAGAGCGGTGCGAGCGGGCGCGTCGGCGAGGACGCGTCGCGCAAGCGTCACCCCGCCGACTTCACGCTGTGGAAGCCGAGCTCACCCGATCAGCCCGCGTGGCCGACCGGACAGGAGGGCTGGCCGCAGGGGCGCCCCGGTTGGCACATCGAGTGCTCCGCGATGAGCACGGTGATGCTCGGTGCACACTTCGACGTGCACGGTGGTGGCATCGACAACCTCTTCCCGCACCACGAGAACGAGGTCGCGCAGTCCGAGCCGCTGTGCGGTCATCCGTGGGTGAGATACTGGATGCACCCCGAGCACCTCGACCTGCGCGACAAAGACGGCAACTCGGTGAAGATGTCGAAGTCGCTGGGCAACGTGATCAGCATCCCCCAGCTGCTGAGCGATCGCCGTGCCGACGAGGTGCGATGGTTCTACGGCAGCACGCACTATCGGACGAAGCTCGCGTTCTCCGATGATCTCCTGCAAGCATCGGCGCGCGGCTACGAGAAGATCGGGCGCGCGCTCGAGATCATGGCGGAGCGGCTGCGCAGCAGCGATCCCGCGGCGCGCGCGATCCCGGTCGCCGCGCGCTATGCGAGTCTTCGCGCACCGAACGATGCGATTCCGCGCGAGCGCGAGAGCTTCGTGTACGGCCGCTTCGGCGACGCTTCGCGCGCGTTCATCGACCGCTTCATCGCAGCGATGGACGACGATCTCTCGTGCCCGCAGGCGACGGCAGCGATCTTCGACTACGTCGGCTCGTTGTTCTCGCTCGGCATCGACAACGCAGGGGATCCCCCGGATGTGATGGCCGCCTACCGTTGCCTCGCGCGACATCTGCACGTGCTCGGCGTCGAAACCGTCGATGCATCGCTCTACCCCGAGCTCGCTGCAGAGTGCCTGCCCGTCGCCGACGAAGGTGAGAGCGTTGCGCCCTACCGCGCAGTGATCGACCGCTTGCTCGAAGCGCGCGCCGCCGCGCGCAAAGCCAAGGACTTCGCGCGTGCAGACCTCATTCGCGACGTGTTGGCCGACGCAGGCATCGTCGTCGAAGACACCAGCAAAGGTGCGAGATGGGAGCTGCGACGCTGATCCACGCACCCTGACGTCGAAGTGGGACGCATGCGGGCGCGTGCCTCGGCAGTCATCGCGCACGCGCGCCTTTCCGCGCTGATCGAATGGACCGCAGATTGGACGAGACAGCGTTCGAAACGGTGTTACTCTGGAAAGCGTGAGGTTGCCGGCCAAGGCAGGTCTGCACGACGCGATCATCCGCGCAAGCATCGAGCTCGGCTCAGAGCTCGGTGAAGAAGGGATGACCATGCGGGCGATCGCGAGTCGCCTCGGCATCTCTGCGACGGGTCTTTATCAGCACTTCGAGAGCAAGGCGTCGATCCTCCGCGAGATCCGTTTCCACGGCGTGCGCAACTTGCAGCAGGCGCTGCACTCGGCATCCGATGCGCCCGACGTTCGCAAGCGACTCGAGGACATGGCGCGTGCGTACGTCGGCTTCGCGCGTGCGAACCCGTGGTTGTACAAGGTGCTCTTCCTCGACGAGGAGCTCGACTGGGCGAGCCTGCCCGAGGACGAGCGACGCGAGGCGTTGATGCCGTTGTCGACGGCGGGTGCGACGATCCGCGAGGGCATCGCGAGCGGCACCTTCCGCGCCGATCTCGATGCCGAACAAGCAGTGCTGCTCACATGGGCGTCACTCCACGGGCTCGCATCGCTGATGCTGCACGGGCGGATCTCCGATGGCCATCCTGCCTTTCCGGTGCCCGACGTCGACCGCTTCATCGAGCTGTTCGTCGAGAACCTGGTGCGTGCGTTCGTCCCGCGGGCCGCGCCCACGGCCTGACGCCGAAGCCTGCGTTGGGCGATTGCGTACGGCCCAGGATCGCGCGTTATAGTGGTTCGATGCGGGAATCTCCGCGCGGCTACAACCACGACGTCCGGTACCGTGGCCGCGTCTTCCACGTCCAATCCGAGGTCTCGGCGGGTCGCCGCAGACAGGCGTGCACGCAGCTCTTCGTGGGCGGCACCGTGCTCGCGACCGAGCGCAACGCCATCGAGGAAGCGATGTCGAGCGCGGACATCGACGCGATGCTGCGCACGCAACACAAGGCGGTGTTGCGCGAGCTGTGTCGCGGCGCATTCGATGCGTGGATCGATCCCGAGAGCGTGATCGAAGTGGAGCCGGTGCCGATCGTGCGCACGCCTGCGCCGACGCAGAGCATCGGGCTGCGGCGCAACGGCGTGAGCCTCGAGCTGGTCGGCCGCGACGATGCCGGCCGCGGCGAGGTGGTCGTCGAGGCGCGCGCAGGCAAGGACGTGCTCGCAGTGCGGCGCACGAGCTACGAGCTCGCCGACGATGCGCACGAAGTGGACGCGCTCATCGACAATGAGCTGCAATCGATGCTCGCGAAGATCCGTCGCGGGGGGCTCGACGCGCGCCTGCCGGTCTATCGCTTCATTCCTCCGCCGATTCCGACACGGTGACGGACGCGGCTCCCCTCACTGCGCTGCTGGGGCCCACCAACACCGGTAAGACCCATCGCGCGATCGAGCGCATGCTCGAGCATCGCACCGGCATGATCGGACTGCCGCTGCGTCTGCTCGCGCGCGAGCTCTACGACCGCGTGACGATGCGCGTCGGCGAGCAAGCCGTCGCGCTCGTGACCGGCGAAGAGAAGCGCGTGCCGCCGCATCCGCGCTACTGGATCTGCACGGTCGAGTCGATGCCCGAGCAGCTCGACGTCGAGTTCGTCGCGGTCGACGAGATCCAGCTCGCCGCGCATCCGCAGCGCGGGCACACGTTCACGCAACGCATGCTGCGCGCGCGCGGGATCTCGGAGACGTGGCTGCTCGGCGCGGAGACGATGCGGCCGATGGTCGAGGCGCTGCTACCCACCGCGCACATCGAGCGGCATCCGCGGTTCTCGAACCTCTCGTACGTGGGCACGCTCGGGCTCGGCGGGTTGCCGCCGCGCACGGCGGTCGTCGCATTCTCGGTGCCCGACGTGTACGAGCTCGCCGAGCGTTTGCGGCAGCGCCACGGTGGCACTGCGGTGGTGCTCGGCGCTCTGTCGCCGCGCACGCGCAACGCCCAGGTCGCGCGCTACGAGGCCGGCGAGGTGCACTACATGGTTGCCACCGATGCGATCGGCATGGGCCTCAACATGGACGTCGATCGCGTCGTGTTCGCGGCGCTGCACAAGTTCGACGGCAGCGAGGTGCGACCGCTCGAGCCCACCGAGCTCGCGCAGATCGCCGGGCGTGCCGGTCGCTACACGCGCGATGGTGCATTCGGCACGCTGCGGCCGCTGCCCGGCTTGCCCGCGCGCGTGGCCGCGGCGATCGAGGGCCACCAGTTCCCGCCGATTCGCCGGTTGGTGTGGCGCAACGACGAGCTCGACTTCGCATCGCTCGACGCGCTGCGCGAGAGCCTGCACGAGCGACCGCGGCATCGCGCGCTGCAGGTGGTCGCACGCGCCGACGATCACGATGCGTTGGTCTCGCTCGCGCGCATCGAGGAAGTGCGCGCGCGTGCCCACGGGGCCGAGCAGGTCGAGCTCTTGTGGGAGGTGTGCCGCATCCCCGACTTCCGCAAGCTGATGCTCGACAGCCACGTGCAGCTGCTCGCGGCGATCTATCTGCAGCTCAGCGGACCGTCGGGGATGATCGACGTCGACTGGATGGCGACCCGCATCAAGCGGCTCGACGACACCAGCGGCGACATCGATGCGCTCACGCAGCGCATCGCGTTCATCCGCACGTGGACGTACGTCGCGAGCCACGAGCGCTGGGTGCCGAACGCGGAGCATTGGCAGGAGGTCACGCGTGCGATCGAGGATCGTTGCAGCGATGCGCTGCACGAGCGCTTGACCGAACGCTTCGCGCCGGTGCAGCAGACCAACACGGGGCGGCATCGCGTGGTCGCGGGGCAGCGC
>DASZPU010000937.1:0-8262 GCA_035550195.1 Nannocystaceae bacterium
GGCAGCGCCTTGCACGGCGCGACGACGAGCCGCGTGCGTCCGTCGATGCGCTCGCGCGTCCAGCTCGCACCGGTGGCCTCGAGCCAGCGCACGACCACGTCTTCGAGCGCGCGATCGAAGTGCGCCAGGCTGTCGGCGAGCTCGCGCGAGATCGTGCGGAACGCATGGCGCACGCTCTCGTCGAAGCGCGACTCGATGATGCCGGCGGTGCGGCGATAGGTGGCCTCGAACTGCTCGCGCGCTTCACCGACACGATCGGACAGCGCCGCGACTTCGGAGGCGATCTCGTCGGGCGTGCGCGCGCGCTCGTAGATGCGACGAAGGTGCGCTTCGAGCTCGGCACCGACGACGGAGGCGAGCGTCTCGGGCGCGCGCTGTCCAGGCTCGTGCAGGATCGCATCGGACGCATCGAGCACGGTGCCGAACAGATCGAGCTTGCGACTGAGGATGTCGAAGACGAGGCGCTCGGCCTCGTTGTCGGTGGCGAGCAGGTTGATGACGGTGACGTCGCGCAGCTGGCCGTAGCGATGACAGCGACCGATGCGTTGCTCGATGCGCTGGGGATTCCACGGCAGGTCGTAGTTCACCACCGTGTCGCAGAACTGCAGGTTGAGGCCCTTCGCACCCGCTTCGGTCGCGATGAACACGGCCGAGCGCGTCGCGAACTCGTGCACCAGCGCGAGTCGCATCGCGACGTTCGCGGTGGGGCGACGCTCGCCCATCGTCGCGCCCACTTCGACTTGCCAGCGCGCGAGCGCTTCGCGTGCGCGCGGGCCGTCGTTGGTGCCGCGGAAGAGCGTGATGTCCGAGTCGGCCACGAGGCCCGAGTCGAGCAGCACCTCGCGCAGATACTCCTGCGTCGCGAGCGACTCGGTGAAGATCACCACCTTCCCGCTCCCCTGCGCTGCGGCGCCGCGCTCGAACACGAGGCCGATCGCGCGCACGAGCTGGTGCGCCTTGCTGTCGATGCCGATCGCCTCGGCCTGCGCGATGAAGCGCTGCACTCGCTCGAGCTCGGCGGAGATCCGTTGCGCTTCCGGCGGGGGACCTTCGTCGACGTCTTCGGGCTCGTCTTCGACGTCGAGCTCGAGATCGTGCGCGAACATGTCGATGGTGTCGCCGTCGCCCATCACGCCGCGCAGCTGCTTGTCGAGGCGCGTGGCGACGTTCTTCAAGCTGGCCGCGAGCGCGCGATGCGACGACGCCATGCGCCGATGGAAGCCGATGAGCAAGAGCCGACGATGCGCGCCGCGGAACGCCACGGTCTTCGGATCCATGAGCCACGCGGTGACGTCGTCGTAGAGCGCACGCTCCTCGAGCGTCATCGTGTAGCCGAACAGCTTCGCCATGCGGCGGCGGAACGGCTCGGTCATGAACTCCTGCGCCTGTCGTCGCAGCGTGCGTTGGCAGACCGCGCCGATGCGGCGACGCAGCTCCTCGTCGGCACCGTCGCGCAGCGTGCGATCGTCACCGGCGCAGAAGATCGCGCGGAAGGTGCCGAGATCGCCGAAGAGCGCACCGGTGGGCTCGACGTACTGCACGAGGCCCCACAGCTCGGCGAGCGAGTTCTGGATCGGCGTGGCGGTGAGCAGCAGCACCGGCGCACCGACCAGCGCACGACGCACGCGCGCGGCCATGCGCGCCTGCGAGGACTCGTCTTTCATCGCGCCGAACTTGTCGAAGCGCTTGTAGATGCCGGCGAAGAGCTCGTGCGCTTCGTCGATGACGCACAGCGCGAAGCCGGGGCTGGCCTTGATCGCGTCGCTGCCGGCCTCGCTGCCCGCCCACTCGCGTCCGACGATGTACACGCCGGGCGGATCGAACGAGCGATCGGCTCCGACCTCCTGCGCGTCGATGCCGAAGAGCGTGAACAGCTCGTGCTTCCACTGCCCCAGCAGTGGCTTCGGCGTGATGAGCAGGATGCGTGCGGCACCTTCGGCGCGCAGCTGCGCGATGACGAGGCCGGCTTCGATCGTCTTGCCGAGCCCGACCTCGTCCGCGAGGATGCAGCCGCCTTGGTTCATGCGCTGCAGCGCGAAGATCACCGCATCGATCTGGTGCGGATTGGGATCGATGCGACCCGCGCGCTGCGACGCGACCCAGCGCTGCTGCTCGTCGGCACGCCGCAGTCGCACGAGATCCTCGGCGAAGAAGCGCCGCGTGACCGGATGTGAGGGCACGGCCCGCGCATGATGCCATCGACCGGTGGACGAGCGCGCGCTGGAAGTCATACCGCGAGTGCCCATGCCCGACGAATCGATCGACGACGTCGCCGACACGGCGATCTGGGTTGCGGGGTACCGCGCGATGGAGAGTGAGCGGCCCGACGCGCTGTTCCGCGACCCGTTGGCGGGACGGCTCGCGGGCGAGCGCGGCCGCGCGCTCGCGTCGACCATGGCCGGCGCGCGGCAGTTCGCCTGGTCGATCGTCGTGCGCACCTGCGTCATCGATGCGTTCGTCCACGAGGCCGTCGCCGCAGGGTTCGACGCGGTGCTGAACCTGGGTGCGGGCCTGGACACGCGGCCCTACCGACTCGAGCTTCCCCGCGGCTTGCGTTGGTTCGAGGTCGATCACGCGAAGATCATCGAGCTGAAGAACCACCGGCTCGCGGGCGAAGCTGCGTCGTGCGGGCTCGAACGAATCTCCGCCGATCTCGCGGAGGCGAGCCAGCGCACCGCGCTGCTCGACGAGATCGCCGCGCGGGCCGAGAAGATCCTCGTGCTCACGGAAGGCGTCATCCCATATCTCTCGGCGGAAGAAGTGGCGGCGCTCGCCCATGATCTTCGTGCGCACGCGAGCTACCGCGCGTGGATCACCGACTACTCGTCGCCTTTCTTGAACAAACGAATGGCGCGGCGACGCGACGTACGAAAGCGCCTGGGAAATGCGCCCCGCCGGTTCTTGCCGGGCGATTGGGAGGGCTTTTTCCGGGCACAGGGATGGCGGCTCACCGAGATGCGATACCTCAGCGTCGAAGGCGAGCGCATGGGCCGGCCGCCGCCGATCCCGTGGTGGTTCCGGGCGCTGAACATGCTCACGCTGCGCAGGTTCGACGGCGAGCTGCAGCGCATGATGGGGTATGGGTTGCTCGAGCCGGTGCGCGGGATCTGAAGGTCGTGGTTCGTAGGTTACGTGCACCCGTGCAGCGTCACCGTGTCGTCCGGCGCGAGCTCCACGATCCCTGCATCGGTGGCAACCAGTAATGTGCCGCCCGGCAGCACGCGCAGACCTTCGGGCCGCGCCGGCAGCTCGAGGCGGTGGCGGCGGATGAGCCGGCCGTTCGCGTCGCGCGTGATCCCGAGGATGCGGCCCTCACTGACACCGAGGTGCGACAGACCGGTGAGCACGACGACGCCGAGCTCGGTGCGCTGGATGTCGAGCACCGGTGCGTCGTCGAGCGTGCGCACCTCGCCGTCCGCGCGCACCACGTGGAGGCCACCGCCGAGCTCGCCCCGGTTCACGCCGACGAGCCAGCCGTCGTCGATGGCCAGCATCATGTCGGCGTCTTCGCGCAGATCGACGCGGCGACCGGAGATGTGCACGTACGCCGGAGGCAGCTGGTCGCGCGGCACGTCGCGACGCGGCCACTCGAACGCCGCGATCTCCAGCGTCTCGTCGCCGCGCGTGACGACGATCGGATCGGGCAGATCCTGGTCGCAACCACGCGCGCCGTGATCGATGCGCCCGAAGATCACCGTCGGTTCCTCTCGCACCGCACGCGACCAGTGACGGGTGGCGATCGCTTCGCGCAGCCGCGCGAGCTCGGCATCGTTGCGGCGCTCGAGCATTTCGAACGCCATCACCTGCACCGACCACGCGGGCCAGTGCACCAGACGACGCAGCGCGGGCAACCCGGCGTCGGCCGGAACCTGAGAGAGCGCGAACACCAGCTGCGCGTCGAGCCGATCGCGTCCACACGCGATGCCGTGCTCGAGCAGCGCAGCGACGCGATCGGGTTGCTTCGCCGAGGTCACGAGCGCGCCGAGATTCTCGGTGCGATCGCTCGCGAGCGCGAGCTCGAGCACCGTCTCGCTGTGCTCCGCGACGATGCGATCGATCGCCGCGCGCCGCTGTCGTGCGAGCGCATAGACCTGCGCGCTGTCACCGTGCAGCGCCTCGTAGTACACGCGCTCGCGCTCGTGCGAATCGATCGCGAGCAGCTCCGCGAGATGCTCGCGCGTCGGTGACAGCCCGATCGATTCGATCGCCGCGAGCTCGATCTCGGGCGTGGGCCGCTCGGGCAGATCGAGCAGCGAGACCGGCTCGTGCAGCTCGCCGCACTCGCCATCGGGCACGTGCCAGCGCGGCTCGCCCGTCGCCGCGGTGCTGGACGGCGTGCACCCGATCGCGAGCAGCACCGCCGTGAGACCTCGCCGCATGTCCCAAGGATGCCGAAATCGTGCGCGGGTTCCCGCCGCGCCGGCGCCGCAACGAAACCCTCCAGCTTTGCCGGGCAGTGCCGATGTGCGCGGCGTGGTCGGCGGGATCGGGGCTTCGGCAGCGGGAGCGGTCGCAGCCAGGGGGATCGCCGACGCCACCTCGCGCTTCGATGCGGCAGCCCGTCGCATCGTCGCCGCGGGACCCGAGGTCGAGAGCGCCGTCGACATGAAGCTCGCGCAGACGCAAGTCAGCGCGTGCGTCGCGGCTGCACGCGCGGCGGACGAGATGACCGGCACGCTGATCGACGCGATCGCGTGAGCCTAGCGTGGCAGCGACACCGTGACGCGCATGTGTCCGTCGGCCCAGGTGGCGCCGACGGTGCCACCGTGCGCATCGACGAGCTGGCGCACGATGTAGAGCCCGAGCCCGATGTTGCCGCGCGCGCGCGTCTCGTCGCCACGGCGGAACGGCTCGAACATCGTCTCGATGCGCTCGTCGGCGATGCCTTCGGCTTCGTTCTCCACGTGCAGCTCGACGCTCTGTCCGGTGCCGCGCGTCGCGATGGCCACCGAGTCACCGCGCCCGTGCTGCAGCGCGTTGGCCAGCAGGTTCGCGACGACCTGGCCGAGGCGCGTGCGATCCCACGCGCCGCGCGTGTCACCCGAGCTGCCGAGCACGACGCGTCGTCCACCGAGCCGATCGTCGAACTCCGCGACAACTTCGCGCACCACCTCGCCGAGATCGACGTGCTCGCGCTGCACCTGCAGCCCGCCCCCGAGCCGATGTTGCGTGACGTCGAGCAGCGCGTTGAGCACGTCGCTCGCACGTCGCGTGCTCCGCAGGATCCGCGGCGCGACCTTGGCGGGCTCGAAGCCCTGCTTCAGCAGCTCTGCGGCCATCTGGATCGCCGCGAGCGGGCTGCGTAGATCGTGGCCGACGACGCCGAGCATGAGCTGGTGGAACTCGGCCGCGCGGGCGGCGGTCTCCTGCGCGCTCTTCATCGCGTGCACGTCCCAGTTGCAACCGACCCACTCGCGCACGACGCCATCGGCATCGCGCACGGGCGCACCGCGTGCGAACGACCAGCGGAACTCGCCGGCGTGGTGCCACACGCGATACTCGACCTCGTAGCCGCTGCTGGATTCCACCGCCGTCAGCCACACGCGACGCACGAGCTCGCGATCGCCTTCGTGCACCGCATCGAGCCAACCGAAGCCGCGGTACTGCTCGTAGGTCTGCCCGGTGAACGCGCGCCACGACGGCGAGTCTTCGACCACCGCACCATCCGCGCCGGCGGTCCACACCATCTGCGCGGTGGCGTGCACGAGGCTCTCGAAGCGCGACTCCTGCAATCGCCTCCGTTGCTCGAGCTCGTGCTCACCGGTGACGTCGCGCATCACGAGCAGCGCGCCGAGCGGGTGGGCCTGCTCGTCGCGCAGCGGCTGCGCGTCGGCGAGCACGCGGGTGATCGTGCCATCGGGGCGGCGCACGAGACATGGCTGCGCGACCACGTGCTCGCCGTGCAGCGCAGCGCGAGCGAGCGGTAGCTCGGCGATCGGACACGCGCTGCCGTCGGCGCGGAGGATCTCGTACTTGTCCGCGCACAGGCTGATGTGCCCGCCGACGTAGCGGCGCCCGAACATGCGATGCGCCGCATCGTTGACCTCGACCACGATGCCGTCGGCATCGAGCACCACGATACCGACGGGGGCCTCGCGGATCACCGCCGCCAAGAGCTCGAGGCTGGGCCCGACCGTCAGCGCCACGCAGCCGAAGGATCTACCGCAGAACGCGCCCAGGGGAATAGCCACGTGCGGCTGGGGCGTGATCCCTGCAAATGGCTCGCTTCGCCCCGGTCGTGCTCGCTCTGTTGCCGCTCGCGTGCGCGGACGCGTCCGAGGCCGCGCTCTTCGAGCTCCGCGAGGGCGACGCGCCGGCCGTCGAAGGTGCGCCGGTGATCCCCTATGGCGCGCGCATCGTCGATCCGCCGCGCGCGAGCGAGCCGATCGTGGAGCCCGAGGAGGACGACGAGGAGATCGTCGCGCCGTGGCCGGCGTATCGCGGCGAGCCGCGCATCACGGTCGGTCCGTGGAAGGGCGGGCGCGGTGACGACGACGAGCGCTTCGACGGCAGCGCGCTGTGTCCGTTCGAGGTGCACACGCGTGGCTTCCCCGCGATCAGCAGCGACGGCAGCACGATCATCGGTGTGTCGCGCGGTGCCTGGTCGGCCTCCGATGGCGAAGACGAAGTGATGGTGGTGCGGTGGCACGACGTCGTGCGCGACGAGGTCGTGCACAGCACGACGGTGTTCGACGGCGGCGACGGGGCCTACGACTACGAGGACACCGATCCGCACTGCAAGAAGCTGTGGCGCGGTGCGAAGCAAGCGGCGCTCGACATCAACGCGCGCATCGCCGAGGGCTCGTGGCGCACGCTCGTCGACGTGGGCATCCAGGCCCGCGACGCGATCCCCGATTGGGATCGCGAAGCGGTGGAGGACGACACGCCGGTGCCCGCGGCGGCGCGACCGGTGGAGCTGATGCACGTCGGCACGCAGGCCGCGCTGCGGATCCGCGGCGTGGAGGTGTTGCACCGTGCCGACGTCGACTGGACCGGCACCGAGAGCTGGCCGTGCATGCTCGCGCCCAACGTGCTCGCGGTGCTGGGCGATCGCGACAGCGGCACGCTCGCGGTGTTCGTCGATCACCAGACCGGCGGCTGCCTCTGCTACTCGGAGATCGAGCTGCACGCGTTGCGCGTGCCCGATGCGATCTTCGCCGAAGCTGCGCGACGCCCGAGCCCGCAGAGCGTCTCGGACATGGTCATCGACTCTGCGCAGTGACCTTGCCCGCGTCCACGTGCCAGCGCACGTCGGGCGTGTGCTCGAAGCGCTCGGGGCGATGCAGCGCGCACACGATGGTGCGGCCCGCGTCGCGCCAGCGCGCGATGATGCGATCGAGCGCCGCGAGCCCGTCGGTGTCGAGCGCGTTGGTGGGCTCGTCGAGCAAGAGCACGCGCGGCTCGCCGCAGCACGCGACCGCGAGCGCGAGCTTGCGGCGTTGGCCGGACGACAGCGCACCGATCGGGCGATCGAGCACGGTGTCGTCGAGCAGCTCGTGCACGTCGGGCACGGCTGTGCGCCGCAGGCCCGCGACCGCGGCGAGCCACTGGCGCGCTACGAGGTGCTCGAGCGCGTCGTTGCGCTCGGGCAGGAAGCCGAGCTGCCGTTTCGCGGCGACGCCGTGCGCCACGAGATCGTGCCCGTCGATCGCGATCGCTCCGCGCACGAGCGGCACGATGCCGGCGATCGCGAGCATGAGCGTCGACTTGCCGCTTCCGTTGCTGCCGGTGAGCAGCACGAGCCCGGGCGGTGCGACGAGATCGACGCCTTCGAGGATCGTGCGGCCACCACGGCGCACCGCGACGTCGCGCAACGCGAGCGCGTCGCTCACGAGACCACCGCTTCGATCTCGCCGGGCAATCGCGCGAAGCGGCGGCGGGTGCGATCGGCGAGCTGCCAGCGCCGTGTGGCCAGGGCCGCGGCGACGAGCGCATGCACGACGAGGCCGAGCACACCGAGCACGAGCGCGGCCGCGATCGCGATCGCGATGCGCAGCACGATCGCCTGCACTTGCGGGCGTCGCAGCGTGCGACGGGCTTCCGCGTGCGTGACCAGCTCGACCGCGACGGTGGCCGTCCACGCGACCGCCGCGAGCGCGCTGACGAGTGCGTGCCACGGTGCGTCGCCGAGCACCACGATCGTCGCGACGAAGAGCGGCAGCGCGAGCACGGCCGCGGCGATCATGCGGCCGCCCAGATCGATCGCGCGCGCGCCGACCAGCGGATCGAGCACCCAGCGATCGTCGGCGAGCGCACGCTCGC
>DASZPU010000938.1:0-24015 GCA_035550195.1 Nannocystaceae bacterium
CAATCCCGCGCGCTCACGGCTCTGCGCGATCACGAGATCCTCGGAGAGGAACTCGACGGCGGTGACCTGTCCGTCGACGACGATCGATGTTGGTTGGTGACCACATTGACCCTCGTCGGGCGGTAGGTCGGACGGGAGCAGCAGCACACTCGTGCGTTGCGGCATCGTCGGCGAGTCGGGATCGCTCTGACCGGCGATGGCGACGGCGAATCGACCGCCACCGGGCGACACCGCGACATCGACGGGCAGCGTCGCCGACGAAATTGCTGGCGTCGAGCGAGTGCCCGCGATCGGATGGTAGGTCGTGACGACGGTCTGCACGAGCGGGCCACACGGGTCGCCGCTGCTTCCACCGTAGGCGTCGTGCACGGTGGTTTCGATCGGTGTGCGGCTGTGCGACTGGTGCACCATCACCCAGCCATCGTTCGCGAGCATTCGGGTGCGCCACGCGGTGGCTGCGGAGCGTTCGCCGGAGAGGCTCGGACCGGTGACGTACGTCGGCAGGCCGCCGTCGAGGTCCATCACCTGTGCGCTGCGAAATCGCGTGACGCGGATGCGTCCGTCCTGAAGCAGCATCACGTCGCGCAAGTCGGGCACGACGTGCGTGCGCGCGAGCATCGGACCGCCGAGCTCGTGCTCGATCAGATCACCATCGGCGCACGCGACCCACAGCCGCGCGTTGGCCTCGTCGATCGCGAGGCCGCGCGGATTGACGCAGCTCGCATGGCGAGCGATCACCGTCGCGGTGGCGGGATCGATGGTCGCGATCGCCGAGCCGCCGCGTAGCGCGACGTGGGCGAGCCCCTGCGCATCGACGACGACGCGACCCGGCTCGTCGCCCGACTCGAGCTCGACCACCGATGCGGACGCGCCGTGCTCGATGGCCACGATGAACACGCGATCGCGATCGGGATCGCTGGCGATCACATGCGATGCGTCGACGAGCGCCAGGGTGCCACCGCTGATCGGCGGCGGCGTGACCTCGGAACGCAGCACGACGCGATCGTCGATGTCCGGCGCGCTCATGCCATCGGTGGCGGTGTCGGCATCGCTGTCGTCATCGTGATCGAGGCCGGTCGCCACCGGCTCCGCGATTTCGAGCCGCTGGCACGCACCAGCCACACACACACTCGCGAGTACGAGCCAACGACTGCCTACCATCGCGTCCTCCAGCTTGCGGCGAACAGCCCGCCGTGACGTGCGCGAAATCTCCCGCGCACCAACCGTACCCATTGCGATCTACCACCTCGAGGATGACACGGCGGCGGCGGGAATTCGACTGCGAAGTGACGAACGGCGGGAGGTGCCGTCGGCGATTCACGATCAGGTGCTGTTCGCGTCGTACTCGTCGAAGACGAGCTCCTCGATCCAGCTGTCACCGTCGCGCACGAGCGCGCGCACGCCCTTGCTGTCGTCGTTGCGGAGAAGCTCGCGAGCACGATCGTCGAGCGCACGCTCGACGAACCAGCTAGGCCGGCGCGTGGGGGTGCCGCGCAGCTCGAGGTCCGTCATCCCGTGCGGCTCCGGTAGCGCTCGAGCATCGGAAGGATGTCGAAGTACTCGTTACGTGCGCGCACTTCGAACGCGATGCGCTTGCTGCGATCGCGATCGCACACGAGCACGCCGTCGACGAGGATGCGATGGACGAGATCCGGCGGTGCGCGATCGAGCACGACGAGCTGGACCTCGCGGCCGAGCAACCGCTCGAGCTCGCCCTCGAGATCGAGGTGCAGCGAGTCGAGCGTGCCGCGGCGCGCCGACGCGGGCAGGATCGCCACGTCGACGTCACTGTCCGGCCGCGCCGTTCCGCGTGCGGTGCTGCCGAAGACGTATGCGGCGGCGACGTCCTCGCCGTGCTCGGCGAGGTATCGCTGCACCACAGAGATGACGTCGGCGCTCACGATCCCATCCTAGCACCGTCGTCACCCTTCCACCAAAGTGGCTCGGCGACGCTGTCGCGGGCACGCGACCGACTTCATTCGTCGGCCGCGACGATCTCCGCGATCGTCTTGCTCATCTCCTCGACCCCGAGCTCGCCGCGGACCATGTCCCCGTTCACGAAGAACGTCGGCGTCGCCCATGCGCCTGCGCGTGTGCACATTTCCTTCTGCAGCGCGACGGTGCGAGCAGTCTCCGGATCATCGAGGTCCGCGACGAACCGCTCGCGATCCAAACCGAGCCGCTCCGCGGCCGCGACGATCGTCGCGCGATCTTTGGCGCCCTCGAGCTCGAAGAGCGCGCGGTGGATCTCCCAGAATCTATCCTGCTTGCCGGCCGCGATCGCAGCCTTGGCAGCCAACACCGCACTTCCCGATGGCATCTGCAGCCACGCGATCGCGAGCGAAGGGAGTCGCTCGCGCAGCGCTGCGAGCGTCGCCTGGCTCTTCTTGCAGAAGCGGCATTCGTACGATCCGCAGCCGACGATCCGTACCTGTGCGTCGGCCGGCCCTTCGACCGCGAGCCCGAACGTCTCGACTGCGCGTTGCGGATCGACCACCGGTTGTCCACTCACGTCCGGTAGCTCGTTACCCGGTTCTTCGACACGCGGCCGCGGTGGTGGCACGCGGCCATGGCCATCGAGCGACACGATGTAGCCGAGGATCCCGCTGTACTCGCCGGCAAACGGTGCTGGCGTCGGCAACCAATTCGGCTCGACCGTATCGAGGATGCACTGCCGGATCTCCTCGTGCTGGATCACGCCGGGCGCATCGGCGGGGCCGAGCGACGGACCGTACTCGCTCTCCTCTACGATCGCGCGACCGGTGGTCGCGTTGACCTTGTCGAAGACGGAGCCCTGCTCGGCGCCGAAGACGATCAGATCGAGCTCGATCTGCTCGAGCCCCTCGAGCGATCCTTCCGGCGCGCCTTCGATGCACTCCTTCAGCGCGCGCCCCAGCAGCTTGCGGGGCGGAAGCTCCGGCTCTGCGAGCGCGCTGGCATCGATCGATTCGATGGCGTCCGCGGGCGCCGCCTCGCTCATCGCCGCCTCGCGCTCGACCACCGCCGGCACCGGCGTCGGCGCACTCGTCTCGACCCCACCGTCAGCCATCGCCGACTCCTCGTGCGATTGCGTCGTGACGACCGCCGCGCTCGCGAGTCCCAGCCCAGCGAGCAGCAGAGACAACTTCAGGATCGTGAGCGTCGACATCGTTGCACCTTCCTGCACTCGGATCGCAAACAGCGGAGCCAGGCCGCCGCACCATTGCGCGCGACCATCGAAGCGATCGTCGAGCCGGTCACGCATGCGTTGGAGTCCTTCGTGGACCCGCCATCGCACGGTCGCGGGCGCGACACCGTCGGCGCGTGCGATGTCTTCGCTCGACACCGCGTCGACGAAGCGACGCTGCACCGTCGCCCGAAACGGTTCCTCGAGATCGTCGAGCACGCTCCACACCGCATCGGTGAGCTGCGCCGTCGCGAGCGCGATCTCGTGATCGGGCACCGCTGCGGGTGCAGGTAGGTCAGCCGCGTACGCATCGCGCTGTCGTGCCGTTCGTGCGCGGCCGCGGATGCGATTGCGCAAGACTTGTCGCAACCATGGTCCGAGGACGCGGGGGCGATCGCTGCGCGAGAGTGCGGTGACGAGCACATCTTGGACGACATCCTGGGCGTCGGCGTCCGAGCCGTGGACCAGCGCGCGTGCGAGCGCAATCAGCCCGCCGCGCTCGGCGAGCAGCCGCGTCTCGAACGCTGCTTCGACCTCGGTCACCCGACCCGCCCCACAAGATGCCCGAGCGCGGCGATCGTTTGCGGGAAACGGTGGAGCCGCCCCTTCACCGACGCTCGAAGGACGCGAAGTAGGCCAGCGCAGATTGCTCGGGGACACCCGCAGTCATGAGCCGGTACATCGAGCCGTCCACGACGAACACGCGCATGAAGACCGCGCCGTTCTGGGGCTGCGTACCCTTCGTGACCGCGGTGGGGATGCCTCCGATCTCGACGAGCTCGATGGCGACGTCGGTGGCTTGGAGATGGTTCATGGTCGTCTTCGAGTACTCGGTCACGAAGTTGGGCAAGAGAGCGTGCGGCGGCGCCTCGTTCCATTGCAGCATGTACGCACCCTTGGGCGAGGCCGCAGCGTGTAGCCACTCGTTGCGATAGGCCTTGCCGTCGACGATCATCGGATCCGAAGTGATCTCCGGTGTGCGCGGCACCATGATCGTGTAGCGCCCCACCTTGGAGACGTAGGGCACGAAGCCCGCCAACGGACCGGCGGCTTCAGCACGCGTCGCAGCAGCCAGAGCGACGGCATGCGCCGGATCCGCGCGCTGATCGCAGCCCGCCGCGCTCGCACCGAACAAGTGGAGCGCGAACACGAAGCGTGATGGGTGCCGCATGCTGGGAAGACTGCGGCCGCGGCGCGATGATCACCCGGCGCGGCTGGATCCTCGATCGGACGAACATCACCCTGCTGCGCGACGAATCGCGCGTCACGCTACAGCATCGCGGCCATGCTGCACGCGAGCGGCAGTGGATCGTCCATCGCCACGCAAACGAGCTCGGCCGGATCGCAGATGTACGCGCACTCCGGTTGTACCGAAGCGCCGCAGGCTTCGCCGACCTCCGCGAACGCTCGGCACGTTCCGGCCGCGTCACCGATCTCCGCGTCGCAGTAACCACCGACGCAGCTCTCGCATCCGAACAACCCACCGCAATCACACGTCTCGCCCGGCCCCGGTCCACCCACACAAACGCCCGCGTCGCAACGGAGCCCGTCGCCGCAGCGCTCTTCGAACACCGAGCCGCCCTGATAGCGCAGACATCCTTCGCCTTCACCGGGATCCCGCGTCACGTCGCGACATCGCCACGCATCCGCACCAGCCGCACCATCCTCCGCGCAGGTCAGTCCCTCCGCGCACACGCTCACGAACACGTACTGCTCCGGCATCTCGAACGCTCGACACTCTTCGCCTTCGCCCGCCGCACCATGCCACGGCGCGCACGTGCGCTCGGCCCATGCCCACGGTGTCTCGAGCTCGTCGCACGCGAGCTCGTCCATCGCTGCGAGCACGCGATCGATGCACGCCTGCGAGCGCATCAATCCGAACGTCTCCGCCGCCACGGGACCGGGGCTGAACTGCACGCGCGCCTGCAGCACGCACGCGTCGCGGTCGACCACCGGCGTCATGCAGCGCGTGGCACACCGCGCCTGCAGATCGCACCACGCCTCCGCGAGCGCCTCGACGTCCGCATCACCGTCGTCGCCCTCCACTGCACAGCCGAGCGCAGCGAGCAGCACCACCATCGTCGTTCGAATACGCACTGCCGAAATCATGCAGCAGCTTCCATGCCAGCACGCGAGTCCCGTCGTCCTGCGCCTGCACGCGCGCGCAACGATACAGATCGGCACCCTCGTCGCCGCGAATCGGGACTCGCAGCTTGCGCGTCACCGCGACAACGCGCTACGCATCCTGCCGATGAGCCCACGCATCGCGATCCTCTTCACGCTCGTACTGGCCGCTTGCGACAAGGGCGACGCCGACACGCGCTGCCCCGATGCCGCCGCGACGCCGGCCGCGAGCGGCTCCGCGAACATCGATGTCGAGCTCGCGAAGCTCGCAGGACACGAGACGGTGCAGAAGTTCAAGCTGCGCGTCGACGAGGCCGGCGTCGCCGACAAGCAGTCGCTCTACCACGGTGACGCCACCGCGATCCCCGAGCCGGTCCTCGCGCTCGCGCGCGAGCGCTACGCGGGCGCGAAGATCGAGCGCTACGAGAGCGAGCTCTACCGCGAGCATGGCCGCATCTTCGAGGTCGAGCTCACCACCGCCGAGGGGCAGCGCTGCGAGATCGCGGCGTCGGCCGATGCCACCGAGCTCTACACCGAGTGTCGGCTGACGCCCGAGACGATGCCCGCGCCGATCCGCGACGCGATCACCAAGCTGTATCCGCAGGGCAAGGTCGTCGAGGTCGAGACCAAGCGCGGTCCGAAGGTCGACGAGGTCACCGTCGAGGTCGAGCTCGCCGACGGGCGCGAACACTACGTGCGGCTCCAGCCCGACGGCACGCTGCTCGCTCGCTACGCGCGCGTGCCCGCGGTGCTCGAGGTTCCACTGCGTTGAGCCGGTGGGCTCGCCGCGCCCGACCAGCAACCGCGCAGCCTCGCGCACTGCGAGTTCGTCGGTGCGCCAAGTGACCGCCCGCTCGACCGCCGCTGCGCCGATCTTGAAGAAGCCGTGATCGAATCGCGTGCGCGCGCATCTATCAGGACATGAACACTACGCGCGTCGGACCAGGAGGTCCGCGGATCGCCGCCTATCTCGCGTTCACCGTGCTCGGCTGCAACCACGGCGGTGAGCCTGCAGACGACGAGTCGAGCTCGAGCGGTGCCGAGTCCACGAGCAGCACGGAGCCACCTCCGAGCGACGACAGCTCGTCGGAATCGGGCCCGCCCGAGCCCGCGTGTACGACTCCGTGCGCCGACGAGCCCGAGGTGACGTGGCAGACGGTGTGGGGCGGGCTCGCGTGGGAGTCGGCGTTCGGCGTCGCGGTGGAAGGGCAGGGCAAGATCGTCGTCACCGGTCCGGTCGACTGGCCGCCGGTCGGCGGATTCGTGCAGGTCTACGACAGCGAGGGCACGCAGCTGCTCGCGATGAACACACCGGAAGCGGGCTACGACGTGGTGTGGGACGGGCTCGACTCGTTCGTGTTCGTCGGGAACTCGCCGACGCAGGAAGGGAAGCTGCGACGATACCGAGTCGACGGCACGCTCATCTCCGAGTCTGCGCCGGCCGATGTCGACGCGACCGCGTACGTGATCCGAGCGCTGCCCGAGGGTGGCTTCGTCACCGGCGGTGGTACGGCGACCGATGGCGTGCTCGAGTACTTCGACGCCGCGGGCGTGGCGATCGGATCGGTCACGACGCCGGTCGACATCGCGGTCAACGATCTCGCGCTCACGGCGAACGGCGTGCTCTTCGTCGGTGAAGACGTGTCGGGGAATTACGTCGCCGGTGCGTTCGACGATGCGCGCATGTTGAAGTGGTCCGATCAAGCGCCCGCACTGCGTGCACTCTCGATCGCCGGACTGACCGACGGCACGGTCGTCGGCTCGTTCCGTGACGCGCAGAACCAGGGCTCGCTGCGCTTCTACAATCCCGACGGCAGCGTGCGCACGACGCTGCCGCTCGTCTGGCCGGGTGCGCTGGTGACCGCGCTGCTGCCGGTCGCGAACGATCAGTTCATCGCGGCGATCTCGGTCGAGAGCCCGACGCTGCACTGCCAGCTCGCGCGCTACGATTCCAGCGGCACGCAATACTGGGGCGTCACCTTCGAGTCGATCGGCGACGACAACGAGTGTGTCGACCTCGCGCCGGGACTCGACGACACGCTCGTGATCGCCGGCAGCCGCCGCGGCCCCGACGGCGACGGCGACGCGTGGCTGCTGCGGATCGCTCGATAGGACTTCGTCCGAAGCATCATCCTTCGGCCGACTGACACAAGCGGCAGCGCGTGACGCGGCCCACGTGGGCGGTCGCCGATCCGTCGCCGAGTGCAATCGGTATGGGCGCTGGGTTCTCTACCGCCGGCGGAGCTTCGCCGACCCATGCCCAAACACCTCGCTGCTTCGCTGCCACTTCTCGTCACCGCGTGCTCGCTCGGAGGGATCACCCTCCCGGGAGCCACGAGCAGGGGCGACGCCAACGACACGACCGGTGAAGCTTCCGACAGCGAAACCACCGACCCGACGAGCGCCGACGAGACGAGCGGCGCGCAGGAATCGACGACCGCGCCCGGGAGCGAAGGTCCCGCGGACGACACCACGGCTGCGCCGGGCGACACGAGCGGCGGCGGCGAGGTTCCGCCGCCCGGCACCGTCTACCTCGAGCGCGACTACGAAGAAGAGCTGCCCGAGGAAGTGTTCTGCGACGAGATCGGCGCGCTCACCTACGTGCCCGGCGGTGGTTTCGAGGGCAGCAACGCGTGGCAGATGCGGCTGTTCGGCGATGCCGTCAACGAGGATCACTGCGGCTGGCCGACGGTGCTACTGCCGTCGCTCGACGAAGGTGGCACACGCACGCTCTACATCGGTCACCTGCTGTACCTGAGCGGCGGCATGGTCGATCGCATGGAGCTCGACAACGTCGGCGGCAAGATGCTCGACGTCCACATGCTGTACCAGGAGATCGAGCCCCGCGAGTCGCGACAGACTTCGATCTGGTCGTATCGCATGTCGGATATCGGTGTCGATCCCGAGTTTGCCGATACCGCAGCGGGCGGCGTCCTGCCGCAGCTGGTGAAGGGTGGTGCGGGCAGCAAGTTCGTGCGTCAGTCGACGCCGCAGCCGTTCGATCTCCGCGACTACACCGATCAGTGGATCTGGACGCTGTACGCATTCGATGCCGAGCTGCGCACCACCACGATGTGGGTCGCGACCGCCGACGGCGTGTTCACGGGCGCGTACGACCAACCGTTGATGGTTCGCCAAGCGGACGATCCCGCGGACTGGCACCACCTCTACGGCGACGAGGAGCCGTACGTCTACGACACCGACGCGTGGCAGGACCCCGGGCTCATCTGGGGCTACTGGGACAACCTCGCAGGGAAGCCGCTCGACGCGGACGACTTCGTGCGACTCGATCACCTCGTGATCAGCTCGGGTTGGATCCCCTCGCCGATCTGATCTAACGCCGCGATCCGGCGAGCCGCACGCGCGCGTTCTCTTCCTTCTGATCGGGCATGTGCTCGCCTTGCAGCACCGCCTTCACCGCTTCGAACGCGAACTTCAAGCCGCGCCAGCCGGAGTTGTCCCACCACTCGCCCTCGGTCGGCGTGACCGCGATCAGTCCGAGGTTCGGGTCGTCCTTGCCGCCGGGGAACCAGATCTTCCAGTCGTTCTTCCACAGCCGCGCGATCTGCTGACGATCGGTGGTGATGCGCGCGCGTCCGCTGATGCTCGCGAACTTGGTCTTGCCCTGCATCATGATCGCGACATCGGGTGCGGTGTCGATGTCGGCGATCTTGCCGCTGTCGAGCGCCGCGCAGAACCACAGCTCGCCCTCGTCGCCGACCTCGGCCACGCCCATCGGGCGGCCGTGCAGCTGCCCATCGGCCGATCGCGTGACGAGCATCGCGCTGTTGAAGTCCTTCAGGATCTCGATGAGGTGCGCGCGCGCGTCGTCGGCCATGCCGCAGGTATGCGACGCGCCAGCGCGACGACAAGTGCCCGCGCGCGACGCCGAGTGCGGCGCTCGATCCTCGAACGCCACGCGAGTGCGGGAACTTTCGCCGACCCGCCACGTCTCCCGTGGACATGCGCCGATCGCTGCTCTTCGCTGCTCTCGTCGCCGCGTGTGCGGCACCACGCGCGCTACCGGTGCCACCGTCGCAGGCCGAGCGCGACGCCGCCGCGATGTCGCCGCACGCACGCTGGGGTCGCGAGTCGACGGAAGCCTGCGAGGCCGCGAAGGCCGAGCTGCGCAGCGCGATCGCAGCGGAGCCGCTCGTGCAAGCGATGCAGCTCGAGGATCAACTCGCGTCGCAGTGCCGTGGCGCAGACGATTCGTCGTGGGCGCGCGGTTGGACCGCGCGCGAGCGTGGGGATGCCGATGCCGCCGCGCGCTTCTTCCTCGCCGAGCTGCGCGGTGACGAGCCGGTCGCGTGGACCGGCGCCGCACTGCTCGAGCTGCTCCCCCAGCTCTCGCGCCCGGTGCGTCGCGAGATCTGGAAGATCGGTCGCAGCCCGAGCAATCCGTACGCCGGTGGCTGGCAGGGTGTCTCGCGCGATCGCTTGGCGAGCCTGCGCTGCGGCGGCCAGCGCTTCGAGTACGGACGCATCGCGTGCGGCCGTGGCTATTGCGAGTACCGTGTGATCTGTGCCGGCGGCACGCACCGCGATCTCGCATTCGGATCGCGTGCGCTCGTGTTCTGATCGCCGCGCGATCAGGGTGGCGTCAGCCGTTCGAACGTCTCGGCTTCCGTCCAGCGTTCGTGATCGCCCACGAGCGCGTAGCTGTGCGGCTTGCGATCGATGAAGATCTCGCGCGCCAGCTCGAGCTGGTCGACGTCGTCGAAGCACCCGATGCCGATCGCGTACGTGTTCGTCGGTCGCAGCCAGTAGAACAGCGTCGATCCGCACTCGCGGCAGAAGCCGCGCTCGGCCCAGCTCGACGAGTGGTAGCGACCGAGCGCCGGCGTCGACGGCAGCTCGACCTCGCTGCACTGCACGCTGAAGAACGGGGCGCCGCCGCACCAACGGCGACACATCCCGCAGTGGCACGCGTGATAGTGCGGCTCGATCTCCCCCACTTCGAACTGCACCGCGCCACACAGGCATCGACCGCTGCGCTTCGCCATCGTGCGCAGGCTACCGCGGATCGGCGCGCCGGGTGACGACTCACGCGATCGCGCGTGTGATCGGCACGCGCGCGCCCGTACTCATCCACGGCGTGGCAGATCAGATCACCGCAGACCGATCGGACAGCACACTCTTGCGCGCGTGGCAGCATGGCCACGAGACCGCTGGCACCTGGCTGTTCGCGCGGCAGCTCGCGACCCTGCGCAAGTTCTTCCGTCGGGCCGTGCGGCCGGAGGACGCCGAGGATCTCGTGCAACGCACGTTCGTCGCGCTGCTCGAGGCGTCGCGACGATTCCGCGGCGACGGTCCGTTGGCTGCGCTCGTCGGATCGATCGCGCGGAGGCAGTTGTGGAAGTTCATCCGCGATCGTCGACGTCGACCCGAGCGACGCCCCGCCTTCGCCGTCGCGATGGCCGAACGATCGGCGAGCTCCTGGATCAGCACGAGCGAAGAATGGAACGCGCTGCGATCGGCACTGACCGATCTGCCGGACGACCATCGCATCGTGCTCGAGATGTTCTACTGGGACGAGCTCGCGACCTCGGAGATCGCCGAGCTGCTCGCGATCTCGCCGGTGACCGTACGGACACGATTGCATCGCGCACGCGCGTTGCTCGAGACGCGACTTCGGCGGGAACAATCGGTGCGCTCGGGGTACTGAGCGCGTCCGAAGCCGGACGTCGTCGCGCTCGCATGTCGCGGGCGCTGCGATGCATCCGCCGGAGGAAGCACCATGACCACGCATGCACGCGGGGCGGCCGCCCTTGCCATTTCCACCCTCGCTCTGTTGTTCGCCTGCGATCCGGACGATCGCGGCGACGGTGATCGCGAAGCGTTGCTCGACGACGCCGATGACGACGACGTCGAATCCGAGGTGATCCCGACGTCGGCGCACGTCGTCGCCGAGCTGCAACCGCAGCCGCCCGTGCCACCCGACATCATGCCCGGCGCGATCGATCTCGCGGCGAAGCCGGACGTGCAGCCGTACATCGTGAAGGGTTGGGTCTCCGAAGAAGGTCCCGCGCTCACCTGCGGCACCGGTCAGCTCGCGAGTGGCTTCGGTTGCTCGGGCGGCTACTGCGACAACGTCGGGCTCGAGTGCCAGAACTACGGCGGCACGATCGGCGAGAGCAGCTGGTCGGTGTGGTTCTCCGAAGAAGCGCCGAGCAACTTCTTCCAGTGTCCGGGCGCAGGCTACGTCAGCGGCGTGACCTGCAGCGGTGGCAGCTGCGACAACGTCTCGGTCGAGTGCTCCGAGACGAACCTCGCGAAGTACAACTGCACGTGGACGAATCAGTGGTACTCGGAGGAGCAGGGCTGGTTCTACACGTACGGCGCGCAAGCGGTCGCGGGGATCTGGTGCTCGGGTAGCAACTGCGACAACAAGCGCTACCTCGTCTGCAACACCGTGTGACCGTCGGGTGCTCCGCGCGAACGATCGTCATCGTTCGCGCGGCAGCGCACGCGCGCACCTCGTCTTCGACGACTCCGGCGTGCAGGACTGGGCGTTCGTCGCGATGCTGCCGCAGCTCAGCGGCGACGATCCGGTGCTGCAGCCGCCGCCGGGCGACTGACGCCTCGATGTGATCCGCGTCTCGCATCGGCGCCAACCTGCGGAACGGCTCGCGGCACCTCGTGGGCATGCTGCAAGGTCGCGCTGCGCTCCCGGTTCTCGTCGTCGCGCTGGGCTGCTCGGACAGCCGGAGCACCGGGCCGGCGCCGATCGATGCGACCGAAGGCGGCGGCATCACGGGTGACGCGACGTCGGCGAGTCCCGATGCGGAGTCGTCGAGCGAAGGTGGCGTCGTCGACGACAGCGGCGACGATGGGCCGCACGTCAAGCTCGACGTCGGCGGCGGTGGTGGTCAGGATTCCGGCGGTGGGCCGACGCAGGTGTGCGACGTCGGCGATGCATCCGACGACGTCGCGCCGTGTCATCAGCTCGCGCCGCCGGGCAGCTTCGAGCCCGACGTGCAGTGGTCGTGGAGCGACGAGTACGGCTACACGCAGATCGTCGTCACGCCGCTCGTCGCGAACCTCGACGACGACAACGGTGATGGCGTGGTCGATCTCTGCGACACGCCCGAGATCGTCGTGCTCGCATACGCGGATCTGCTGGGCTACGGGCACATCTTCGTGCTCTCCGGCGACGACGGCACCGTCGAAGCCGCGTTCGAGCACCCGCTCGATCCCACGGTGACGCCCGCGCTCGCCGACATCGACGGCGACGGCGACATCGAGATCCTCGCGGTCGACGGCAAGAGCCTCGTCGACGTCGTGCCGGGGCATCTGGTGGCGTTCGACGCCCAGGGCAACGTCGAGTGGATCAGCGACGACGTCGCGACGCCGTCGGGGATCGGCGCGGTCGCGATCGCGGACCTCGAGGCCGACGGCGACGTCGAGATCCTCTTCGCGAACGGCGTCTACGATCACCAAGGCGCGCTGCTGTGGTCGCGCGACGAGTCACCGTCCGAGGCGGCATCGCTGGTCACCGCTGCCGATCTCGACGGCGACGGCGACCTCGAGGTCGTGCATGGCCGCGCGGCGTATCACCACGACGGCACGGTCTACTACCAGACCACGATCGCGCGCGGCTTCCCCCACGTCGCCGACTTCGACGACGACGGCGATCCCGAGATCCTCGTCACCAACGGCGACGGGCTCGCGCTCGTCGATCACACCGGCGACGTGCTGTGGAGCGCGGCGCGACCGACCGGCGATTCGGCGTCGTCCGACCTGGTGTGGCTCAAGCCCGGCAGCGTGCACGACTTCGACGGCGACGGCGACGTCGAGTTCGCCACCGGCTCTGCGAATCACTACAGCGTGATCGACATCGCGAGCGAGGGGCCGACGGTGGTGTGGAGCGCGGCGGTCGAGGATCTCACCGGCAGCTCGGGCGGCACCGCGTTCGACTTCGACGGCAACGGTCGCGCCGAAGCGATGTACGCCGACGAGACGCGACTGTTCGTGTTCGATGATTCCGGCGCACCGCTCTTCACCGCGACGCGCGACAGCGTGACCGGCGTGGAGTATCCGGTGGTCGCCGACGTCGATGCCGACGGCTCGGCCGAGATCGTCGTGGTCTCGAACACGCAGACGCGATCGGGCGCGCCCGCGGTGATGGTGATCCGCGACGTCGAGGACCGCTGGATCCCCGCGCGCAAGATCTGGAATCAGCACACCTATCACGTCAGCAACGTGAACGAGGACGGCACGGTGCCCACGGGTGAAGTGCCGGCGTGGCAGCAGCTCAACACGTTTCGCACGAACTCGCAGGTCGAGGGCGGCGCGATCTGTCGGCCGGAAGGGTGAGGGGAATCGAGATGACACGACGAACGATGGTGCTCGCGATGGCGATGCTCGGTGCGTGCGGCGACGATGCGGCGATCGATCCGCAGGGCTCGACCACGAGCGACGCACACGAGTCGAGCGGAGTCGCGACCACGGAATCCGGCGAGGGGGACACCACTACGAGCCATGGAGAGGAGGGGACGGGTAGCGCTGCCACGGACGACCCGCCGGTGCTCGACGTCGCGTCGGCCGACGACGGCGTCGAGCCCGGCGAGTGTCCTTGCGTGGGCACCGGTGATGGCATCTACCTGCTCTCCGATGCGGCGCAGCTCGTCACCTTCGATCCCGAGACGCTCGCGTTCGAGAACCTCGGCACGGTCGAGTGTCCGACCGACGGATTCCCGCTCGCGCTCGCGGTCGATCGCCAAGGCCATGCGTTGGTCTCGTACTTCAGCGAGACGCCACCGTTCGCGATCGAGACCTTCTCGGTCGCGCTCGCGAATCCCGACGTGTGCGAGGCGGTCGACTTGCCGCTGCCGGAGAACCACTGGCTCGCGGGCACCGGCTACGCGAGCACGAGCGCGGCGGAGCCGTGCGACGAGCTCTACCTGTTCAGCACGCCGATGGTCGAAGCCGCCACGGGTGTGATCGGCCGCATCGATCACGACAGCGACGAATACGTCGAGGTCGGCGCTGCGCCGTACTACCAAGCGCAGCTCACCGGCACCGGCGATGGTCGACTCTTCGGCTTCGCGGGCACCGAAGGCGGCGAGCTGGGATCGATCGCGAGCCTCGTGCGCTTCGACCTCATGGGCGGCAACGTGCTCGACGAGCACGTGCTCGACGGCCTCAACGCCGACAACGGGCTCGGCTTCGCGTTCTGGGGCGGCGACGTCTACTTCTTCACCGACGGTCCGCACGACACCAGCATCGTCACGCTGCTCGACTACGACGAGAGCGACGGCGGGGGCACGACCGTTGTCGTGGATCACACCCCGGTTCGGGTCATGGGGGCGGGTGTTTCCACATGTGCCCCGTACGTTCCGGCGGGCTGAATGCGCTGTGATCCGCGTCGCCCCGGGTGCGTGCGCGCGTGCAATCGCGGCGGCGCATCCATGCAGGCTCACTATGCTGCTGCAGTGCAGGACGACGATCGCGAGCTCCTGGTCGCTTGGCAGCGCGGCGACCGTGCGGCCGGCAACGTCTTCGTCGACCGCCATTTCGCGGCGGTCTATCGCTTCTTCCGGCGGCGCCTCCAAGACGGCGCCGCCGCGAAGGACCTCGCGCAGCGCACCTTCTTGGCCTGCTTCGAGGCCGGACAGCGCTTCGAGCCGCGCGTCGGCGTGCGCGTCTACGTGCTGGGCATCGCGCGCAACCTCTTGCTGCACCACTTCCGCGACGAGCGCCCGCTGCCGGAGATCGCCGCCGACGCGCCGCCTTCGCTGACCCCGAGCCGCGCGGTCGCGCGCGCACAGGACCGCGGTTTCGTTCAGGCCGCGTTGCAGCGCTTGCCCGACTCGCTGCGCACCACGCTCGAGCTGCACTACTGGGACGAGCTCGCGGTCGACGAGATCGCGGCACTGCTCGACACGCCGTCCGGCACGATCAAGTGGCGACTGCATCGCGGTCGCGAGCTGCTGCGCGAGGAACATGATCGCCGCCCCGATTGACACGATCGACGACGCGTTGCGGCAGAGCGATGTCGCCGACGCGATCGAGCTCGCGAGTGCGAAGGCCGACGTGCTCGCGGCGGTGGTCGACGGCACGGCGCCGGTCGTGCGCGTGGGCCGATACCTCGTGCTCGATCGCATCGGCGCGGGCGCGTGCTCGGTGGTGTACGGCGCGTACGATCCCGAGCTGCATCGTCGCGTCGCGCTCAAGGTGCTGCGACCGCAGCGTCGACGCGGTGCGTTCGCCACCGAGATCGTGCTCCGCGAGGCGCGGGCGATCGCGCAGCTGTCGCATCCCAACGTCGTCGCCGTGCACGACGTCGGTCAGCTCGACGACGGCGGCGTCTTCTTCGTGATGGAGCTCGTCGAGGGCGAGACGCTCGAGGCGTGGCGCGCGACGACGCGCTCGTGGATGCAGGTCGTCGACGCGATGATCCCGATCGGGCGCGCGCTGCAAGCCGCGCATGCGCGTGGTCTCGTGCACCGCGACGTGAAGCCGAGCAACGTATTGGTCGGTCGCGATGGTCGTCCGCGACTCGCCGATTTCGGGCTCGTCGCGATCGCGGAGGGTGGCGATCCGTTCGCGGGTGCAGCGGTCGGCACTCCGGTCACGATGGCGCCCGAGCAACACCTCGGCCGCGTCGCCGATGCGCGCTGCGATCAGTACGGCTTCGCGGCGACGCTGCACATCGCGCTGCACGGGCGGCCGCCGTTCGCGGCTCGCTCCGCACTGGGCCTGTTGCGCGAGAAGCTGACGCGCGCGCCGATGCGCAGCGCCGCGAACGTGCCGAGCTGGTTGCTCGACGTCGTCGAGCGCGGGCTCGCGGCGGATCCGTCCGAGCGCTTCGCGGACATGGCCGCGATGGTGAGTGCGCTCGAGCGCGGTCGTCATCGTCGCAGCCGACGCGCGCGCGCGAGCCTGCTGCTGGTGCCGCTGCTGTCGCTCGCGGCCCTGGGCATGCGCGGGCCCGAGGCTGCGCACGCGCAGCACTGCATCGACGAAGGTGAAGCCGCGGTCGCGGCGTTGTGGAACGACGACACACGCGCGCCGATCCATGCGAGCGCGGTGGCGTCGACCATCGACGCGCACCTCGCCGAGTGGCGGAGCGCTCGCACGGCTGCGTGCGCAGGCGAGCGCACGGCTGTGTCTGCGCAGCTGGCCTGCCTCGACGAGCGGCTCGCAGAGACCGGCGAGCTCGTGCAGCTGCTCGGCGATGCGGACCCCGTCGTCGCTCGCGGTGCGCTCGATGCTGCGCGCGCGCTCACGCCGGTCGGCGTCTGCGAGGAGTCTTCGCCCGCCGTCGCGGAGCTCGACGAGGTCGATGTCGTGCTGCGGCGCGCGCGACTGCACGAGTCGATGGGCCGCCACACGAGCGCGATGGCGTTGGTCGAGCAAGCACTCGCGGATCCCCGCATCGATCCGTTCGGGGCCGCGCGCGCGCACGCGACCATGTGCCGCATCGCGACGTACGAGTCGGATCGTGCGATCGCAGCCCAGCGCTGCGACGAGGCCCTGCTCGCAGCGGAACGCTCCGGGCACACCTCGCTCGCGATCGCCGGGATGATCCGACTCGCCAAGGTCAGCGACAGCGCGGCCGCCGAACAGCTGCTGCGGCTCGCGGATGCACGGCTGGCGGGTCATGTGGACGATGCGGCGATGCTGCGCGCGAAGCTGGGCATCGCACGCGTGATGCTGCGCGAGCAACAACAGCGACTGTACGACGCAGCCGCCGAAGCTCGCGCTGGGCTCGCGTTCGCAGAGTCGAGCTTCCCGCCCGACGCGCCGGAGGTCGTCGCGGCGATCAACGAGGTCGCGAACACGGACGCGCGCATCGGACGGCTCGCGTCCGCGGAAGCGGCCTACCATCGCGCGCTCGCGATCACCATCCGCGTGCGTGGCCGTGACGAGCCCGACGTCGGCGCTCTGCTCAACAACCTCGGCGGTGTGGAGAACGATCTCGGACGACCCGCGGATGCGCTCGGTACGCTGATGCACGCGCTCGAGATCAAGATCGCGATCGCGGGCCCGGACTCGGCGTCGCTGGTGAACACGCTCGTTCGTATCGCGCGCGCGTGGTCGTTGCTCGGTCAGCACGAGACCGCGCTGGCGATCGCCCGGCATGCGCACTCGCTGTCGGGGCCCGATCGCAGCGATCCGACGCGCCGCCACGGCGAGCTCGAGCTCGCGGCGATCGAGCTCGCGGCCGGCGAGTGCGTGCGCGCGCTCGACACCCTCGCGGGTGCGGAGGCCGGGCTCGCGCACGCGTCCGACGACGAGCGCGGACAGGCGCGCTGGCTGCGAGGAGAGTGTCGCGCGCGGCTCGGGTTGCCCGGTGACCTCGCGGATCTCGACGAAGCGATCGCGGCGCTCGAGCGCTACTACGGTGGCAGCGCGCGCGACGTGCTGCCGCCGCTGCTCGCATCGGCGCGCCGTCATCGCGAGCTCGGCGAGCTCGAACGCGCGCGGACGTTGCTCGCACGTGCGCGTTCGATCGTCGCGCGCACCGAGGGCGATCCCCGCATCGCGCAGGAAGTCGAGGCGGCATGGGCGATGCTCTGACCGTGGTACGCTCGCGCGTCATGCTCCGCAGCTGCATGCTCGCCGCCGTCGCGCTCTCGATCGCCTGCACGTGCGGCGATCCTCCTCCGGCGCCCGCGAGCGCGCCCCCGGCCGAGATCGCACCACCGGCACCCGGTGCGCCGCAGATCTACGAAGTGACGATCGCGTCGGCGCCGTCGGGCGCGACCGTGTTGCTCGAGGGCGCCGAGCTGGGCAAGACGCCGTACCTCATCAAGTTCAAGACGCAGACGTCGGTGATGCTGGAAGCCGACGGCTACGTCGCACGCGAGGTCACGGTGGGGCCCGACAGCGAGCCCACGGTGGTCGCACAGATGACGCCGCTCGAGGGCGGTCCGCCTGCGACCGACGTCGGCGGTGGCGATGGCGGTGCGCTCGCACCGACGGTCGCGCGCGCGCCCGCGTCGAGTGGCAGCGCGTCCGCCCACAAGTCGAAGTCTGCGAGCACGGGCAGCAGCACGCCGGCACCGAGCGCTCCGTCGACGCCCGCACCTGCGCCCAAGAGCTCGCTGCCCTACGACAACGTCACCGACGCGAAGTCCGACTACCAAGCCGGGAAGATCGATCGCGACGCGTACGACCAAGCCGTGCGCAAGCTGAAGGCGCGCCGCAACGAGAAGATCGCCGTGATCAAAGCGCTCTACCAAAAGGGCGCCATCGACAAGGGCGAGTACCAGCAGCGCAAGCGCGTGATCGACAACGAGTACAAAGGCGTATGAGCGCCGGCGACCGAGCATCGGTCGCCAGCGCCCAGTCCACGAACTCAGCCGCTCAGCCGCCGCCGCACAGCGTCACGACCTGATCGGCACCGCACACGGTGGCGGGATCGGCATTCGACAGCTCGGCGCAGTCGGTGCTCGCGAGGCACGCGTAGTAGTCCTCGATCGCGCTCGCGCACTCCTCTCCGAAGTACGAGGCGTAGTCGAGATCGTACTGACACGCTGCGCCACCGCCCATGCCGAAGCCGCACTGCTGCGCGTGCATGTCCCAACTCGCGCAGAGCTCGGCATACGTGCCGCCGCCGCCGCCCGATTCGCCGCCGCCGTCGCTGTCGGGCCACGGCCAGCCCGTCGAGTCCGCGCCGCCTTCGTCGTCGCCGCCGGTCATCCCTGCCGTCGTCGGTGCGCCGGTGCCCGGATTGCCGGTGTTGTCGGCGTTGCCCCCATCGCCGCCTTCGTCGTCGCCTTCGTCGTCGTCGTCCCCGGTGTCTTCTTCGGTACCGCCGTCGCCCATGCCGTCGCCCGCGGACATCCCCTGCGAGGTCGTGAACGTGTCGGTCAACGCGTCGCCGACGTCGAGCGAGCAGCCGACGAGGCCGAGCGAGAACAGGAGCGATAGATCGTGGTGTTGCATGACGACGGCAAGTGCCGGCGCGCGTCGTCGTGGTTGGCGTCGCTGGACGCGCGCATGTCCGAGATCACGCTGCGCTGCGCGCACGCCAACGCGACGTCCCGCCCGGGGAACCTCCGTGCGAATGACGAAGACGCTCGCGCTGGCGTTTACCTTGCTCGTTCCCTCTGTCGCCGACGGCGCGCCCAAGCGCGACGCGAAGGGCCGCCCATGGACGCTGAACGTCGGCATCGGCCCGATGGTGAATCTCGAACGCGGCGGCGCGCTCGGAAAATTCGGGCTCGACTTCCAATACCACTTCAAGCGCGACGACACCGGTCCCGCGCTCGGTGCGAGCTTCTACACGCACTTCCGTGGGCACGTGTTCGGCTTCCAGCTCGGCCCACTCTTCTTGTGGGACTTCCGCGTGTATCGCAAGGACAAGGTCGCGCTCTACGTCGCACCGCTGGTCGGCCTCGGCTACTCGCTGACGGGCTATCCCGGCAGCTACTACGGCGGCACCGACTCGCACTACTTCATGGACTTCGGCGGGCAGTTCAAAGCCGTGTTCTCGCAGCGCATCGGCTTCTTCATCCGCCCGGTGAACTTCTCGCTGCTCGCGGGCCGCGGGGGCGCGACCGGCTTCTGGACGCTGCTGACCGGGCTCACCGTCAACTTCTGATCAGCGCGTATCATCGCGCGACATGGCCGACAAACGCACTGCGATCGTGCTCGGTGGATCCGGTTCCGTCGGAGGCGCGCTGCTGCGCGAGCTCTTCCGCGAAGATGCCTTCGACACGGTCGTCACGCTCTCGCGACGATCGGTGCCCGAAGCGGTCGAGCTCGCGCGCGCGAGCGGTCGCACGTTGGTCGAGCGACTCGTGCCCGAGATGAAGCCCGCGCCGCTCGCGGCCGCGACGCTCGCAGCGGTGCGTGAGCACGAGGGCGAGCTCGAAGCGTTCAGCGTGCTCGGGGTCGGGGCGGGCACGTCGAAGCTCACGATCGACGAGCATCGTGCGGTCGACGTGGCGCTCAACGAAGCGTTCGCGAAAGCGCTGCGCGACTCGGGCAAGGTCCGCCACCTCGCGTTCATGAGCGCGGCCGCGGCCGACCCGAACGCGAGCGCGAGCGGCAGCGGAGCCGCCGGCATGTCGCGCTACAACCGGGTGAAGGGCGAGGCCGAGGAAGCCGTGCGCGCGAACGGGCCGGCGATCGTGAGCGTCTTCCGGCCCGCGATGATCATCGGCTCGCAGCACACACCGTGGCTGCTCGAGAAGACGCTGCCGCTCTTTTCGTTCATCACGCCCGCGAAGTACAAGTCGATCAGCGTCGAGCAGATCGCGAAGGCGATGGTCGCGACCGCGAAGCGTCACCCCCAGGCGAGCGGCGTCTACCACTACCCGGAGATGATGGAGCTGATCGCCGGAGCCTTCTGACACGGCGCATCGCGGCCCGATCGATTCGTGCGGCGCGTAAGGTCGGTCGCAGCGCGGCGTTATGATCGATGGATGGTGCGGGGACCCGCTCTGCTGCTGTCGCTGGTCGTCGCCACGGGGTGTGGGCGCACGGCGATCTACGGTGGGTTCGGTGGGGACGAGGGTATCGGCGAAGCGGGCGATCCCGACGACGACGAGCCGCCGGGACCGGTCGATTGCGACAAGGTCGACTTCCTGTTCGTCATCGACAACTCGGGGAGCATGTACGACCACCAGGTCAACCTCATCGAGAACTTCGAGGTGATCACGGCGGGCGTCGATCGGGTGATCGAAGGGCGCACCGATCTGCACGTCGGCGTGGTGTCGACCGACATCTACGCCGGCAATCCGTTCGAGTGTCAGACGATCGGCGGACTGGTGAACCATCCGAGCGGTGCGCACTCGAGCGATCGCGAGTGCGGCCCGTGGGCCGCGGGGCGCTACATGACCAACGCCGACGACATCGACGACGGCTTCGCATGCGCGGCCCAGCTCGGCACGACCGGCAGCACGATCGAGCGACCGATGGACGCGATGCTCGCAGCGATCGAAGACGACGGGCCGGCCTCGGAGTGCAACGCCGGCTTCTTGCGCGACGACGCGTTGCTCGTGACGGTGGTCGTGACCGACGAGTGGGATGGGCCCGGCGATCCCGAAGACGACGGCTCGTGGACCGGTCCCGAGCTGTGGACGCGCGGGCTCGTCGACGCGAAGGGCAGCGACGCGTCGTATGCAGTGGTGATGCTCGTGAACGAAGAACGCGGGCAGTGTCGCCCTGGGCACGTCGAGCACGACGGCCACGTGCTCGCCGAGTGGGCGGAGTCGCAACCGTTCGGCTTCGTCGGATCGATCTGCGGCGACTACGGCGAGAGCTTCTCGCAAGCGGTCGACGTCGTCGCCGCTGCGTGCGCGGGCGAGTGAGATTTTCTTTCGCAGGGGCGGCAATTCGTGGGCGTCGCTTGACGCCCTCGCGTTCGTCGGTTAAAGACAACGAACGCCATGAAGCGCTCCGCGAACATCACGACCGATTGTTGGTCGGACACGATCGTCCTCGACGATTGTGCGCGTTGAGCTTTTCCCTGGCGTCGGAGCATCAGAATTGCGCGTCGCCGGGGGGCGGCGACGCATTCTGCGAGCAATTCCGACTTCCGCGAGAACCATCACCATGACCGCAAATCCCCATAGCGAGGCTCCCATGCCCGACGACGACGATCACGATCATGATCCTCGGCGCGTTGGTGTAGTGGGAGCATCCTCCATTGTCAGCGGAGAGGTCACGGGTTCGATCCCCGTACGCGCCGCAACTTGTACCGGCTGCTGAAACCACGATCCGGTGGTCCAGTGGCAAGACGCGAGGCTGCAGTCCTCGAGATGCGGGTTCGATTCCCGAACGGATCTCCAATCAGCGCGTGCAGCAGATCGTGTGCGCGCCGTTCTCCGTGACTTCGCCACCGAGCTCGCCGCCCGCCGGTGTGCACGACGGATCGACCGCCGCGGTCAGCTCGGCGGAGTTCGCCGCGACGCCGGCTTGTCCGCACTCGCCGTCGTCGAGCGTGATGCCGGCGGTGCCGTTGCAGCCGTTGTCGGCACGCAGCGTCACCGTCGGTGCGCCGCAGCTGCCACCGAGCGCGCCACACGAGCACGTGCTGCACTCGCGATCGTCGGTGAGCGAATCGAACGCGACCTCCTTCGCGGTGTAGCCGGTGTCGGCGGGGCACTCGACGTCGCCGTCCTGCCAGATGCACAAGCGATCCTGGAACGGCGACGCGGGCTCGGGCACGCACACGCCGGTCGCACACGTGCCGGCCTCGCTCGCGCCGCCGCACGCGAGCACCAACGATTGATGCGTGGCCGGCGGGATGTTCTCCTGCGCGACCGGCTCGCAATCGCTGCCGAACACCTGCACGTCGCTCGCGTCGAACTCGAAGTACCGAACGCTGAAGTACTCGCCGCCGAATTCGGCGCAGCCGTCGGAGATCGTGAAGATCGTGTCCGTGGTGTTGCAGGTCGCGTCCGAGACGTTGTAGATGACGCTGCCGCCGTCGCAGTGCGCGTCGTCGGGCGGCGTGCAATCGCAGTCGCACGTGCCGGCGGGCACGTCGAGATCGCCGAACCCATCGAGCTCGTGCACGGGATACGGGCTCGCGCACACCGGCGGTCGACCGGCGGCGTCGCCACGGAACAGCACCGCAGGTCCGGACCAACCTTCGGGCGCCGCGTCGACGCAGACGTTGGGCGCGGGACATCCGGGATCGCCGGACTCTTCCTCGCTCATCGTCGATCCGGTGTCGGGTGCGTCGGTCGTTTCGGTGCCGGGATCGGTCGCATCACTCGCGGTCGTCGCCGTCGTCGCGCTCGTGCTCGTCGCCGTCGTCGCGCTCGTGCTGGCCGTGGTCGCGCTCGTGCCGGTGGTGTCGCCGGTGCCCGAGCCCTCGCTCTCGTTCTGACCGTCGGTGTGGGTGGGCGCGAAACAACCTGCGCCGAGCACGAGCAGGGCGACGAACGAAGCATCACGACATGTCATCCACGAGAGTCTAGCCGTTCTCGCGCAACAGCCATAGCAGTCCGTTGCCGAGCAATGCATGCAGGCTCGCGAGGCCGGGCTCGTCCGAGACCGGGCATGCGGCGGCCGTGTACGCGCTCGCCATCATGACCATCGTGCGGCGCAGTTCGATCTCGGTGACCCACACCGCCGGCCAACCGCTGCCTTCGATCTCCATCAGCGTCGCCGCGCGCTCGCCGTTCGCGGCGAGATCGATGTCGCGCGCGTACTCGAAGGCCGACACGACGCCGGCGGGTCCGTCCATCACCGGATGATCCGCGTCGACCACCGTCGCGCCGTCACCGAAGTCGCCGTTGTCGATGTACACGTCGAGCTCCGCGAGCTGGAAGAGCGTCGGGTCTCCGTACTGCGCTGCGGTGCGCGAGGCATGCTTCGCGACGTCGTCCCCCACGAACATGAGCGGTCGACCGGCGTCCGCGAGCTCGCGCAGCGTCGCGAGCGTCTCGGGCTCGCCCGGGTTGCTCCACCCGCCGTCGTGATAGACGACCACGTCGTGCTGCGCGACGTCGTCGAAGACGATGCCGCCGCGATCCTCGAAGTGGAACGCGATGTCGAGCCCGAGCTCGCCGGCGATCTCGCGCACGGCCGCGAGCTCGCGATCCAGCTCGCGCATGCCTTCGCACCTGCGTGAGCGCGTCTCGATCTGGAAGCCCGCGGTGACGATCACACCGACGTTCGCGTCGGGCGGATCCCAGGCATAGACGCTGCCCTCGGCCGCGAGCGCCGTGCGTCCACAACCGGTGAGCAACAGCAGCGCGAGCGCACGGCGCACGCCACCATCATGACTACGCCGTCTGCGGCTCGGCAACCGG
>DASZPU010000939.1:0-11244 GCA_035550195.1 Nannocystaceae bacterium
TCGCCTCGGCGCGTCGCAGCAGCGCGAGCGAGCCCGCGAGATCGCCCTGCAGCGAGCGCACGTTGCCCAGCGAGTTGAGCGCGTTGACGATCTCGGTGCCGCGACCCGGCTGCGCCTCCCAGATCGCGAGCGCGTGCTCGAAGCGCGGCACGGCGCCGGCGATGTCGCCCGACGTCGCGAGCACGATGCCCACGCTGTTCTCGGCGACCGCGAGCTCCGTGCCCTCGGGATCGATGCGCCGCGCGTAGCCCTCGGCGGCCACGCCCCACGCCTTGCCCGCGTCGGGGCGGGCGAGATGGAAGCCCACCACGAACGCGAGATCTTCGGTGGCTTCCGCGATCGCGAGCTGGTGATCGATCGCGATCGCGAGCTCGTAGGTCTCGACGAGCTCACGCTCCGCCTCGGCATAGCGCGCGAGCTGGGCCAGCGCTTGCGCGTGCACGAGCCGCGTGTCGACGCGCAGCGGGGCGTAGCCCAGCGAGTCGGCGCGCGCGCGCAACGGCTCGACGTCGGCGAGCGTTTCTTCGTGGCGACCGGCCTTCAGCTTCGCGCGCGGACCCGCGAGCAGCTCGCGCAGCGCATCGACCTCGCCGGCCACGGCGGGATCGTCGGGCGGTGCGAACTCCGATTGCATCGTGCTGGCATCGGCACAGCGTGACAGCGACGGCAACGCGGCCGCCATCGCGACGGCGTGCTCGACCATGTCGGCGTCGGGATGCTCGAGCAGCTCGACCGTGCGCATCAATGCTGCGCGGCGCTCGTCGAGACAACGCACGCGCGCGTCGAGTGCCGCGGTGGACTGCACGCGATCGACGTGCGTGGCCTCGCACGCAGCGGTGTGCGCGGTGACCCATGCGCCCGCATAGTCGTCGAGTCGCGCACGCACACGCGCACGCGTGTCGTCGGCATACGGCAGATTGCTCGCGCGCAAGGCCTCGTCGACCGCGTGCGCGCGCGTCTCGTTCCATGCACCGTCGATCCGCGCCTGCGCGCCACGACACGGCTCGGACTGTCCGAGCACCGCACCGGTCACTGCGGCGCCGACGAGCCCGGCCGCGACGAGCGGTGCAGCGTAGCGACGCCAGCGCGGCACCAGGCACTCGTCGAGCGCGTCGGCGAGCGCCGCCATCGATGCGTGCCGGTTCGCCGGCTCGCGCTCGAGCCCGCGATCGATCACCTTCCACAGCCGCGCCGGCACGCGCACGTCGGGCCGCGGCCGCCGCTGTCCGCTGGTGATCTGCGCGAAGAGTGCGATGACCGAGTCGGCCGCGAACGGCAGCGCGCCGCCGATGCACTCGTACAAGGACACCGCGAAGCTGAACTGATCGGCGCGTGCGTTGCTGCCCGCGCCGCGGATCGTCTCGGGTGCCATGTACGGCGGCGAGCCGCACAGCTTGTTGTCGGTGACGCCGAGATCGCGGCGACCGACGCCGATCGATTCCGCGGCTGCGCCGGTCGGAGCATCGCGCACGCGCGCGAGCCCGAAGTCGGTGACCTTCACCTCGCCGCGCTCGCCGACGAGGACGTTGTCGGGTTTGAAGTCGCGATGCACGATGCCTTCGCGGTGGGCGGCATGCAGCCCCCGCGCGGCATCGCGGAACGCGAGCACGATGCGCCGCCAGTCGGGGCGCTCGCGCTGCAGCCACTGCCGCAACGTGCCACCGCGCACGAGCTCCATCGCGACGAACACCTGTGGGAGCGACGAAGCCGAGCCCGTGTGGGTTGGCGTAGCCGATACCTGTCCGTCCTGCTCGCCGAGATCGAACACGGCGACCACGTTGGGATGGACGAGCCGCGCCATCGTCTTGGCCTCTGCGAAGAGGCGCTCGCGGTGCTCCTCGGCGACATCGGGATGCAGCACCTTGATCGCGACGTCGCGATCGAGATCCGGATCGCGTGCGAGGTACACCGTGCCCATGCCGCCCGCACCCAGCCGCGCGCGCACCTCGTAGCGCCCGTAGAAGCGCAGCGGCGCGAGGGCCTCGCGCGCGCTCGTACCGTCCGGCGTCATGTCGTCGATCTCGAGCCGCGTCTCGCCCCGCGGATCGATCGGCGTGTCTTCGTCGCGCGCGCTCACGGTTTGGCGGGCGGCGTCTTCTTCAGCGGCGACGTGAACAGATACACGTAGTGCTCGCGCGTCTCGGGCGGCGGACGATGGTGCTTCGCGATCACCGTGATGACGTCGTCGTACTCGACGCCTTCCATGTCGAAGTCGTGCGAGACGATGCGTGCACCCTTCTTCAGGTGCTCGAGCTGCGGGATGAGCTTCACGTTGAGCGACGGCAGCAGATACAGCGTGACGACGCTGGCCGGGCTCAGATCGACGTCGAAGATGTTGCGCTGCTCGACCGTGACGAGGTGCCCGACGCCGGCCTTCTCGATGTTCGCCCGCGCCTCGCGGATGCGCTGCGGATCGAGATCGACGCCGTAGCCCCGCGCACCGCGACGCGCCGCTCCGATCAAGAGCCGTCCGTCGCCGCAGCCGAGATCGATCACCATGTCGCGCTTCGTCACCTTCGCGGTGTCGAGCATCACGGTGACCACGTTGTCGGGCGTCGGCACGTACTCGATGTCGAGCGCGGGCGTCTCTTCTTCGTCCACGGGCTCCTCCTGCTGCGCGACCACGGGCGGCGCTTTCGGTGGCGGCACGACCTCGACCGGCGCCGGCGTGGGCGCGACGACGGGCGGCGGCTCGCTCTGCGTCGGCGCGGCTGCGGGCTCGCGCGTGCACGCCGCGAACGCCAGCAACGAAACGAGGCGCGCCGTCACGCGCGAGAGTCTACCGGAACCAGCGCTGGCCCGCGGCCGGCGACGGCAAGCTCACCGAGACGCCGCCCATCAGCGTCAACGCGGAGGTCGACATCGCGGGGAGGTTCTGCACGCGATGCCGCATGCTCCACAGCTGCTGCACCTCGAAGGTGACCGCGACGTAGTTGGTGATGCGCGCCTCGATGCCGGCATGCAGCTCGAGGCCGGGGCGCACGCTGGTCTGCGTCACGCCGCGCTGACCGTGCACCGTGTACGACGTGCGCGTCACGTCGATGCCGACACCGCCGCCCGCATACGGACGGATCGGGAAGCGCTTGAACGCGTACACGCTGCCGCCGAAGAAGATCGGCACCGTCGAGTAGCTGAGCGACGTGGCCTCGCCGTTTTGATACGAGCCACCGTTTTGCGGCTCGAACTGCGCGCGCCCGGCCCGAAAGCCCGTGCGAAAGTAGCCGACCCAACGCGGGTAGTCCCACAGGCCGCTCGCGTTGAAGATGTTGACGCGCGCATCGAAGCCGGCCAGCGAGCTGCAGAACTTCTGATCGCCGGGCTTGAGACACGCACGGAATCGATTGGTGCCGAGCTTGTCGTTCGCGCGCAGATACGACGGCGAGGCGAACGGCGTCGCGACGGCGCCGAGCGACACGCCGAACCACGTCGTCTTCGGCGGCGGCTTGGGAGCCATGTAGGGCTGCGGTTGCGGTGCGTAGGTCGGCACGCGCGTCTGCGTGACGACGGTCGACGTCGTCGTGACGGTGGTGCCGCTCGTCGTCGTCGTCGCGACGGTGGTCCCGGGTGCAGTCGTCACCGTCGTCGTCGCACCGACCGGCGTCGGCGGCACCACGGTGGTGGTGCTCGTCGATGCGACCGGGTTGCCGGCCTCGTCGACGAACACGACCTGTGGTCGATCGTCGGCGCTCGCGAGGTTCGGAACCGCCAGCGCGATGCCCAGACCGAGTCCCCACGAGTGGCGACGCATGATCGGAGCATGGGGATCGATCGCCCCGCGACGCTCGTGCTCTTCGCGGCGCACACTGGCGCAAGCTTTCCCGGCTGTGTCGCGGCGTCGCGTGTCAGCGTGACCCGTCGCGCGGGCGCACGAGCGCGTAGATCATCGGCGCGATCGAGCCGAGCAACGCGGTTCCGACCACCCATGGCCACGGATTGCGGCCGTGCGCCTTCGCGTCGCGCACGACGAGACCGCCCACGACGAACAGCGCGATCGCGAGATCGAGCAGCAGCTGCAGCGCCCACGGATCGCGCCCGGCGAGCGTCACCCAGCCCAGTGGGCCATGCGTCGCGGCGACCCACAGCGAGTAAGCGAAGAACGGGACGAACACCATGGCGATGACCGGCTTGCGCATCGAAGACCTCCGTCGGAAGTGGCGGCAGCGTGTCTCCGGGCGCGTGCTGTCGCCATGACGTCGGAGGTCATGTCGGGCGCGACCGGCGGGCGCTAGGTTGTCGGCGATGAACGCGGCGGAGGACGACCAGCCCGTGGGTCGACTGGTGCGGCAGTGGCGACTGACGCGAGGTCTGTCGCAGCTCGCGTTGGCCGAGCAAGCGGAGGTGTCGACGCGGCATCTCAGCTTCGTCGAGACCGGCAAGTCGGCGCCGAGCCGCGAGATGGTGCTCGTGCTCGCGTCGGCGCTCGAGGTGCCGCTGCGCGAGCGCAATCGCTGGTTGCTCGCGGCCGGCTACGCACCGGTGTATCGCGAGCGCGAGCTCGCGGCGCCGGAGATGGGCGAGCTGCGACGCGCGCTCGAGCTCATCCTCGCGCGCAACCAACCGTATCCCGCGGTGGTGGTCGATCGTCGTTGGCGCGTGATGATGGGCAACGAATCGGCGACGCGCATCATGACGGAGTTCATCGATCCGCAGGTGATCGCGGAGACCAGTGGCAACGCGATGTTGCTCGTGTTCCACCCCGGAGGATTTCGGCGGAGCCTGGTGAACTTCGACGAGGTCGCACGCGCGACGCTCGAGCGACTGCGGCGCGAAGCGTTCGAAGATCATGCGCCCGACGGACCCGCATCGCTGTTGAGCGTGATCGCGGGCTACGGTGCATTGCCGAGCTCGCGCACGCAGACGCAGAGCGAGCCGCGACTCTTGATCCCGGTGCATCTGCGGCGCGGCGATCTCGAGCTGCGCTTCTTCACGACCATCGCTTCGCTCGGCACGCCCATCGATCTCACCGCGCACGAGCTGCGCATCGAGACCTACTATCCGGTCGACGACGCGACCGAGCGTTGGTGTCGAGGGGGCCGCGAGCCGCAAGGCACGACATGAATGTCGCGTCGCCTGCCCCGCCATGATGCTCTGCGCGCGCGATCGCGGCTGGCCGTACGTGCAGTGGGATGAACCCCGATCGCGCTCGCTTGGTGGTCTGCGGCGTCGTTTCGGCGCGTCGCGTCACGCGAGGCCTGCCGAAACCCGCAGCGAGCGTGTCGTCGCGGCCCAGCTCCGCAGTCGATCGCGATCGCCGACGTCTTGCGTTGCGGAACCACTCCGCCCAGACTCCAGCCTCTCCTTCGCCATTTGTTCGAAAGGACCTGACCAACCATGCGTATTCGTACCCTTGCACTGCTGACCTCGTTCGCTGCCTTCGCTTGCGGCGGCGATGACGACGGCGAAACCACCAACAACACCACGACCGGCCCGACCACGACCGTCACCTCGGCCGAGTCCGGCTCGGAGTCGAGCACCGCCGGCACGACGCTCACCACCGACGCTTCGTCGGAGTCGAGCACCGCCGGCACGACGATGACGACCGACGCCACCGAGTCCTCGGGCAGCGAGTCCGAGAGCAGCGGCACGCCCGACACCGGCTCGAGCAGCGGCGGTGCCTCGGCCGAGTGCGAGGCCTACTGCGACCTGTTCCAGACCAACTGCGACGGTGGCGTGGGCGGCTCGATGTCGTACGCCGACGACGACGCGTGCCTCGAGGCGTGCGCCGGCTTCTCCGAGGCGGGCCTCATGTGCCGCACCGGTCACCTCGACGGTAGCGCCACCGGCATGGATCCCACCATGGTGAAGGGCTACTACGACACCCACTGCTCCCACGGCGATTCCAGCGGTGGCGGCGTGTGCATGGACTGATTCTTTCGAATCAGCTCATCACCGAAAAGGGTGGCCACCACGCGTGGTCACCCTTTTTTCGTTTCACGCGACCGTGCCGTACGCGAGTGTTCGTGATTCGCGGTGCGCCACCACGAGATAGGCGACGAGGCCTGCGGCGGCGCTCGTCATCGCCATCGGTAGTGGTAGGCCGAGTGGATCGATCAATGGCGAGAAGAATGTCTCCCAACCGAGGCCGTAGTGCAGGCACCACAAGAGCGTGCCCGTGATCATCGAGGCGAGCGCCGCTTTCTCGCCGCCGAGCTTCGTGCGGAGGCCCATGAGCAGCGGCACCAAGAGCGATACGAGGCCCATCGAGTAGGCGCTCTCGAGCAGCGAGTACGCGCTCTCGCCGAGAAACGCGGTGATGACCGATGCGATCGTCACGCCGAGCACCGCCCAGCGATTGAGCATCAGCAAATCCAGCTTCGGCCAGCGCGGTGCGATCACGTTCTGCGCGAGCACCGACGCCGGTGAGAGCAGCGCTGAATCGATGGTCGCGAGCACGGCCGACATCACCGCGAGCACGAACAACACCGCCGCCCACGGCGACAGGAACAGGCCCGCGAGCAGTGCCATCGTGGCCTTGCCCGCCGAGCCTTCGGGCGCGACGAGATCGGCTGCGAGCCCGAGCGCCAAGGGCAGCACGCCGAGCACGAAGTAGAGCAGCGCCGCGATGTGGCACGCCCACACCGCCGTGCTCGCCGAGCGCGACGCGAAGATGCGCTGCGTCAGATCCTGCCCCGGCAGATTCCCCAACGCACCGACTGCGACGACGCCGATCCACGCGACGAACGCCGCGAGATCCTCGGTGGGCACGAGCACCAGCTTCTCGGGCGGCGTGTCGGTGCCCACCTTCGCGAGCCCGGCGAGGATCGATCCACCACCGAGATCGCCCAGCACGCTACCGGTGAGCACGACGAGCCCGACTGCGACGATGAAGATCTGCGCCGCATCGATCAGCGTCACCGACCACATGCCGCCGAGCAACGTGAACACGAGCCCGACGATCGCGACCAAGATGACCCCGATCGCGGGATCCAACCCGAACACCAGCTCGAGCAGGTGCGCGAGCGCGACGTACTGCGCCGCGATCCACCCGAAGTACGTCGGGATCATCAGCAACGCCGCCAAGCGCTCCGTCTTCGTGCCGAAGCGGCGACCGTAGAAATCCGCGAGCGTCAGCAGCTTCATCTCCCACAACGGCCGCGCGAGCAGCAGACCCGCGAGCAGCAGCGTGAGCCCGGCGCCGATCGGATCGAGCGCGGCCCCGATCAACCCCTTCGCGCGCACCGTATCGGTCGACGTGAGCAACGCGCTCGCGCCGAACCACGTCGCGAGGATCGTCGCCCACGCGAGGTGCAACGGCAGCCGCCGCCCCGCCACGAGGAAGTCCTCGTGGTCCTTGATGCGGCTGCGCGTCCACAGCGCGAGCGCCAGCAACAACACCGTGTAGGCGATGACCGTGATGCCGAGTAGCTCGGTGAGCTCGGCCGGCACGCGGGCGATCACGACCGCACTCTACCGCGACCCTGCGCTGCACGGTCAGCCGTCACGACCGGCGGCGCGTCGGCTCCTCGCCGGGCGACGCGATCATGCTCGGCGCCGGCCTCGGCCTGTGGATCTTCGCTTGCTACACCTGGACCTTCGCCTGGTGTGCCTGACGCGCGCTATCGTGGCGCGCTCGTGCTTCCTCCGGTCCGCTCGCGTTGGCCTGCCGTCGTGCTGCTCGTGCTCGCCGCGTGTGCGGTGCTGCTCGCGACGCGCATGAAGGTCAGCACCGCGATCACGCAGTTCGCGGTGGATGGTGGCGGGCCCGACTCGCGGTGGATCGAAGAGCTCGGCACCAGCGAGCCCGCGCGCACGATGGTGTTCACCGTCGAGCACGAAGATCTCGCGCACGCGCTCGCGGTCGCACGCACGCTCGGCGATCGACTCATCGTGAACGAGGAGGTCGAGCGCGTCACCGACGGTGCACCGAGCAACGTCGGCGAGACGCTGTACGAGCTCTACTTCCCGCGGCGGTGGCGGTTCGTCGATCGCGATCCGCTGCGCGTCGACGAGCGGCTCTCCGACGAAGGGCTCGCGCGGGCGGCCGCGCACCTGAAGACGGAGCTCGCGCGTCCGAGCGGCGCCGCGGTGAAGCGCGTCGCGGCCGACGATCCACTGCTGGTCTTTCCCGCGCTGCTGCACGAGCTCGGCGAGACGCAGCGCGGCGTGTCGGTCGAAGGCGATCGCCTGGTCAGCGCCGACGGTCGCGCCGCGATCCTGCTGGTCACCACGCGCCACGGTCCGTTCGAGGGCAAGCACCAGCTCGCGCTCGACGACGCGATCACGGCGCTGGTCGCCGAGCTGAGCGCGAAGGAAGGCGTCACCATCGAGCGCAGCGCGCTGCATCGCTTTGCGATCGCGTCCGAGCGCGCGATCCGTAGCGACGTGCAGCTGCTCTCGACGATCTCCTCGCTCGGCGTCGTCGCGCTCTTGCTGCTCGCCTATCGCTCCTTGCGCGCGCTGCTGCTCGCCGCGGTGCCGATCATCGCGGGCATGTTGGTCGCGACCGCGGTGACGCTGCTGTTGCACGGTCGCATCCACGGCCTCACGCTCGCGTTCGGCAGCACGCTCATCGGCGTGTGCGTCGACTATCCGGTGCATCTCTTCTCGCACCACTTCGCCGCCGATCACGACGATGGCCGCGATGCGCACGCGCGCGAAGACGTGGTGTGGTCGGGCTTGTGGCTCGCGAGCGCCACCACCATCGTCGCGTTCGCGGCGCTGCTCGTCGCCGGTCTGCCCGGCCTCCGCGAGATCGGCATGTTCGCGGCGACCGGCGTCGTCACGGCGCTCGTCACCACGCGCGTGCTCGTGCGTCCGTGGCTGCCACGCACGACGCCGCGCGAGCCTGCGTTCGCGCTCGCGATCGAGCGCGTGCTCGGTCGCGCGGCTGCACGCCCGCGCGCCATCGTCATCCTCGCGATCGTCGTCGGTGCGATCGGCATCGGCGGCCTCACCCGCGCGCAATGGGTCGACGACGTGCGCGCGCTCGACTCGCAGCTCCCGGTCTTCCACGACGAGGACCAACGCGTGCGCGCGCGCGTCGAGCCGATCGAAGTCGGTCGCCTGTTGCTGTGCCGCGGCGCGACCGTCGAAGACGCGCTCGCAGTCCAAGACCAGCTGTGGACGCGGCTGCGTGACGCCGGTCTGGTCGCGTCGGTGCGCGGCGCGGGCGTGCTCCTGCGCGCACGCGCGACGCAGGACGCGAGCCTCGAGCGGGTGCACGCGAGCCCGGCGCTCGCCGATCGCCTGCGCGCCGCGCTCGCGCAGGCCGGCTTCGATCCCCGCCGCTTCGCCGATCCGCAGGCCACCGCCGATCCCGGGCCGCTCGGCCTCGCCGAGCTCGAAGCCACCGGCCTCGGCGCGCTGGTGCGCCCGTTCGTGATCGAGCGCGACGACGGAGCCGCAGTCGTCGCGTTCGTGCGCGCCGACGCCGACACCGCGGCGCTCGCCGAGGCGGCCGCGCAAGTGCCCGGCGCGAGCTGGTTCGATCAACGCCGCTTCGTCGAGGCGCTCGCACGCGAGCACCGCGAGGCCACCACGTTCGCGGTCGCCCTCGGCATGCTCGCGGTCGTGGTGCTGCTCGCGATCCGCTGGCGCCGCATCGATCGCGTGCTCGCGACGCTGCTGCCCGCCGCGCTCGCGGGCACCGCTGCGCTGGGTATGCTCGCGTGGGCCGGTGTGCAACTCCACCTGATGCACCTGGTCGCGTGCCTGCTCGTGCTCGGCATCGGCGTCGACTACGGTGTGTTCATGGCGGAAGCCGCCCGCGCCCCGCGATCACGGCCGCAGACCGTGCTCGGCATCGCGATCGCGTGCGCGACGACGGTGTGGTCGTTCGGCGTGCTCGGCACGTCGAAGAGCCCCGCGATCGGTGGGCTCGGGCTCACCGTCGCGATCGGTGTCGCACTCGCGGCACTGCTCGCACCACTCGCCGCGATGTCGATCGATCGGGAGGACCGATGAGACGCGCAGCCGCGATCGCACTCGCGCTGGCCGCGTGTCGTCCATCCGGCCCACCCGCGTTGCCGCCGATGCACGCGAACGGACCCGGCTTCCTCGCGCGGCAAACCGTGATCGCGCAGCACGACGGCCGACCTGCCCGCTTCGACGCGGTGGTGCAGGTGAGCGGCGACGAGCTGTTGCTGCTCGGGCTCACCCCGATGGGCACGAAGGCGTTCGCCGTGCGACAACGTGGTGCCGAGGTGAGCGTCGAGCGCTTCATCGACGCACCGTTGCCTGCACCCGCGGAGGCGGTGCTGCTCGACATCCATCGCGCCTGGCTCGACGACCGTCCCACGACCGCGCGCGCGGACGGATGGCATCGCCGTCGCGTCACGGACGAAAAGGGCGAGCGCGTGCGCATCGAGGAGCGCTGGGCGGCCGGAAAGCTCTACGAACGGGTCTGGGGCCGACATCGCGACGCTGCGGCCGATCGCGTGCGCTGGCCCGATGGGCTCGCACCCGGTGCGACGCCGAAGCGGGTCGAGCTCGACCACCCGTCGCTCGGGCTCGCGCTCGCGATCCACACCCTCGAATATCGCGAGCTCGATCGCAGCGTGCCCCATTGAGCGCTGCGCTGCGCTCGTAGTAGAAGATCGTCATGCAGGGCGCGTTCGTTCACCTCGAGCTCCACACCGACGACACCAGCCTCGCGAAGGCCTTCTACCAGGATCTGTTCGGGTGGAGCTACAACGACGTGCCGCAGGGCGATGCGTTGTACACGATGATCGCGTCGCCGCAGCAACCCGGTGCCGGCATGCAGCACAAAGGCATGCCCGATGCGCCGACGATGTGGCTGCCGTACGTCACCGTCGACAGCGTGCACGACACGGTGTCGCGCGCACGCACGGCCGGTGCGGAGATCATCGTCGAGTACATGGAAGCGCCCGGGTTCGGTGCCGGTGCGATCCTGCGTGATCCGACGGGTGCGGCGTTCGGCATCTGGAAGGCCGAAGCACCGCCGGCCGACGCGCCTGCGCCCGCTGCGAAGACGTCGAGCAAGAAGAAGGCGAGCAAGCCGGCTGCGAAGAAAGCCGCGAAGAAGCCGGCCAAGCCCGCTGCGAAGAAGGCCGCGAAGAAGCCGGCGCCGAAGAAGCCCGCCGCGAAGAAAGCCGCGAAGCCGGCGAAGCCTGCCGCGAAGAAGGCCGGCAAGAAGGGCGCGAAGCGCTAGGAGCGTGACCGAGTAATCGTTCAGCGCTTCGGTCGGCGGCGCGCTCGAGGTGGCGCGGCCGAGGCACGCTCGAAGGGCTGACGGGGCTGTTTAACGGTCGGATCCCTTCCTACTCGTGCTCGTCCTGCGAGTTT
>DASZPU010000940.1:0-16419 GCA_035550195.1 Nannocystaceae bacterium
TGCAGGTCGCCGCGCAACCGAGCGAGCAGTCGCGCTTCGCCGAGCGCTATCGCGTCGATCGACTCATCGGGCGCGGCGGCATGGGCGAGGTGCGGCTGTGCACCGATCTCGTGCTCGGCCGTGACATCGCACTCAAGACGCTGCGCGAGGGCGGCGGCTCACACGAACGATTCCTGCGCGAGGCACGGATGCAGAGTCGGCTCGAGCATCCCGCGGTGGTGCCCGTGTACGACGTCGGCGCGGTGGAGCAGGTGCCGTGGTTCACGATGAAGCGGGTCAACGGCACCACGCTCGCCGAAGTGATCCTGAAGCTCGTCGCCGGCGATGCGACTGCGAGCGAGCACTTCGGTCGTCGTCGTCTGCTCACCGACTTCCTGCAGGTGTGCCAGGCGATCGTGTACGCGCACGATCACGGCGTCATCCATCGCGATCTCAAGCCCGCCAACGTGATGCTCGGCGACTACGGCGAGGTCTACGTACTCGACTGGGGCATCGCGAAGGTGCTCGGCGCGTCCGAGCCCGCGCTCGACAGCAGTCCGCCGATCACCGCGACGCACCAGACCGCCCACGGCAGCGTGCTCGGCACGCTGGGCTACATGCCGCCCGAGCAGCTCGCGAACACGGGGCACAGCGTCGATCGTCGCGCCGACGTCTATGCATTGGGCGCCACGCTGTACGAGCTGCTCACGCTGCAGCCGTTGCACGCGCGAGCGCCCGACGCCGACATGATCGCGTCGACGCTCGCGGGTGCCGACGCGCGTGCGCGTCTGCGTGCGCCCGAGCGCGACGTGCCCCCGGAGCTCGAAGCGGTGTGCATGCGCGCGACCGCGACCGAGCCCGCGCGTCGTCAGCAAGACGTGCGCGAGCTCGTCGCCGCGATCGAGCGCTACCTCGACGGCGATCGCGATCTCCAGCGCCGTCGCGCGCTCGCGCGCGAGCACGCCGCGAGTGCGGCCGAGCTCGCCGCCAAGGCCGATCATGATCACGGCGCACGCGCAGAAGCGATGCGCGAAGTCGGTCGGGCGCTCGCGTTCGATCCCGAGAACCCCGACGCGCTCGGCACGCTCGGCGTGCTCTTCCTGCGTCCGCCGCGTCACGCTCCCCCGGAGGTCGACGAACGTCTGCGCACCGCCGAGCTCGAAGAAGCCCGCGGTCAGGCGAAGATCGGTGCGTTCGTCGGCGCGGCGTGGCTGGTGTTCTTCGCGGCACCGATCGCGATGGGTCTGCGCGAGCCCGCGCTCTATGCCGCGATGCTCGCGCTCATGGTCGCGATCGTGGCGCTGTCGATCCGACGCACGAAGACGGGCGTCGGCACCGTCGACGTGCTCGTCATCGGCGGCCTGCAGGCGCTGCTCATGGGCCTCGCAACCCGTCTCTTCGGCGTGTTCGTGCTGGTCCCCGGGCTCGTCGCGGCGACCACCGGCATGTACGCGTTCCGCGAGCGACGTCACGTTCGTACGCTCACGGTGCTCGGCGCACTCTCCGTGCTCGCACCCTGGCTGCTCGAACGCACGGGCGTGATCGCGCCGATGTTCTCTTTCGCGCCCGATGCGATCACGATCCATCCCTCGATCGTGAGCTTCTCCCCGATCGCGTCGGAGCTGACCCTGGTGGTGACCAACCTCGCCATCGTGGTGATGGCGGGGCTGTCGATCGCGCACGCTCGCAGCGCACTGCAGCACGCGCGTCGCCAGCTCGCCGTGCAGGCCTGGCAGCTCGAACAGGTGCTACCATCGCGATCGTGGGCTTCGGGCGAGCGCACGGGATCCTCGTAGCGGTGCTCTTCACAGGCGGATGCCGGGAACGCAATCCCGCATTCATGCCCGATGCCGTGCTCACGACGTCGGACGGCAGCACCAGCGGCGGCATGCCTGCGACCAGCGAAGCGAGCGGCACGAGCACGACGCTGACGAGCACGAGCACGACGTTCGGCACCACGACGAGCACGGAGAGCTCGAGCGACGCCGAGAGCACCAGCGATGGCGGTGGCGTCGTGCCGTATGCGTCGTGCAACGACGAGGACTGCCCGCGCGGTTGGGACGAGTGCATCGATCCCGCAGGTGTGTCGTGGTGCAGCCACTACTGCGAGACGCCCGACGACTGCGAGGCTCCGCTCACCGGCGATGCCGAGGTCGTGTGCGCGGGCCCGTCGGGCAACAGCTGCGCGCTCGACTGCAGCGACGGCCAGACCTGCCCCGACGGCATGAGCTGCACCGAGCTCTTCTCGGTCGTGCGCTGCGTCTGGGACTAGCTAGGCGCGGATCCTAAGGATCGACGCAGAAGCTGAAGTCGACGCGATCGGTCGTCTGATCGGCGAGCGTGAAGTGCAATCGCACTTCCCACAGCCCGGGCATGAACAAGTTCACCGGCTCGAGGTGCAGCTCGCCGGGCTCGGGCATGTCGGTGACGTCGCACTCGATCGACGTGCCGTGCATGTGATCCGGCATGTAGGGCTCGACCACGAGCGACACGTCGTCGAGCGGCATGCCGGTCGCGAGGTCGAGCACTTCGATCGTCCAGGTGTTGTCGCCGCGATCCGGCGGGGCCGGCAGTGCATCGACGAAGCGCACGCGCACCGCGGTGCCGGTCTTCTCCATGCCCAGCGTGTACTCGTCGTCGCGCGTCTCCGCGGCGCAGCCCGACTCGACGTCGTGCTCGTGCTCGTCGCCCGAGTCCGATTCGTCACCCGAGCCGGAGCTGCTCGCCTTCGGATCGCAGCCCCAGGCCGCAAACGCCATCGCGACGACGCCCACGAGGCGAACGGTGCGCACCGACATGCTCCGAGTATCGCATGCGCCTGGAGGTGGCGCTACCATGTCGAAATGGCTCGCGCGTGGTGGGGCGTGCTCGGTGTGCTGCTTTTTTTCGCAGGCTGCCGCGAGCGCAATCCCGAGTTCGTGCCGGAGGCCGAAGGCACGACGGACGCGAGCGTGGGCGAGAGTGGAAGCGCGTCGAGCGGCGTGACCAGCAACACGAGCGCGAGCACGAGCGCGAGCGCGACCACGGGCGAGACGAGCAGCGTGTCGAACAGCGCCGGTGAGTCGTCGTCGACATCGGATCCCGGCGAGAGCAGCACGAGCGACCCGGGATCGGAGTCGGGCGATCCGCTGGTGCCGTATCCTGCGTGCGATCCCGAAGGTGCACCGTGTCCGCGCGGCTACGACGATTGCGTCGTCGCGAGCGATCCACCGATCTCGTGGTGCTCGCACTGGTGCGTGCACACCAGCGATTGCGAGCCGCCGCTCACCGGCGACGCGCCGGCGATCTGCTGGGGGCACGACTGCATGCTCGACTGCAGCGACGGCCAGATCTGCCCCGACGGCATGGTGTGTGGCGCGGTGTCCGACAACGCGCGCTGCGGCTGGCCGAGCTGACGCGCACCTTCGTGCGCCACCCCGGATCGGCGCGTGTCTGTTGACGCGAGGCCGGGTCGACCCGCCTCGAAGGAGCCGATCCGTCATGCATCACCGCTTCGTGTGTCTCGCCGCGCTCGCTGTGCTCGCGGCATGTGGCCGCAGCAACTTCGGCAACGGCTGTGAAAAAGCGGTCGAGCTGCCCTCGCCGTGGAAGGAGATGAGCCTGCCGTTCGAGGAAGGTCAGTCGCGCGTGTGCGAGGCCTCCGCGGAGGAGCTCAAGGTGCGCTCGTACACGTGGAAGGCGAAGGCCGATGCTGCGACCGCGCTCGAGTCGTCGCTCGGCAGCGCCGGTTGGACGAAGAGCCGCTGCACCGGCGAGGCCTGCTACTACGCGAAGGAAGGCTTCGAAGTGAGCGTGCAGCCGATGGACTTCGAGGTGAAGGACAAGAAGCTGGTCACGATCGCGTTCCGCCACAAGGTCGATGCGAAGGCGAAGAAGGGCGACAAGCAAGCCGCCGCGACGAAGAAGGACGACGAGCAAGGTGGTGGCGGCGACGACAAGGTCGCGGCGGCACCGAGCGACGACTCGTTCGGAGTGGCCGAGTGCGACGACTACGCGGCGAAGGTCGCGGAGTGCAAGACCTTCGACAAGGGCGCGAAGGCCTACACGATGCTGGTCGACGCGTGGAAGAAGGGCATCGCGGCCGGCCAGAACGACAAGGTCGCCGAGGCGTGCACGAAGGCGGCCGGCATGTTCAAGTGCCCGGGCGCGTAGTCACGGCGCGTGCGCGGCGAGCCAAGTGTCGAGCTCGGAGACGCGCTCGGCCTGCGCGCTGCCCAGCGCCACGGTGCGCTCGCGCGCGGTGCAGCTCATGAAGTCCGCGCGCGGGCGATCGCTGCCGAGCTCCCACAGCGCCTTTGCGAGCGCGCTCTCGACCTCGACCATCTCGATCTCGCCGGTCGCGAACTTCGTGCGGATCACGAGCGCACGCTCGAGGTGCGGCACCGCCTCGGCGAAGCGTCCGAGCTGCACGAGCGCGCTGCCGAGCCCGACGAGCGGGTAGGCGAGCGACGGGTTGTCGACGAGATCGCCTTCCCACAGCTCGAGCGTGCGCTGGAAATCCGCGCGCGCACCTTCGAAGTCCTTCATGCCGAGCTTGGTGTTCGCGACGTTGACGAGTGCGATGCCGACCTGCGCGTGGTCGGGGCCGAACAGCTCCAGCGCGACCTGCTGCGCGCGCGCGTAGTGCTGCAGCGCCGCCTCCCAGTGCTCCTGCGCGTGCTCGATGTTGCCGAGGTTGGTGAGGATGATGACGAGGTCGGGATGCGCCGCGGGGTGGCTGTGCTCGTGCACCGTCAGCGCGCGCCGGAAGAGCACCTCGGCGGGCGCGAGCTGACCCTTGCGAAAGTAGACGCCGCCCATGTTCATCACCGGTGCGACGAGCGAAGGGTGCTCCCAGCCGAGCGCGGCTTCGAAGAGCGCGACCGATTGCTGGTAGTGACCGAGCGCGACGTCGAGCTCCATGCGCGTGACCGCGAGATCGCCGAGGCTGCGCAGGCTGGCTGCGATGCGCACGTCGTCGGGGGCGTGCACGCGCCGACGGATCTCCAGCGCGCGCTCGAGCTCCGGCTGCGCGAGCTCCAGCTCGCCGCGGTGCAGTCGTGTGACGCCGAGGCCGATCCGCGCCTCGGCCTCGAGCTCGTCGTCCTTGCCCGCGCGCACCGACATCGCGATCGCCTGGTTGCCCCACGCGAGCGCGTCGTCGTACGCGAGCTGCTTGAGCTCGACCGAGATCAGCGTCGTGGCTGCGCGCGCCGCAGTGTGATCGGCACGCGTCGCGACCGCGAGGTCCCACGCGCGCTGCAGATCGGTGTCGGCCTGCGCGTACTCGCCGAGCTCGAAGGCCAGATCGCCGCGGGTCACCAGCGCTTCGGCGATGAACGGTGCGAAGCCCAGCGCCTCGGCCTTCGCGACCACCGGCTCCGAGAGTCGCTTGCCCTCGCGGAGATCACCGGCGACGCCGCGTGCGAACGCGAGCAGCAGCGCGGCGCGTTGCACGTGCACTTCGGCGGCGAGCTGCGGATCGGCGGGCTGATCGATCGACAGCCGTTCGATGTCCGCACACGCGGCGACCGGTGTGAGCCCGAGCGCCGCCGCGATCGCATGCTCGACCGTCGCCGCGTCGGCGCTGGCGAGCACCTGCACGAGCGCGGCGATCTCGTCGCGCCGACGCGCGAGACAGGCCATGCGCAGGTCGAGCGTCGCGGCGGGCTGATCGCCGCGCGCGGTGGCCTCGCATGCATCGGTGTGCATCGCGATCCAGTCGTCGGTGTAGCGATCGAGCCGCGTGCTCACGCCGTCGATCGTGGTCTCGGCATAGACGACCCCGGTCGCGCGAATCGCCTGCGCGACCGCTGTGCGGCGCTCGTCGTCCCACACACCCGCGAGCCGTGCGCTCGCGCCGGTACACACGATCGCCTGCGCGTCGCTGTCGCGCCCGACGTACCAGCTCGCGGCCAGCGTGCCGGCGAGCACGAACCCCGCGGCTGCGAGGACACGGCGTGGCCCGCTGCGATCGGTCGCGATCGCGGCCAGCAATGCGTTCACGTCCGGCCAGCGCTGCGCAGGCTCGCGCGCGAGCCCGCGCCGCAGCGCATGCTCGAGCGCCGCGGGGATCCGTACGTCGCGCGGACGCTCGCGCAGCTCACCCGAGATCACCGCATGCGCGAGCTCGCCGAGGCTCTTGCCCGCGAACGGTCGCGCGCCGAACAGCGCCTCCCACAACGCGACGCAGAACGCGAACTGATCGGAGCGCGCGTCGCTGGGCTGGCCATGGAATTGCTCGGGGGCCATGTACGCGGGCGTGCCGACGAACGCACCGGTGCGCGTGAGCCGGGTGGGATCGGGATCACCGGCGTCGAGCTCCGTGGAGATCTCGGTGCGTGCCTGCACGCGCGCGAGGCCGAAGTCAGTGACGCACACGCGGCCGTCGTGGCCGACGAGCACGTTGTCGGGCTTGAAGTCGCGGTGCACGATGCCGTGCGCGTGCGCTTCGGCGAGCCCGCGACCCGCCGCGACGAAACGCGCGAGCACCTCGTGACGCGGATGCGGCCCGCGTGCGAGCCACTGGCGCAGCGTCTCGCCTTCGATCAGCTCCATCGCGAGGAAAACTCGTCCGTCGATCACGCCGACGTCGTTCACGCCGACGACGTTCGCGTGGGAGAGGCGGGCCATCGACTGCGCTTCACGCAGCAAGCGTGCCTCGGCGTCCGCGTCGAGCGTCGCGCCGGCGAGCACCTTGATCGCGACGTCGCGATCGAGCTCGGGATCGCGGGCGCGCCACACCACGCCCATGCCGCCTTGGCCGAGGCGCGCACGCAGCACGTAGCGCCCGAGCTGCGCACCCGCGCGCAGCGCGATGACATCGGTGTCTTCGGCCGGCGAGTCGACGCGCGCGAGCGAGGCGAGCAGCGCACAGCACACGTCGCACTCGCCGAGGTGGCGCTGCAGCGTGTCGAGCACGTCGGCGTCGAGCGTGCCGTCGACGAGGCATGCGAGCTGCTCCGCGCTCGGGCACGCACCGATCGACGGATGCGCGGTCATGGTCCGCCGCGCTCCACCGACGAGTCGAGGAAGCGGCGCACGCTGGCTTCGAGGCGGCTGCCGATCAGCCCCATCACGGAATCGAGCTCGCGCTGATCGAGGCGGGCGAGCTCGGCCATCTGCGCACGCGTGCGCTCGAGCAGCTGCTCGCGCACCGACGCGAGCCAGCGCTTCGCGGTGGCGCGGTGCACTCCGAACACGCCGGCGATCGCGGTCGCACTGAGCCCGTGCACGACGTGCAATCGCAACAAGCCACGATCGCGGGCATCGAGCCCGGCGATCGCGTGACCGAACGCTTCGCGGAAGCTCTCACGGTAGCGCTCTTTGACGTACTCGAGCTCGAAGTCCCAGCTGTCGGGCAGCATTGCCTGCGCCGGAGTGGGGAGCGCGGCCTCTTTGCCCGCGCGACCGCGCTCGGCGTTGATGCGCAGGCGCAGCGCGACTACCCGCAGCCACGTGCGCAGCGATCCGCGGCCGAGATACTCGGAGATCCGCGGCGCGCGATCGGGCGTGCGCACGAAGAGATGCTCGAGCAGACCTTGCACGAGATCGGAGGCATCGGTGCCGCGCCGATCGGGGCGCGCGAACAGGCGCACGAGCTCACCGCCGTAGCGCGCACCGAAGGCCGCGATCGCGTTCGAGTCACCGTGGGCGCAGCCGCACGCGAGCCACAGATCGCCGAGGTGGGCGCGCAACGGTTGCTCGGCGAGCGGCAGCGCGGGGTCGATGCGCTCGCGCAGATACGCGACGAAGCGATCCTCGGGCAAGCGCAGCTCGGGCCACGCCGCGCTCGCTTCGCTCGCCAGTGCTGCGAAGTCCTCGCCCTCGGACATCGAGGCCCGAGTCTAGAACGGAATCAGCCGGCCGGTGGGACACACACCGAGCCGCCCTCGATCTGGGCGTTCACGCGGTAGGTGTTCTGCAGCTTCCAGGACTTCGGCTCGATGTCGGGGATCGTGCCGTCCTCGTTCACGTTGGTCACGTGATAGGTGTGCTGATTCCAGATCCGCCGCGCTTGGATCCACCGGTCCTGCGAGTCGCGGATGACCTGGATCGTCGGCGTGAGCTGCTCGCCCTCGAAGTTGCGGTTCGACACCACCAGCACCTCGGCTGCACCGTCGTTGTCGACGTCGGCGACCGACGGGTACTCGATGAGCGTGCCGGAGCTGCGATCGGTCTCCATGAGCGGCACGCCATCGATGTCGAACGCGAAGAGGTGGTACTCGTCGGCGAACATCGCTTCCGCGACGCCGTCACCGAGGAAGTCGAATGCGGTGCCGCCGGCGATGCCGCTGGGATCCTGCACGTCGGCGATCCACATCACGCTCGCGTCGGCGTAGTAGGCCGCGTAGTGCGACGCGGAGCTCACCGCGTACTCGGCATCGCCGTCGCCGTCGAAGTCGTGGATGGTGGCCGGGCGGAACCACGAGAAGCCGGCCGGGTCGCCCGACGGCCGCATGTCTTCGTACTTGATGGTGCCGTCGTGCTCGAGCACGCTGATGCCGTCGCCCGAGATGATGAGGATCTCCGGATCGTCGTCCTCGTCGAGGTTGCCGATCTGCGGGAAGCCACCGGCCTGATCGGGCGCGGTGTCGTAGTAGACGGTGCCGTCGTGGTGATAGGCATCCTTGCCGCGCACGAGCTCGAGGTCGTCGTCGCCGTCGAGATCGGCGGCCGCGGGTGCGGTGAGCTGATCGGCGAGCAAGCCCTGCGGCGGCGCGGCGAAGATCGTCTCGCCGGTGTCGCCGCGCGCGACGATGCCACCGACGTAGACCTCCGCAGCGCCTTCGTTGTCGAAGTTGCCGATGCCGATCGCGCTGCCCACCTGCGCCGCGAATGCACCACCGGTCCACTTCGGGGTGCCGTCGTGCTCGTACGCGACCAGCGTGCCGCCGAAGATGCCGACCGCCGCGACGATCTCGGGCAGACCATCGTCGTCGATGTCACCGACCGCGGGCGTCACGTTGGGGTTGAGGTTCGCGTTCAGCGTGAAGTGTTCCATGCCGGTCGCGCCGTCGAGCACGGTCAACGTGCCCGCCGCGGTGCCGACCAACACGAGCACGTCGGGCGTGTCGCACACGTCGATCTCGCCGTTGCCGTTGTCGTCGGTGAGATTGATGATGAGCGGCGTGTGATAGGACTCGCCGGTGCCCCAGCTCCACTGCACCTCGGCATCGAACGAGTTCGGTGGTGCTTGCGTGTTGCAGGGCATCACGCTGTCGGGATCGATGTCTGCGGGCGACGGCTGCGTGCACTCGTAGGTGCCGCCGCTCTCGTCGGCCGAGCCGACGTCGAGCTTCGGCATGTTGCCGGTGACGTCGCTGCTGCTGCTCGTGTCCGCGCCACTCGTCGTCGTCGTCGCCGGTGCCGTCGTGCCGCCGCCGCTGCTGCTCTCTTCGGCCGCAGTGCCACTGTGCGTGTCGAAGGGGTTGCTGCCGTCGTCGCCGCAGGCGCCGATCGCCAGCGCGAATGCAATGCGCGAAACCGTAGAGATAGATCGAGGTGCCATGGGTCGACCGCGCGTCGGGTGTTGCCTGACGATGATGCAGGTTCCCGTGCGGCGGCGCACGACTACGCGCGCGGCCCCGGAATTCGCGTGTCACCGCGGCGCAGCGTCACCTGCAGCCCATCCATGTGCTCGAGCAGCGGCACCGCGAATTTCCGCGTGAGCCCGGTGAGCTGCTTGAGCGCCTGCACGTCGATCGTGCCTTCCGCAGCGAGGTGCTTGCGGATGCGCTCGACCAGCTCGTCGTGGGCCTCGCGCGCGAGCGAGAGATCGTCGGTGATCTTCACCAGGCGGCCCATGCGTTGCAGCGCGGCGACGTTCTCGAGCACGTCGCGTGGCGCGAACCCGGTCGCGTCACCGACCTCCTTCAACGTCGGCGGCGTGATGCCACCGGCGGCGTAGCGATCGAGCACCGTCTTCATGTGGCCGGGCAGCTCGCCGCCGGTCTGCAGACCCTTGCCCGGTCGCGCGATCGTGCCCTGCTCGTCGACGACACGCAGCACGCGACGCTCGATCGCGCGCTCGATCGCCGCCGCGGCGACCTCGGGCGCCACCTTGCCGGCACCGCGTTGCGGATCGTCGAGCTTCGCTTCGAGCACCGCGCGCGGGATGCCGGCCTGAAGCGGGTTCTGGGCGTGGAAGCGATCGACGATCGCGATCGCAGCTTCACCGAGCGGGCGCAGCGATCGCTCGAGCACCCAACGTCCGTGCGCGAGCTGGACGACGTCGCCGCCCTTGGGTCCGGTGCGACGCGCGAGTAGCTGCGCGGGGTCGTGCACGCCGGCGCGTCGTGCCAGCTCGGCGTTGCCGATGCCGACCGCGCCCGCGTCGTCGAGCAGCGCCGACAGCCGTGCGTTCGCATCGGGCTGCTCGAGCGCACGACCGAGCGCGGTCCAACGCGCACGTTGCCCGCGTCCGCTCGACGGCTCGGGATCGACGATGGTGCCGCCGCCCACCGTTCGACCGGTGCGCACGTCGGGCTCGTCGAACGCACGCAGCACGATCCGTTGCCCACGCCAGCACGGCAGCGGCGACTGCAAGCGAATGCGCACCAGCGCATCGCCGCCGGGCTCGACCTCGCTGCTCGCCGCGCGATCCGGAGTCGGCTCGACCCACAGCGGATCGAGCACGCCGATGCCGTGCGCAGTGCCGGCGCACACCTGCAGCGTGGTGCCGGACTTCCACGCGTGATCGCGACCCGCGAGGTGATGCAGGCGCGCGTGCACGAACGATTGCCGCGCGACCAGATCGCCGCGCGCGATCACGTCGCCGCGCTCGACCGCGGACGCCTCGATCGCGAGGTTGAGCGCGATGCGATTGCCGGCACCGATGCGCTCGCGCCCCTCGAGGCGCACCTGCGCGGCGCGGGCACGGACGTTGCGCGGCTCGCGATCGCCGTGGGGCACGAGCACGAGATCCTCGTCTGCGCGCAGATCGATCGAGCCCGACAAGAGCGTGCCGGTCACGACGGTGCCGTGCCCCTTGATCGTGAACGCGCGATCGAGCGGGAGGATCACCGGACCGCTCGCATCGCGGCGCGGCAACGTCGCGGCGATCGAGCGCACGGTGTCGCGCAGCACGTCGAGCCCGACCTTCGTGACCGCGCTGCACGGCACGATCGGCGCGTCCGCGAACGGCGTGTCCGCGAGCGCGCTGCGGACGTCTTCGATCGCGAGCTCGATCGCGTCGGGATCGTCGAGGCGATCGATCTTCGTCAACGCGACGACGCTGGCCGCGACCCCCAGCAAGCGACACACGTTCACGTGCTCGCGGGTCTGCGGCATGACGCCGTCTTCCGCCGACACCACCAACATCACCGCATCGATGCCACCCGCGCCCGCGACCATCGTGCGCACGAAGCCTTCGTGCCCCGGTACGTCGACGATGCTCGCCTCCAGATCGGGAGCAACTTTCCACGGCGCAAAGCCGAGCTCGATGGTGATGCCGCGCCGCTTCTCCTCGGGCAAGCGATCGGTGTCCACGCCGGTGAGCGCGGCGACGAGCGTGGTCTTGCCGTGGTCGATGTGGCCCGCAGTGCCGAGCACCAGCGAGTGGGGCGCCTTGCTCACCTCGCGCGAGCATACCCAGGTCGCGGCCGAAGGCCTCGGGTGCTACCATCGCCGAGCGTGAGCGCATCCCAGCCCCACGACGTGCCCGAGCGGATCGGCCGCTTCGAGGTGCGGCGCCAGCTCGGCGCGGGCGGCATGGGCATCGTGTACGCGGCGTTCGATCCGGCGCTCGAGCGCGAGGTCGCGGTGAAGCTCCTGCGGCGCGACCGCTTCAAGCCCGAGCACATCGAAGCGGCGGGCGAGCGGCTGCGGCTCGAGGCGCAGACGGCGGCCAAGCTCGCGCATCCCAACGTGGTGACGATCTTCGACGTCGGCACGCACGATGGTCGCGTGTATCTCGCGATGGAGCTGGTCGACGGCCCCTCGCTCTACACGTGGACGAAGCAGCACGCGCGGCCGTGGCGCGAGGTGCTCAATATGTTCTTCCAAGCCGGGCGCGGGCTCGCGGCGGCGCACGGCGTGGGTCTGTTGCATCGCGACTTCAAGCCCACCAACGTGTTGGTCGGCGGCGATCATCGTCCGCGCGTGGTCGACTTCGGGCTCGCGCACTTCGGCTCGGTGCCGGCGGCGGCGGTGCACGTGCCCGCCGATGCCGAAGCACTCGCGACGGCCTCGGGCGGGCGACGTGGCGAAGGCGACGATGCGATCACCACCGTCGGCGATGCACCGGGCTGGGATGCGGCCTCGTCGGGCGTGTTCGATCCCGCGAGCGAGTCGCTCGCACCTTCGCTGTCGGGCACCTTCCAGGGCTCGATCTCCGGGGTGTGGGACGCGTCGCGCGATCGACTCGAGATCACCAGCAGCGCGTCCGTCGTCGGCGCGAGCGTGTCGCAGCTCGATGCGCGCATCGAAGGCACCTACGACGCGCAGCACACCGCGACCGGTCCGCGTGCGACCGCGACCGGTCTGTTCGTCGGCACGCCGGCGTACATGGCACCCGAGCTCTTCACCGGTGCCGGCGCGGATCAACGCACCGATCAGTTCGCCTTCTGCGTCGCGCTCTACGAAGGGCTCTACGGCGAGCGTCCCTTCGCGGGCCAGACGGCGCGCGAGATCGCGGAGAACGTCACGTCGGGTCACATGAAGTCGTTGCCGATGCGCACGCGCATCCCGAGCTGGCTGCGTGCGATCGTGCTGCGCGGGCTCGCGGTGAAGCCCGACGAGCGCCACGAGTCGTTGAAGTCGATGCTGGCCGCGATCGCGTTCACGTCGCGCATCATGTACGAGTGACGTCGGCGCGCGCGCAGGCGCGGCCCGCTTTGGTGCCGCACGTTCGAGCGCGATCGGACGAAGCACGGTTCGGTGTCCAGCTGGATCCCGCCGGTCTCGCTCTCCGACAGCAGTCGCGCGCTCGTCGACGTGCTCGATCGCTACACCGCGTTCCCCTGGGCGTTCGTGGTGACGGTGTGCAAGCGCGCGTGCCTCGATCCCGCGCGGCTCGAGCACCATCACATCGCCGAGCTGATCCAGCCGCTGGCGCTGCAGCTCGCCGCGCTCTCCGACGTAGACCGTGCGTTCGAGCTCAAACGCGCGCTGACGATGCTCTCGGGCGGCGTATACGCGGCTTGATTTCTGTGGGGCTGCGCCCCACCGGCACTGGACTTCGTCGCGCCGAAGCGGCACGACAAAGTCGGCGCCTGCCCCCGGCCGCAAGAGCGGCCGCCGCCGCCGTGCGGCGGTTCGCTGGAAGAACTGGCCGCCCTGGGCGTCCACTTCTTCCGCGAATTTCTTGTCCTAGCACGCGCTTGCGCGTAGCTACGGGGTCGTGCGACGACATCCCGGTCATGTCCGGGTGGCTCCTCGCTTCGCTCCTTTGGTCGTTCGCGGCGCCGGCCGCAGACGATGCGGATCAGTGCGTGCACGTCGTCGTCTCGGGCGACACGACCAGCGAGATCGCGGTCAAGAACGGGTTGTCGCAGCGCGAGCTCGTCGAGCTGAATCCCGCGCTCGCGAAGAACAAGGATGCACTGAAGCTCGGACAGAAGCTGAAGGTCTGCAGCAAGACCGCGAAGAAGACCGACGACGCCGATGATGACTCCGACTACGACGCGTCGAAGTCGAAGTCGAAAGCGAAGTCGAAAGCGAAGGACGAGCCCGAGCCGCCGGCCAAGCGTTGCGGCACCGCGGGGCATGTCGTGTCCCACGAGGTCGCGTCCGGCGACACGCTCGCGGGCATCGCCGAGCAGTACGACTCGACCGAGAGCGACATCAAGGCGCGCAACTGGAAGGTCGCCGAGCACCCCGACAAGCTCGCGATCGGACAGATCGTGAAGGTGTGCTCCGAGGGCGACTCCGACGACGGCAAGCCCACCAAGATCGTCAAGTCGAAGGAGTGCGGCGGCGAGACGCCGATCTACGTGCACGAGGTCGTGCCCGGCGAGCACCTCGCGCAGATCGCCGGCCGCTACGGCGTGCGGAAGAAAGATCTGCTGCGCTTGAACGCGAAGCTGCGCAGCGATCCCGACAAGCTGTCGGTGGGCACGAAGATCCGCGTGTGCCCGCAGATCGCTCCGCGCTACCGCGACAAGATCGAGTACACGGTCGCCGCGGGTGAGAACATCAGCACCATCGCGGAGAAGTTCGGCGCGAGCCCGCGCGAAGTCGATCTCTGGCAGCAGGGCAAGCTGAAGGATCGCAACGCGATCCGCGAAGGCCAGAAGCTGGTGGTGTGGGCCGACGGTCGCATCGTGCGGGGATTCGGCGGACAAGACGTCGACACCGGGAAGCTCAGCGACGGCACGCAGCTCCCGCCCGGGAAGCACTACGTCGTGAAGTGGGAAGCGGGCGCGTGGGGCACCGGCAAGACGGTGCGCGCGATCCAGCAAGCGGTCGCGGACTACAAGCGCAAGAGCCCGAGCGGACCGAAGGTGCACATCGGCGACATCAGCAAGCGCGGTGGCGGCAAGTTCCCGCCGCACATCAGCCATCAGCACGGCCGCGACGTGGACATCGGCTACGTGCTCGTCGGCAAGGACGCGAACGAGACCAAGTTCCGCACCGCGAACGCGAAGACACTCGACGTGCCGCGCACGTGGGCGCTCATCAAGTCGTTCGTCGACACCGACGAGGTCACGTACATCTTCATGGACTATCGCGTGCAGAAGATGCTGTACGAGCACGCCGAAAAGCAGGGCGTCAGCGAAGACACGCTCGACGAGCTGTTCCAGTACCCGCGCGGCCGTGGGCGCGTGCACGGGATCATCCGCCACTGGCGCGGGCATTCGAACCACTTCCACGTGCGCTTCCGGCCGTGACTCACCGCGGTACTCGGCCGTCGGGGAAGTAGCCGCAGAAGCTGCCGGTGCGCACGCTCTGGTCGAGGTGACGGCCGAGCTCGGGCAGCTCGTCGCCGATCCGACGCAGCGCATCACGCAGGCGCTTCTGCACCGCGGTGCGTGCACGTTCGGCCGCACTGCCCACACGACGCTCGCGGCCGCCCAGTCCGACCGCTGCGGCGAGTTGCTCGGTGAGGCGGTCGATCTCGGTGGCGATCACCTCGGCACGCGCGAGATCGGCGATCGCTTGCGCATCGTCGAGCTCGTCGCGTAGCTCGAGCAGTCGCGCACGATACTCCTGCAGCGCACGCGCATCGATCACGGGGCCCGCGTCGCCGTGCGCGTGCTCGTCGGCACCGGGACTCATCAGCTGCAGTACGTGCAGCTCTTGGCCAGCGTGCTCGACGAGCGTGGCGAGCAGCGCGAGGCCGCGGATGTTCTTGAGGCGCACGACCGCGGCGCCCCAGGCGATCGTCCAGTAGTCGCCCTCGCGCCGCAGCGACAGGCGCGGCCGGATCGCGCCGGGCTCGGAGGTCGCGCGCGGGCGGTCCTCGCCGAGCGTGTCGAGCAGCGGGGCGAGCCCACGTTGGCCGAGCTCGCTCGCGATCGCACGCGCGTCCGCGACGAGTGCAGCTGCGCGCGCACGATCGCCGTCGGCATCGCGCGCGAGCAAGGCCCGCGCGAGCTCGGCGCGCAGTCGCGCGAAGTGGCAGCGCGTACCCGCGTGCACGGCCAGCGCTTCGGCACGCTCGTGCCACGCGACCGCATCGTGCACGCGGCCGAGCACGGTGCACACCAGCCCCAGGTGGCGCGCGTAGGGCAGCCCGATGCCGCCGCCGATCGGACCGAGCCATGCGAAGAGCTCGGCGTACGGGAGCAGCGCGGCGTGCAACCGCTCGGCGATGTTCGTGTCGCCGCAGATCCAGCAGGCATCGCTGAGCAGCGCGAGCCACGACGGCTCGGCGATCGCAGCGAAGACCGGCTCGCGAGCGATCGCTCGCAGCTGTGCGGCCGCGCGACGTTCGTCGCCGACGCGTGCATGGAGTTGTGCAACCAGCAGCTCACCGACCACGCTGCCGAGCGTGTGTGCGAGCGCGGCAAAGCGCTGCCGTGTGCGCGACGCGAGCCCGGTGAGGTCGTCGTAGCACTCGGTCACGCAGGCCACGTCGATCGCTGCGCCGGCCATCAAGGCGCCCCGCGCCTCGTCTTCCGCGAGGCTCGCGTCCGCGACGCGGTCGTGGGTCCGCGCGGCTTCGAAGTGCCCGCGCGCGCGGGCCTCCAGCGCGCGCAGGAACGCGGCCAGCCAGTCGAAACGACCATGGGAGAACTCGCGGGCGAGCGCATCGATCGCGTCGATCTGCGCATCGAAGCCGCGCGGATCGCCGAGCTCGGCGGCGGTACCGACGAGGAATGCACGCACCCGTAGCGCGACGCGGTGGTCACCCGCCGCGATCGCGAGCTGCAACGTCTCGCGCATCACGTCGACGCGATTCGGTGCAACGACGTTGGCCGCCATCGCGAAGCTCGCAGCCGAGAGCGTCGCGCGCAGCGTGTCCGCGTCGCCGATGCGGCGCGCCATCGCGATCGCGTCACGTGCGAGTGCCATCAA
>DASZPU010000941.1:0-2527 GCA_035550195.1 Nannocystaceae bacterium
TCTTCGTAGGTCTCCGGCCGCGCGAGCTCGAGGTTGCGCTGGCGCTGCGCCGACTCGAGTCGCTCGATCGTCGCCTCGAGCTCCGCGACCTTCGCCTTCAGCGGACCGAGGCTCTTGTTGCGAGCGCTGCGCGCCTCGGCCTCCGCACGACGACGCGCCTTCTCCTGCTCGCGAGTGCGCGGCGGCTCCGGCTCGGGCTTCGGCGCGCGCGTTTGCTGCTGCGGTGCCCTTGCAGCGACCACCGGCTCTTGCCGCGTGGGCTTGGCCTCGCGCGCCTCGAGGCTGCGATGACGATCCATGTACTCGTCGAGCGTGCCCGGATACGGATCGACCGCGGCATTCTCGACGTTCCAGATTCGCGTCGCCAACCGCCGCACGAAGCTGCGGTTGTGGCTGACGAACACGAGCGTGCCATCGAAGGTGGAGAGCGCCTCGGCCAGCGCTTCCGACGACGCGAGATCGAGGTGGTTGGTGGGCTCGTCCATCAACAGCACGTTGCCGGGATCGACCAGCAATCGCGCGAGCGCGACGCGGGCCCGCTCGCCACCGGACAGCACCCCGATCGGCTTGTCGACGTCCTCGTCGTGGAAGAGGAACGCGCCCAGCAGCGTGCGCACCCGCGTGTTCGACAGATCGCCGCCCGCCGCCACCGTCTCGAGCACGGTGCGCCGCGGATCGAGCGTGTCGGCGTGGTGCTGTGCGTAGTAGCCGACCTTCGCCTTGTGCCCGAGCTCGATGGTGCCGCCATCGGCCTTCAGCTCGCCCGCGATGATCTTGAGCAGCGTGGTCTTGCCCGCACCGTTGACCCCGATGATCGCGATGCGATCGCCACGCTGCACGCGGAGCTCGACGTTCTTCAGCACGACATGGCTGCCGTACGACTTGCTCAGCTTCTGCACGCGCAAGGGCTCGCCGCCGGCGCGCTCACCCGGCGGGAAGCGGAAGCGGATGGTCTCGCGCTTCTGCAGCGTCTGCACCTCGTCCATCTTCGCGAGCGCCTTCACGCGGCTCTGCACCGCGCGCGCCTTGTTGGCCTGGGCCCGGAAGCGCTCGATGAACTCCTCGGCCTTCTCGCGCTCGCGCGCGAGGTTGCGCGCCGCATTCGCGAGCACGATCTCTTCCTCGGCGCGCTGCTTGAGATACGCCTCGTAGTCGCCCTTGTAGTTGCGCACGCCTTCGGGCTCGAGCGACACCACGCGCTCGATCTGCTCGTCGAGGAATTCGCGATCGTGGCAGATGAGCACGAAGCCGTGCGGATAGCCGCGCAGGAACGCGCCGAACCACGCCACCGTGGGCAAGTCGAGGTGGTTGGTGGGCTCGTCGAGCAACAGCAGCTCGGGACGACCGAACAACAGCCCCGCGAGCGCGCCGCGCATCTTCCAGCCGCCGGAGAACTCCGACAGATCGCGCCCTTCGTCCTTGGTCGCGAAGCCGAGGCCCGCGAGGATCCGTCGCGCCTGGTGCTCGGAGTAGTCCTGCTCGAACGACGCGAGCCGGCCGTGCACCTCGGCGATCCACTCGGCCGCGGACATGATGCGCGCCTCGTCCTGCTCCTGCTCCGCCGCGGCGAACTCGGCCTCCGCACGCACGCGCTCCTCGTCGAGCTCGCTGCGGCCCGGCACCGCCGCGAGCACCGACGCGAGCAGCGTGCGGCCGCCCGCGACGTCGAGATCCTGCGGGAGGTAGCCGACGCGCAGCTGCTTGCGCGTGCGGATCGAGCCCGAGTCGGGCTTCTGCTCGCCCGCGATCATCCGCATGAGGCTGCTCTTGCCCGAGCCGTTGGGCCCGATGAGCCCGATGCGATCGCCGGCCGCGACGCGCAGATCGACGCGATCGAGCAGCGTCTTCTTGCCGAACGCCAGCGAGGCTTGCTCGACGATGACCAGGCTCACGGCGCTCGCGCTTATCACGGGGCGTTCGCGCCGGCAACGGCAACGAGGGTGGCGCGATGGCGGCGCGGGTCTATGCTCGGGTCGTGACGACGCCGATCGATCCCGCGCTGCTCGAGCGGCTGCGCCGCGGCGTCCCGCTGCGGCGGTCGGCGGGCGGCACGTGGTGGTTCGGCGACGAGGTCGTGACGCATCCCGGTGTCGCGCGAGCGCTGACGGGCGGCGTCGATCTCTCCGACGGCGGCGAGCCGATCGTCGCGCTCGGTCCGCAGTGGTGTTACGTCACGATCGACGACACGCCGCTGTTCGTCGACGCGGTGCTGCGCGGCGCGGGCGACCCCGCGCTGATGGTGCGACTCGACGACGGCCGCGTGCTGCCGCTCGATCCCACCACGCTGCGCGAGGACCCCGAGCGCGGGCTGTCGTGCGCGGTGCCGTCGCAGCGCAGCGGCACACCGTTGCGCGCCCGCTTCCGCAACCGTGCGCAGGCCGATCTGCTGCCGTGGCTCTCGTGGGACGACGCCGCGGATCGACCGGTGCTCGCGATCGGCAAGCAGCGCATCGCGATCCCGATCTAGACGAGCATCGTCGCGGACATCTGCTTCCCGCCGACCACGATGTGGATACGCGTGCACACG
>DASZPU010000942.1:0-6005 GCA_035550195.1 Nannocystaceae bacterium
CCTCGTCACGGTGCGCGACCCCTCGCCACGAGCTGCGGACGACTCTCGTTCTCGAAGAGTGGCGACACACTCGCGATCTTCCGCGACGGAAAGCTCGTGCTCGTCGACACCGAGCACGCGCGCGCGGGCGCACCGTTCGAGCCCTTGCAGGGTTTCATCGGCTGGCGCGGCGAGAACGCGGTCACGCGTGGAGCCGGCGACCGCATCACTGTCGGTGATCGCAAACTCTCCGAGCTCGCCGCGTCCGGCGGAGAGATCAGCCCCGACGAGCAGAGCGTCGCGTTTCGTCTTCCGCTGGCCTCGCCGGGGCGGAGCAGCCTCTTGCGCGACTGGGGCCCCGCCGTCGTCGCCAATCTCGGCTTCGACGGCAACGCGTCCTTTTTCGTCCTGCCCCTGCAGAACGCGCACGTCGTCGGCTGGCTCGACGAAGAGCACCTCGTCGTCGACGGGCTCACGACTCGCATGCACGCGCTCGTCATCGTGTCGACGCGCACCGGAACCATCGTTCGCGAGATACCGGCGAGCGGCGGGTTGGGAATCACGCACATCGAAGGTCCCCTCGACGGGCCCTGGCTCGTCGGTCGCAGCGGTTCGGTGGTCGAGGCGATCGCGGTCGACGGCACGGTGATGTGGCAGCAGTACGTGGCCACGCTCCAGCGCGACTCTCACGAAGTGCGACGCTGGGCAATTGTCGACGGCGAGATCATCGGCATCGATCGCGCCGGCAACTGGTGGCACCGCGAGCTACCGTGGGAGGCCGCCCAGTGAAGAACACGATGCGACCTGTGCTTCGATCGCTCGTGCGCAGTCGCCTGCCGCTGCCGCTCATCCCGTTGTTCGGCACGCTGATCATCCGCGCGGGCCACTCGGGTCGCGTCGACTGGCAGGGCAGCGATCTGCAGGGCGTGCTCGCGATGGTCGTCTACCTCGCGATCATCCCGACGCTCTCCGTGCTCCTCGCCGCCGGGTGGTTTCGTGGCGAGACCGGTCCGTGGTCATGGGCACTGGCGCGTCCGATCGCGCGCTGGCGCTGGCTCGGCATGACGTTGTTGCTCGACATCGCGACGCTGGCCGTCTCGACTGCTTTCGCTTGGCTCGTCATCGGCGATCTTCCGGATCGTTGGTTGGGCCCATGGCCCGGTGACGGCATGCGCGAGCTCGGGTATGTGGGGCTCCTCGCCATCATCCACTCGAGTGCCGCAGTCGGTGGCGCACGCAGCTCGTCGGCGATCGGTGGAGCTTTGTACGCCGCGATGGGCATCGCCATCGCGATGACGATCCGCGGGATGGCATCACTGACCTGGGAGCTCACGACCGCGCTCGGCCGCAACTCGTCCATTCGGTGGCAGTCGCTCTCGCGGGATTTCATGAGCCTGTTGCCCTACAGCTTCATGCGCGGTGAGTTCGACGATCTCCTGGCACTCATGGTGGTGCTACTCACAGCGTGCGCGTGCATCATCGTGATGTTGCGCGCTGGTGGATCGCTGCCGGTGCGCCCGCGTCTGTCCTCCACGCTCGTACCGCTCGCGATCGCCGCGGCGATCGCCGGCGTGCTCGCTCCGCTGGTCGCGGTACAGACGCTGCGCGATCTCTGGGACTACTAGCGCGGCGGGCCTTCGCGGACGACCGCGGCCCAGCGCTGTAGATCCGTCGTGGTCGCGCGCAGACTGCTCGGTGAGCTCGACAGCTCCGCCGTGATCTCGCGCAGCTGCTCGAGCGCGCGCCGGATCCGGCTGCGCACCGTGCCCGGCGGAATGTCCAGCGCCGTGGCGATCTCGTCGCCGCGCATGCGTTGCACGAAGTAGAGCTCGAGCGCGACCTGCAGCGACAACGGCAGCCTGCGCAACGACTGCACCAACAGCTGATGATCCTCGTGCACGCGCATGATCGTGCTCGGCGAGGCCACGAGATCCTCGAGCGAATCGACGTCGAAGTCGGGCTCGACACGTCGCGCCCCGCGGCGACGCAGCTGCTCGAACAACAAGTTGCGCGCGATGACGAACATGTACCCGCGAAAGCTCGACGTCCCGCGAAACGCATCGCGCGACTCGACGCAGCGCAAGAACGTCTGCTGCGTCAGATCCTCGGCCGCATCCTCGAGCTTGTTGCGAAAGAACCCATAAACAGCCGCGAAATGACGCGCGAACAGCTCCGCCCCCGCCGCACGGTCTCCGTCGCGCCAGGCGTCCAGCAGCTCGAGATCCGAATCCACCTCCGTGGATTCTACCATGCGTTCTGGCGGGTGCCCCCGGACCTCGTGATCGAACGACCACGGTATGCCGCGCTTGTTCACGAGGACGAGTCCCTCGATCGTGGCATCTCCGGATCGGTACCACTCCGTCACGCGCACGCTCCGTGTCGGCCGACGATCGGGCGCGCGCGGCGATCGAGACGCGGCAGTTCGGCCGCTCCAGCGCGGCATCGCCGCAGCCCCCCGCAGCGGCGCTGGACGAGCGTGCGCAGCCCTTTCGTGCGCTTCTCGTCGCGGCCGCGCGCAGGCGATCCGCCGCGCGTCGTCACCTCTATCGTGGTGAAGAGTAGCGTCGCGTTCGCGGTCGCGTTGTTGGTTCCGGGCGTGGCCCGAAGTGACAAGTTGAACGGAACGATGGTGCCGTCGCCCATCGCGGCGCAGCAACTCGAGCTGCGCGCGCCACCTCGCGTGCAGCACAGCACGCAACCGATGACGGTGTACCTCGCGTTCGATGGACCGGTGATCACGTACGGCGACATCGACGACTCGCGCACCAACACCAGCTACCTCGATCGCGCCGCGATCCCCTACGCACCGTACGGCGACGCCACCGCGCAGGCTGCTCTCGTGCAAGCGGTGCTGCTCGACTGGTCGCCCTACGACGTCACGATCACCGAGTCGCGACCCGCGGTCGGCGACTACGTGATGACGGTGGTGAGCCCGACCAACCCGTACGCGGGCGAAGCCGCCGGCATCGCGCCGCTCGATTGCGACGACACCTGGACGCGCAACAACGTCGTGTTCGCGTTCCACGGAGCCAACGACGGCTACGCGATCAACGAGCAGGCGCGCACGGTGGGCCAGGAGGTCGCGCACTCGATCGGCCTCGAGCACACCACCGTCGACGAAGACGTCATGTCGTACGCGTACGGCCCCGGTGACTTCTGGTTCGTCGATCAGTGCTCGCAGATCCTGCTCACCGCGATGTCGCCCGAGGTGACCTGCACGACCCAGCACCTCGCGTTCTGTGGGGCGGCGCAGCAGAACTCGCACGCCGAGCTGGTTGCGATGCTGGGCACGAGCGCACCGGACACGCAGAGCCCCACGATCACGATCAGCGCGCCGACCAACGGCGAGAGCTACGACGAGGGCGACGACTTCATGATCCACGTCAACGCGGCCGACGAGCGCGGCGTGGCGGAGGTGCAGCTCTTCAGCAACGGCGAGCCGATGGCCAACGACGTCACCGAGCCGTACGGCTGGCCCGTGACCGGCATCCCCGCAGGTCAGTACGAGCTCTACGCGGAAGCGCGCGACGCCGCTGGCAACATCGCACGGAGCGACATCGTCACGATCCAGGTCACGCCGTTGCAGGGGCCCGATGCGAACGCCGAGAGCAGCGGCGAGGGGTCGTCGAGCGGTGACGAGCCGCTCGACCCCGATCCCGACGACGAGGTCGACGAGGATCCCGATGCGCTGCCACCGGGCTACGGCCTCGATCGCAGCGGCGACGAGGGCTGCACGATCGCGAGCGATCGCGCGAGCCCGCTGCTGCTCGTGCTCGCGCCGCTGCTGCGTCGCCGCCGTCGCGCGGCCTGACTCAGCGCTTCTTCGCGGCCTTCTTCTTCGCAGCGCGCTTCGGAGCCGGCGCCGGCTTGCTCGCCTTCTTCTTCGCGCCCTTCTTCGCACCGACGGCCTTCGGCTTCAGCCCCTTCTTGGGATACTTGGGCTGATAGATCTGCACGCGTACGCCACCGGGCATCGTCAGGTGCGTGACGTAGCCGTAGCCGTGATCGGCGATCTCGTCGTCGAGCTTCACGCCCTTCTTCTTCAGATCGGCGACGGTGCCCTCGAGGTCGTCGGTGAAGAACGAGATGTCGTGCTGCCCCGACTCGCCACCGTGATCGATGGGATGCACCCCGAGATCGCCCATGTCGAAATCGAAGATGAGCCAGCCACCACCGATGTCGGTCGCGGGCAGGCCGAGCTTGTCGCGCAAGAATGCACGCAGCTCCTTGTCCTTGTTGGAATAGAACATCCCGTGGATGCCGCGGATCATCTGACTCTCGCTTTCCTCCGCGACTTCACGCGGAGCGATCGTTTGCGGCGTGGGATCGGAGAACCACGCCAACCATTCTTGGAGCACGCTCAGGCGCGCGCGGTCGATACGATAGACCACCGCACGTCCCGCGCGCTCGCTCGTGAGCAGGCCCGCCGCCTCGAGCACCTTGAGGTGACGCGTGGTGGTGGGCCATGCATGCGCGAAGCGACCCGCGATCTCGCCCGCTGCCATCGCGCCCCCGCGGAAGTGCACGGTGAGCAGGATCTGGCGGCGAGCGGGATGCGCGAGCGCGTCGCAGACGGCTTCGAGCGCGTCGAGGCGCTCGGCAGCGCTGGGCGGATCAGCCGACACGCACTTGCTCGACGAACGCGAGCTCGGGGCTCGGCCCGCCGTCGATCATCGGGCCCATCGGCTCCCAGATCTTCATCACTTCGGGCAGCTGGTGCGCGAGCCCGGGCGCCTGCTCGTCCTTCCAGCTGAAGACTTCGATGAAGAACGCACGACCGCTGCGCTTGTCGGTCGCGCGCCACACGAGCGCAGGCTCGTCGGTGGTGAGACCAGCGTCGCGCAGGACCGGCCAGTGGAGCTTCACCAGCTCGAAGAGCGCTTCTTCCTGGCCGGCTTTCGGGCGGTAGACACAGTGCATCGTGACGGGCTTGGACATGGGTGCCTCGCGGTGTTGCGGGATGTTTAGCAGCGCGGCTAATCGGTGTCGAGGCAATTATTAGCCGGCACGCTAATCGAAGTCCCAGGGGCCGGGGTGTATGCTGCGGGCTCGCATGGCGGCTTCGAGCACCGTTCGCGTCACCTATCGCTCCCTCGAGCTCGCTGCGGCCGCGCCCGTGAGCGATCGCGCGGGCGGCCTGTGCTTCGTCGCGATCGACACGCCACCGCCGGTGCGCACCGTGCTCGGCCTCGGTGACGGCACTGCCGTCGAGGTCGTCGAGGCGATCGAGGTCGAAGCCCCCGGAGTCGCGCGCGGCTGTGTCGTGCGCGAGGTCGATGCGAAGCGATTGCAGCAACCGGTCGGCAGCGAAAAGCTCGCGAACGGAGCTGCGGGCGGTGAAGCACCTCCGGTGCGCGAGCCCAGCGGCATCGTGCCGGCCGCCGACACCTACGACGACGGTTATGCCGCGTCGATGGCCGTGCCCGCGCCGGTCGTCGACGGCGAGACCTCCGACGCGATCGACGTCGACGGCGATGGCGAGGAGAGCGACGAGAGCAGCGGCGAGACCGACACACCGCGCGCGAAGAAGCGTCGCGGACGGAAGCGCAAGTGAGCGCGAAAGGTCGCGCGCTCGCGCCGGGCGATCGTGCCCACGTGATCGCACCCTCGGGTCCGATCGCGGTGGAACGCTTCGAACGCGGCGTCAAGACGCTGCGTCGGCGCATCGATCTCGAGCTGCTGCACGCCGACAACCTGCTCGAGCAAGAAGGCTACTTCGCGGGGCCGGATGCCGAGCGGCTCGCGGCCACCCATGTCGCGCTCGGCGATCCCGATGCGCACGCAGTGTTCACGGCGCGCGGTGGCTACGGTGCGACGCGCCTGTTGCCCGCGCTCGATCCGGAGCGCTTGCGGGCGCATCCCAAGCCGATCGTCGGCTTCTCCGACATCACCGCGCTGCTGGCGTGGGCGTGGACGCGCGCGGGCGTGTGCGGCATCCACGGGCCCGTGATCACGCAGCTCGGCACGCTCGTCGACGAAGACGTCGATCGCCTCGTCGATCTGCTGCGCGGTGAAGTGCCCGCGCC
>DASZPU010000943.1:0-7326 GCA_035550195.1 Nannocystaceae bacterium
GGTGGGCACGTAAGTGGGCGACGACACAGCCGTTGTCCGAGTCGTGGCGCTGCATCGCCGTCAGCTGCCCATCGTGTCGCCGTGCGATGGGTTCGAGGGCCGCGAGGCCACCGACCGCGAGCCGGCGTTCTGCACGCGCTGCGCGAAGCCGGTGCACGATCTCTCGCGATTGACCGAACGCGAGGTCGTCACGTTGCTCGCGCGACACGTCGGCGGCGGGCTGTGCTTGTCCTATCGCACGCGAGACGACGGCGCGATCGTGACGCGTGCGGCTCCACCCTCGCGTTTGGCTCCGGCCGTGATCGCGGCGTCGCTCGCCGGATGTGCCGGTCACCTCGGCGACGCCGAAGCGCGCGCACGCGATTGCCTCGACGCGGACGGCTATCGCGTCGACTGTCCGCCGCAGCCTCGGCTCGATCAGCCGGTGATCCCCGACGCGATCGCAGACGATCGCGACGACGACGAGGTCCCTGCAGCGCCGACGGAGATCGCCGGTGTCGAGCCGGGCGAGCTGATCGAAGTGCAGGGCACGATGTCGCGCGGCTTGGTCGTCGTCGAAGCGGTCGCCGCACCCCCACCGCCGCCCGCGGTCGGCGTCGTCGCGACCGCACCATCGCAGCGTCTCGGCCCCGTGCGCGGCGGGATCAGTCTCGGCGGCACCGGTCCGTACACCGAGAAGGACCTCTCGCCCCGGGTCAGGCGCGAGCTTCGGCGAATCGAGCGACGCGAGCGACGACGTGCGCGTCGCGAGCGTGATCGCTGACACGATGTCTGCGACGAGGGTGTGCTCGCGTAGCCCACCTTCGCGTCCGGAGCACGCGTTCGACTACGCATCGAACAACGGCGCGCACCTTGGAGCGCGGCTAAGCTGCTCGGTCCGTCCCTCGAGGGAGAGCTGCATGGCCGCGAAAGAACGAGAGCCGCACCGTCCACCACAGCCGCCGCCCAAGAGCAGTGCCGGCACCGCTTGGTTTCTCGCGCTGCTCTTCTGCGCGGGTTGTGTCGGCGGCGGCTGGTACTACTGGGAGCTCTTCCAGGCGCACGAGGTGCAAGCCGCCACGCTCTCGGGCGCACACGAAACTGCGAGCGCGTGCACGAAGAAGCTCGAGCCCGCGCTCGCGCGCGCCGAGAGCTGCGAGAGCGAGCGCGCCGCGGAGGGCAAGCAGCTCGAAGAGCTGGGCAAGACCACCGCGACGCTGAAGACCGATCTGCAAGCGAGCGAAGGCGAGCTGACGCGGTTGCGCGAGCTCGAAGCCGCGGCCGCGAAGCGTGGCCAGGCGTTCGAGGAGCTGAAGGAACAGCTCAAGGAGATGATCGCGAGCAAGCAGCTCGACGTGCAGCGCAAGGACGGTCGGCTGGTCGTGCAGCTGCCCGCCGAAGTGCTGTTCCCGTCGGGCAGCGCGGAGCTGTCGGAGGACGGCAAGATCGCGCTCATCAAGCTGTCGGCGGTGCTCGAGCGCATGCCCGATCGCAAGTTCATGGTCGCGGGCCACACCGACGGACTCGCACCGATGAAGGGGTCGAAGTTCCGCGACAACTGGGAGCTGTCGACCGCGCGCGCGGTGACCGTCACGGAGCTGCTCGTCACCGCGAAGATCGATCCGAAGAACCTCGTGGCCGCGGGCTACGGCGAGTTCGCGCCGATCGCCGGCAACGGTGACGAGCGCGGCCGCAAGCAGAACCGCCGCATCGAGATCGTGCTGCTGCCCAACATCGACGAGCTCACCGTGCTCGACGACCCGGGCGAGAAGAAGATCCCGTAGCTCCGGGAGGCTGATACGATCGCCGCATGGCTCGTTGGTCTGCGCTTCGTACGGTCGCCGGCGCCGTCTTGCTCGCGTGCCACGCTTCACCATCCAACGAGACCGCCGATGGCAGTCTCTCGCTCGACGCATCGCTGTCGGCCGACGCGAGCTGGACGGAGAGCAACAGCGATGCGACCCAAGTCGTCGACGACAGCGGCGGTTCCGGCACCGCGGGATCGTCGAGCGCGGAGGCGCCGATCTTCGACGTCGGCGGACAGGACGAGAGCGGCACCGACAGCGGTCCGCCGCCGGACATGTGCCACGTCGGCGACGGCGATCTCTCCGGCGTCGGTCCGTGCGAAGACGTCGCGCCGCCCGACTCGTTCGATCCCGAGGTGCAGTGGTCGTTCACCGGGCCCAACGGACAGATCGCGTGCATGACCTCGCCGCTCGTCGCGAACCTCACCGACGACGACGGCAACGGCGAGATCAATCTCTGCGACACGCCCGACGTCGTCACCGTGATCGGCAGCTCGGGCGAGACCGGGCCCGGCAACGTCGTCGTGCTCTCCGGTGACGACGGCACGCTGCTCGCGACGTTCGGACAGTCGGTCGCGCTCGGCATCACGCCCGCGCTCGGCGACATCGACAACGACGGCCTCGTCGAGATCGTGAGCGCGGAGCCGATGGGCCACCTCGTCGCGCTCGAGCACGACGGCACGCTGAAGTGGACCAGCACTTCGGTATGGGCGGCGAACCAGACCGGTGCGGTCGCGCTCGCCGATCTCGACAACGACGGGGACGTCGAGATCGTCGCCGGCAGCAACGTGTTCGATCACCTGGGCAACCTCGTGTTCACCGCGCCCTTCGACGGGCTCTACAGCGCGTCGACGGCCGCCGATCTCGACGGCGACGGCGATCTCGAGGCGGTGTTCGGCCACGGCGCGTATCACCACGACGGCACCGAGTACTGGGTGAAGCCCGAGATCCAGATGAACGTGTTCTCGATCACCTCGTACCCGCAGGTCGCGAACCTCGACGCGGATCCGGATCCCGAGGTGCTGGTCGCGACCGAGCTCGGCATCTGGTTGCTCGAGCACGACGGCACCACCGTGTGGTCGAACTTCGCGCCCACCGGCGAGTCGGGCGACTGGAATCGCCCGGTCAACATCCACGACTTCGACGGCGACGAAGCGCCCGAGTTCGGCATCAGCTCGTATCAACACTACGGTGTGTACGAGGTCGATCAGACCCCGCTGTTCGCCGCAAACGTCGTCGACTTCAGCGGCCAAGCCGGCGGCACCGCATTCGACTTCCTCGGCTCCGGCATCGCGCAGGCGATCTATGCCGACGAGACCCAGAGCTTCGTGTTCGACATCGACGGCACGATCTTGATGATGACGCCGCGATCGTCGGGCACGTGGACCGAGTACCCCACGGTCGCCGACATCGACAACGACGGCAGCGCGGAGATCCTCGTCGGCAGCGACGGCAACGGCTCGCCGACGCTGCAAGCGATCCGCGACACCGGCGATCGCTGGATCCCCGCGCGCCGCATCTGGAATCAGCACACCTATCACGTCACCAACGTGCGCGAGGACGGCACGATCCCGCAGCACGAGCCGCCGAGCTGGGCATCGCTCAACACCTTCCGCACGCAGGCCCAGATCGCCGCAGGCGGCGACGTCTGCAAGCCCGAGCCCCGCGGGTAGCACACGACCGCGCGCGCGACCGAGACTAGAAGTAGAACACGAGCCCGGTGTTGCCGCCGGCCATCAGCGCGGTCGCGGCGGACACTTGCGTCAAGCCGTCGAAGACGTTGATGCCGAGCGTCGCCATGCCTTGGAACAGCAGGCTGATGCGATCGTGCACGTACACTTCGATGCCGAGCACCGGGCCGAGCGAGACGTTCACGAGCCAGTTGTTGGGGCCGGTCGGATCCAAGTAGTGCAGGTGGAACTGGCCGCCGGCGTACGGCGAGATCCGTCGCCACACGCGGAACGGCACGAGCACGCCCACCGTCGCGGCGAGGCCGGCATCGTTCTGCTTCGCGCCGGCATCGGGGTTGTGGTGGAACACGCCCGCACCGACCGAGAACGGAATCGTCACGCGATCGAGCACGCGACGAAAGCCGAGCTCGGTGACCAGCAATCGATTCACACCGAAGTCTCCGATGCCGCCGACCGACAGCGGCGCGAGCCCACCGAACGTGAACTGCATCGCCCAATCACCCGACTCGGCGCGACGCACCGGTCGACGATCACCCCACTCTTCCTTCGTCTCGCGATCGCGGCGGTCGGACGGCGCACGCTCGTCGTCACTCGCGACGAACGGAGTCGGCTGCGGCGTGGGTTCCGGTGCGGGCTCGGGCGTGGGCTCGGGCGTGGGCTCCGGTGTCGGTTCGGGCGCGGGCTCGGGGGTCGGCTCCGGCGTCGGTTCCGGCTCCGTCGCACCGGGCTCGGGCAGCGCCGGCGCAGCAACGACGTTCGGCAGAGGAAGAGACGACAACGCCAGACAGAGTGCGAGCACAGCCACGCTTCGAGGCTACGCACGACGCCGCATTCGCCCAAGAAATCCGCGGAACGTCGTCCGGATCCGCGTCGTGAACTTGCGGTCGCACGCGCGTCGCGTCTACGCTGGATCGTCGTGGATGGCGGATCGGCATTGCGACTGGGCTTGTGCTGCACGATCGCTGCGAGCGGTGCGGTCGTGCTCGCGAGTGCATGCGGCGATGGGCTCGGCGACGGGCCGCTGCAGACCCACGAGTTCGAGCAAGCGCTCTGCCACAAGCTGATCGAGTGCGGCTGCGGCGAGTCGCTGCGTGCGTACGGCTTGCAACCACCGCTCACGTGCGACGGCTGGACGCTCGAATCGCTGATCGGTCCGGGCCCCGATCCGGATCCCTACTACTACGGATACGGATACGAGTACGACCCCGACCCGGACGAGCAGCTGCCGGTCTCGCTCGACATCGATTGCTTCGAGCGCATCGCCGACGCGCTCGAGCGCGGCGGTTGTGATGCGCCGATCGTGCTCTCGTGCGAGGACTACTGCAGTCCGTACTTCGGTCCGCTGCTCGAAGGCGAGCCGTGCTCCGACGCGTACGCGTGTGGCCGCGGTCTCCAGTGCGACAACGGCGAGTGTCGCGATCCGTGCAAGATCCAGCTCGGCCGCGAAGGTGATCGCTGCGGCGATCCGCAGGGCCAGTACGACATCGAGTGCGGCGACGGGCTCGTCTGCGGCTTCAACTTCGAGTACGAGTACCCGACGTGCCTCCGGCTGCCCGGCCCGGGCCTGCCCTGCGACGGAGACGATTGCGCGCCGGGCTCGTGGTGCGACGACAACGGCACCGACGTCCCAACGTGTCGCCCGTCGAAGGAAACCGGCGCGGCGTGCATGGGCCACCGCGAGTGCAAGTCGATCTACTGCCCCGCGGGCTCCTGCGAGGATCGTCCCGTCGCGGGCTCGGCCTGCGGCACCGACAGTGTCTGCGCCGCCGGCTCGGACTGCATCCATGACGAAACGAGCGGCAGCGGCCGTTGCGTGGCCGTGCCGCTCGTCTGTCAGTCCGCGCTCGAGCTCTTGCCGTACCGCTAGCTGAGGAACGGCGCGATCACGACTGCGACGATCGACATCAGCTTGATGAGGATGTTCAAGCTGGGGCCGGCGGTGTCCTTGAACGGATCGCCGACGGTGTCACCGATGACCGCCGCCTTGTGGCGCTCGGAGCCTTTGCCGGTGTTCACCTTCATGTCGTAGTCCTTCTTCTGATCTTCGACCTGCTTCTTCGCGTTGTCCCACGCGCCGCCGGCGTTGCTCATGAACAACGCGAGCATGACGCCCGAGATCAGCGTGCCGGCGAGCAGACCACCGAGCGCCTGCGGCGACCAGAAGCCCAGCACCACCGGGGTGACGATGGCGAGCATGCCGGGCGCGATCATTCGCTTGATCGCGGCCTGCGTGGAGATCGCGACGCACTTCGCGACCTCGGCCTGCTTCGTGGCCTCGAAGATCTGCTCTTCCTCGGCCTCGGTGAGCTCGCGCTCCTCGTCTTCCGCCTTCTTCACCAGCTCGAGCGCCGGACGAAGCAGCGGGATCTCGCGGAACTGACGACGCACCTCTTGGATCATGTCCATCGCCGCTTCGCCGACCGCCTTCATGGCGAGCGCGGAGAAGAGGAACGGCAACATGCCGCCGATGAGCAGACCGATGGTGACCTGCGGATCGGTGAGCTGCATCGGCTTGTCGTGCAGCGCGATCTCCTGGTAGCCAGCGAAGAGCGCGAGCGCAGCGAGTGCGGCCGAGCCGATCGCGAAGCCCTTGCCGATCGCGGCGGTGGTGTTGCCGACCGCGTCGAGGTTGTCGGTGCGACCGCGGACCTCGTGGGGGAGGTTGGCCATCTGCGCGATGCCACCGGCGTTGTCGGAGATCGGACCGTACGCGTCGACCGCGAGCTGGATGCCCGTGGTGGAGAGCATGCCGAGGCCGGCGAGCGCGATGCCGTAGAGGCCGCAGTACTTGTCGGCCACGTAGATCGCGACCGCGATGCAGAGCACCGGCATCCACGTCGAGCGCATGCCGACGCCGAGGCCCGCGATGATGTTGGTCGCGGGACCGGTGGCCGACTGCGCGACCACGCTGTCGACCGGCGGCTTGCCCTTGCTGCAGTAGTAGTCGGTGATGAAACCGATCGCGACGCCCGCCGCGAGACCGGCGGCCATCGGCAGGAAGAGATCGAGCGTCGTCTTCGCGACGCCGCCGAACATGATGGGATGGCCGGCGCTGCGCGCCATGTTGATGAAGAAGTCGATGATGAACCAGGCGAGCGCGACCATGACGATCGCGGCGCCGGTGCTGCCACCGTTGAGCGCGCGCTGCGGGTCGCCGCCTTCCTTCGTGCGCACCGCGTAGGTCGCGATCACCGAGACCACCACGCCGACCGCGGCGAGCAGCATCGGCAAGAGCACCGACTCGAGCCGGCCTTGCTGCGCGGTGATGCCGATGACCATCGCACCGACGATCGCGGCGATGTACGACTCGAAGAGATCCGCACCCATGCCGGCGACGTCGCCGACGTTGTCACCGACGTTGTCGGCGATGGTGGCGGGGTTGAGCGGGTGATCCTCGGGGATGCCCGACTCGACCTTGCCGACGAGGTCGCCGCCGACGTCCGCCGCCTTGGTGTAGATGCCACCGCCGACGCGGGCGAACAGCGCGATGGACGAGGCGCCCATCGAGTAGCCCGCCATCAGCTGCACCACCGTGTAGAGCGCGGTCTTGTCGTGCGCGCCGCCTTCGACGCTCGCGAGCGCGTTGAACGAGCCGCTGAACACGAGGAAGAGCGTGCCGAGGCCGAGCAAGCCGAGGCCGACCACGCACATGCCCATCACCGCGCCACCACGGAACGCGATGACGAGCGCCGGTGCGAGACCGCGGCGCGCAGCCGCAGTGGTGCGCACGTTGGCGCGCGTCGCCACGCGCATGCCGAAGTAACCCGACAGCGCGGAGCAGCTCGCACCGATCACGAATGCGAGACCGATGAGCGGCGATGCACCCTGCGAGCTGTTGAGCACGACGAGCA
>DASZPU010000944.1:0-1782 GCA_035550195.1 Nannocystaceae bacterium
GCTCGTCGGCGTCGACGGCAACGAGATCGGTGCGTACACGCTCAACGTCGAGCACGTGCCCTGTCCGGGCATCGATCTCGGCAACACCGTGCCGCAGACCGTCTTCGGCGACACCACCGGCGAGCTCGACAAGCTCGATCCGAGCTGCGACTACGCCGGCCCGCCGCCGTTCAACGCGCCCGACGTCGCGTACTCGTTCACCGCACCCGAAGACGGCGAGTACGTCTTCGACACCAACGGCAGCGTCCTCGACACCGTGCTCACCGTGCTCGACGGTGCCGCTTGCAACGCGCCCGAAGTCGCGTGCAGCGACAACTTCCAGTTCTTCCAGACCTCCGCACTGTCGGTCGCGCTCAGTGCGGGCGAGACGATCACGGTCGCGGTCGACGGCGCGTTCAGCCAGTTCGGCAGCTTCCAGCTCAACGTCTCGCAGCTCGGCGACGGCGTGTGCCCCGACTTCGATCTCGGCAACACCGTGCCGCAGAGCGTCGACGGCGACACCAGCGACGGCGACAACACGCTCGCGGCGAGCTGCGGCGGCTTCACGCAGAACGACGACACCTACCTCTTCACGGCGCCGGCCGACGGCCTGTTCGTCTTCGACACCATCGGCTCTCCGATCGACACGGTGCTCTACGTGCGCGACGGCGGATGCGACGGCGCCGAGCTGGCCTGCAACGACGACGTCAACTTCTTCATGGGCCCGTCGGTGGTGCCCGTGCAGCTCGCCGCGGACCAGACCGTGATGGTCGGCGTCGACAGCAACTCGACCAGCGGCGCGTACACACTCAACGTGCAGCAGGTGACCTGTCCGGACGTGGACGTCGGCAACGAGTTCCCGGTCGAGGTCACCGGCTCCACCGTCGGCGCCGTCGACAAGCTGCAGAGCGAAGGCTGCCCCGACGACGGCTCGTCCGACTATGCGGTCCAGTTCACCGCGCCCGCCGACGGCACCTACAGCTTCGATCTTTCGGGCTCCGACTACGACACCGTGATCTTCGTGCAAGACGGTGCGTGCGGCGGCCCGCAGCTCGCGTGCAACGACGACACCTTCGGAGTCCAGTCGTTCGTCAGCGTCGATCTGGTCGCGGATCAGACCGTCACCGTCGTGGTGAGCGGCTTCTTCGGCGACACCGGCAACTTCGACCTGAACATCTACTGATCCGGTGTCGGCCCGCACCCTGCTCTTCGTCGCAGCGGCGCTCGTAGGGTTCGCGGGCAACTCCATCTTGTGTCGACTCGCGCTCGCGCAGCGCGAGATCGACGCGGTCACGTTCACCACCGTGCGACTCGTGAGCGGTGCGCTCGTGCTCGCACTGCTCGCGTTCGTGCGCGCGCGACCGACCAAGCTGCCCGGTGACTGGCGCTCCGCCGCGGCCCTGTTCGTCTACGCGTTGCCGTTCTCGCTCGCGTACCTGCAGCTCTCGACCGGCACCGGCGCGCTCGTGCTCTTCGGCGTGGTGCAGGCGACGATGATCGGCTTCGGCATCGCGAAGGGCGAACGGCCGCCGCTCGGCGTGTGGATCGGCTGGCTCGTCGCGCTCGGCGGCCTCGTCGTGCTCACCGCGCCCGGCGTGTCGGCACCCGATCCGATCGCCGCATCGTCGATGGCGATCGCCGGATTTGCGTGGGCGATCTACTCGCTGCGCGGCCGCGCCTCGCAGTCACCCCCGCTCGCCACGACCGCGGGCAACTTCGTGCGCAGCGTGCCGCTGGTGCTCGTCGCGCTCGCGCTGGCGCTGGCCTTCGCACAGCCGCTCCACGCGAGCCCACGCGGCCTCG
>DASZPU010000945.1:0-8782 GCA_035550195.1 Nannocystaceae bacterium
ATGCTCGAGTCGACGATGCTCGCGCTCGTCGAGCACGAGATCGACGTGCTGGTGTCGACCACGATCATCGAGAGCGGGCTCGACATCCCGCGCGCGAACACGATGTTCATCGCCGAGGCCGATCACTTCGGGCTCGGGCAGCTGTACCAGCTACGCGGACGCATCGGGCGCAGTCGGCATCGCGCGTTCTGCTATCTCATGGTCGACTCGCTGGAGAAGCTACAGCCGGATGCGCGCCGGCGGCTCGAAGCGCTCGCGCGCTACTCCGAGCTCGGCTCCGGGTTCGCGGTCGCGAGCCACGATCTCGAGATCCGCGGCGCGGGTGATCTGCTCGGTGCGCGGCAGAGCGGGCACATCCAGGCGGTGGGGTTCGACGCGTACTCGCGCATCCTCGGCGAGGCGGTCGCGGAGCTGCGCGGGCAGCCGATCCTGCGCGAGAGCGATCCGGAGCTCTCGTTCGACGTGCCCGCGTATCTGCCCGATGCGTACGTCGAGGACACCGGGACGCGGCTCGATCTGTATCGCCGATTGTCGGTCGCGCACGATCGCGACACGGTTGCAGCGATCATGGACGAGGTGCGCGATCGCTTCGGTGAGCCGCCCGCGGAGGCGCGTACCCTCGAGCACGTGATGGCCGCGAAGACGTACGGCCGGCGATTGCATGCGCTCGCGCTCGAGCTGCGGGGCGAGCGGTTCAACGTGCGGCTCGGGCCGGATACGCCGCTCGATCCGGCGTGGGCGGCGAAGCTCGGCACGCACACGCGCGGGCGCATGAAGCTCGCGGGGCCCGATCGCATCGCGGTGAAGATCGAGGCGGGCAGCGACGAGGCGCGGCTGCGGCGGTGTGTCGAAGCGCTCGCGGAGCTCGCGTCGTCGTCGCGTTGAGGCGACGGACTACCGCGCGGGTGTGCCGACGCGCTTCTCCACCGTGCGCTCGTCGCTGCCGGGCATGCGGCCGACCAGGCCCTCGTGCTCGCCCGGGGCGTGGAACGGCAGCTCGGCGCCGTCGCCCACCGCGACGACGAGCTCGAGCGCGAGCGCACCGATCTTCGCCATGCCGGCCTGGTTGATCTTCTCCAGCTCGTCGTTCGGGCGGTGATAGTCGTCGTGCAGGCCGGTGAAGAAGAAGAGCACCGGCACTTCCTGCTCGTAGAACGGCGCTTGATCGGAGCGCGACGACACCGTGCGCTCGTAGACGATCGGTACGCCCTTCGTGCCGATGCGATCGAGCACCGGCATCCAGCCGTCCGAGCTGCCCACGCCGCCGATCGAGAGCCCGTCGTCGCCGAGGCGGCCGACCATGTCGAAGTTGATCATCGCGACGAGCTCGCCGCCTGCGAACGGCGGCGCGGCGGGCAGCGCCTTCGCGAGCGCCTTGCTGCCGTGCAGGCCCAGCTCCTCCGCGGCGAAGTGGGCGAAGACGATCGAGCGCTGCGGCTTCGCGCCGCTCGTCGTCAACGCGCGCGCGATCGCCAGCACCATCGCAGTGCCGCTGCCGTTGTCGTCGGCGCCGTTGCACAGCGTGTCGCCCTCGGCATCGCGACAGAACAAGCCGTTCGCGGCGGTGCCGATGTGATCGTAGTGCGCGCCCACCAGCACGATCTCGTGCGGTCGCTCGGTGCCGGGGATCCACGCGAGCACGTTCTTGCCGTGCTCCGTCTTCGGTTGGTTGCGCGGTGCGATCGACAGCCGCACGCCTTCGAGCGGACGCGCGAGCGCAGCCTTCGCGGCGAGCTTGCGCGCCTCCGCGAGATCGAGACCCGCCGACGCGAGCAGACCTTCGGCGGCGGTGCGCGAGAGCACGAGCACGGGAATCTTGCGCGCATCGGCGACCGCTTCGCGTGCGCGCGCGAGCTCCGAGGGCGCGGCTTCGCCGTCGACCAGCACGAGCGCCTGCATGCCCGCGTCTTGCTGGCGCACGATCAACGCGTCGAGCTCTTCCGCTGACAGCGGTGCCGTCGAACCCTTCGCGTGATCGAGCGCGAGCGCGATCGCGGGCGCGGGCAAAGCGGCGCGCTTCTTCGGCGCCGTGCCGTGGCCGACGAACACGACCTGCGCGACGACGGGTGCGTTGCCGGCGGTCGTGATCGTCGTGATCGCTTCGGCGGCGAGCGGCTGTGCCGGACCGCCGGCCTCGAGCCACACGTGGTGCGCACGCATCGGCTCGCTGCCCCACGGGAAGTCGAAGGGCACGCGATACGCGTCGCCCACCGGCTTCACGCCGAGCGCGACGTACTCGTCTTCGATCATCTTCGCGGCGCGATCGATCGCGGGCACATCGAGCGTGAAACGCCCGGCCATCGCGTCGTCGGAGAAGCGCGCGAGGAAGGCGTGCATCCACGCGGCGTCGAGCACCGGCTTCGCGGCTTCGCGCACCTGCGGCTGCGGCGGGCGCGTGGTGGGGCCACCGCGCTCGCACGCGGACGTTGCGATCGCAGCGACGATGCATGCACGGAGGAAGGCGGCGCTCGTCATGCGGATCGTCGCGAGGCTAGCACCGCGATGCCTTCGCGGGTGCGGGGTGTTCGACCCGCATCGGGCCACCCTTGTTTCGCGCGCGCGGCGGGGACGCTATGCTGACGCGCGTGCGACGGGCGCTCGGCGTGATCGGATCGCTCGTGCTCGCGTGCAGCGGGCCCAGCGAAGGCGTGCCCGAGGGCAAGCTCGCCGTCGTCGGCGAGGTCGCGTTCGGCCCGGAGGATCTCGCGGCGGTGCAGGCCCAGCTCGGCGCCTACGCGCAGCTGCGCTTCCGCGGCGATGCGGGCAGCCATGCGTTGCTCGGCGCGCTGGTCGACGCCGAGGTGCTCGCGCAGCGGGCGGTCGCGCGCGGGCTCGGCGACGATCCACGCGTGCGCTTCGCGTTGCTCGAGGAGATCGCCGCGGTGCATCTCACCTCCGAGCTCGAGCGTCGCGTGCCGCGTGCCGCGATCGCTGGCGACGAAGCGAAGCTGCGCGCGTGGTACGACGCGCACGTCGGCGAGCTCGTGCAGCCCGAGCGCCGCAGCGCCGAAGGCGTCGTCGTGAACAAGTGGGCGAAGGCGGAAGAGCTGCACGCGCGCATGCTCGAAGGCGTCGCGCTCGAAGAGCTGGGCGACGTGGTGCACACCGAGATCGCCGCGCGCGACGATCGCGAGTTCCCCGGCTTCCATGCGGTGCTCTTCGATCCCGCGCTCGGCGAAGGCGATGCGCTACCGCACCCGGTGCCGATCGGCGAGCGCTTGCTGGTCGGCCGCGTGCTGAAGGTCGAGGCCGCCGCCGCGCCGGCCTTCGACGATCCCGCGACGCGCGAGCGGGCCGTAGAAGCCGTCCGCGCACAGCTTCTCGAGTCCGCCGAAGCCGAGCTCCAACGCGAGCTCGCGCAACGCTTTCCCGAAAGCGGCTGATCGTTCGCGCGCGAGCTGTGTCGATCAGCGCCCGTGTTCGTCCACGGGCGGCGGGGGCTGGGGCAGGCGCAAGAGATCGTCGTCGCCGAGGCACAGGCGCGCGGAGCTCAGCGCGAGCTCGTCTGCGTTCGCCGCGAGGCTGCGAATCGTCATCTGCGTGCAGCCGCAGACTTCGGCGAGCTTGCGTGTGCTCGTCCACCCATACTCTCGCGCGAGCGCGACGAACGTCGCGCGCGTCGGACCGCGCTGACGAATCGCGCCGAGCGACGCGCGCGTTGCTGATGCGGCTGCGATCGCGATCGTGCGTAGCGGCAACGTCGGCAGGTACGGGGCGGGGATGGGCAGTGCGCTCGCTCTGCCCGCACGAGTGGTGACGCGCGCATGATGACGCGCGGCGAATCCCCGCGGCGATACCTGCAGGAGCGTCGCGAGTCGCTCCGCGCTCACCCATGGATCGACGATCGCTCCGACGACGTCGCGATGCGTGCTCCACGGCCACGCGAGCGGCGCGACGACGAGCTTCGCGCGGCACGGTGCCACGACGACGTCGCACAGGCGTTCGACGACGTCGCCTTCGATCGATCGGGCGACGACCTCGCGCGTCGGTCGACCGGCGACCCCGTGGACGCGCCCCAGCTGACCGAGCAATCGCGCGAGCCGGACGCGCGTGAGGTCGACGTCGCGCGCGGCGACGACGAGTCGCGCGCGATCCGGCAAGAGCACAGCCGCCAGCGCGTCACGAAACGCCGCGCGGAGGTGCGTCCACAACCACGCTCCGCAGTCTTCCCGTGACAACGGCGGCACATCCGGGCGAACGATCGCTTCGAGCTCGACGACGTCGACGTGGCCCACGCGGGCTCATGTCGACCGCGGCCGTGCGTCCGTTGCACACGTTTCACTCGGGCGAAGTGACGCAAGAACGCAAGCTCGACCCGACCGCGCTGCTCACTCGTCGCGACCTTGCGCCCAAAGGACAGAAACGCCGCGTGACCGCAGGGCCGGGCAAGTCGGAGGCGAGTGAACGACCCCGCGAGCAAGTTGGAGGCGAGTGAACGACTCCGCGAGCAAGCTGGAGGAGAGTGAATGCCCCGCCGCGCAAGTTGGAGGCGGTCGAAGGCGCGCGGTGGGCGAGCTCGACGCGAGTGAAGGTGCCGCGGGCCGGGCACGCGAGGCCGACGGCCGACGGCCTCGTGGCGGCCGTCCCACGCGGTTTGCCGGGCGGGATCGGCCCTGGTAGAACCGGCGAGATGCGTGCCGCCTTTGCGATCGCGATCGCTGCTGCGCTGGCCTCACCGGTGGGCGCCAGCGCTGCACCGGCGCCCGCGGCTCCGAAGGCCGCAACGCCCAAGCCGAAGTCGCGGCCGGTCGGGCGCGTCGCGCTCGATCGCGTCATCGCGGTCGTCAACGACGAGATCGTGCTGCTCTCCGAGCTCGAGCGCGCGACGTCGCGGCATCCGCTGCTCCGTGAGGCGCTCTCGCAGCTGCCTCCCAACGCCACCGACGCGCAGATCGAAGCCGCGACGCGCGAGGTGCAGACCGCGGTGCTCGACGAGCTGATCCATCTCGTGCTCGTGCGCGCCGAGGCGGCGAAGTTCGACATCAAGGTCAGCGAGCAAGAGCTGCAGCACGCGCTCAACAACATCGCGCAGCAGCACGGCCTCACCCCCGAAGAGCTGAAGAAGCAGGTCGAGGAGAGCCAGGACTTCGAGTCGTGGGCCGAGTACACCGGCGAGCTCAAGGAGCAGCTGCTCGGCCTGCGCGTCTCGCAGATGCTCGCGACCTGGTCGGTCAGCGAGGCGCAGATCCGCGAGTACTACCGCAAGATGACGAAGGACGAGGGCGCCAAGATCGTCGTCGAGCAGTTCACCTTCGCCCCGAAGACCGCCGAGCGAGCCGAGCGCGACAAAGCCTTCGCGCTCGCCCAAGCCACCGGTCGACGTCTGCGCGAGGGCGAGAAGGGCGAGACCATCGCCGACGAGCTCGGGCGCGACGAAGAAGAATGGAAGCGCACCGTCGGTCGCGGCGACATCGCGCCGGCGCTCGAGGATGCGGTGTTCGCCGCGCAGAAGGGCACGGTCGTCGGCCCGCTCGGCTCCGGTCAGGGCTACGTCGTGTTCCGCATCGTCGAGCAGCTCGAGTCCGCCGCGCTCGGCTACGAAGAAGCGAAGGATCGCATCCGCGAGCAGCTCGAGAACGAGGCCTACCTCAAGGCCGAGGCCGACCTGCGGGAGCAGCTGCGCGCGAAGGCCCACGTGGACGTGCGCCTGTGACGATGCCGGCGAGCCGCGCTTCGTAGTCGTCGAGCGCGGCCAACGTCGCGGTGACGATGCCGTCCTCGATCGCGCGGCGCTTCGCCGAGTCGAGCGCCACGTCGTGCGCGTTGATGAGGATGCTGAACGCGATCTGCGGTGTGCCGTCCTCGCTCGTGATGACGCCGGTCAGCCCGCTCACGTCGCGCAGCGTGCCGGTCTTCGCGCGCACGCGCTTGCCTGACAGCCGCAGCCGTGAGCGCAGCGTGCCTTCCTCGCCCGCGACCGGCAGCACGTCCAACAGTCCCGGACCACCACCCGCATCGCGCTGCGCCATCGCGATCAGATCGACGAGCCCGGACGTCGTCAGTCGACCGCTGCGCGACAGCCCGGAGCCGTTCTCGATCACCACTTGATCGGGATCGTTGCCGAGCGCCGACCAGTACCCGCGCAAGATGTCCTGGCCCGCGTCCCAGTCGCCGGGCTCGCCGGTCATGCGCCACGCGAGCGTGCGCAGCACCTGCTCGGCGATGAAGTTGTTCGACCAGGTCAGCTCCGCATCGAGGATCTCGAGCAGGATCGCGGATTCGTGCCGCGCGATCTCCTCGGCGCCCGGCGGCGCCACGCCGCGCACGACGGACAGCGGCTCGCTGGTCGACAGCTCGCCGAGCATCTCCGCGAAGATCGTGCCGGTCGTGCGCGCGGGATCGTGGATGCGTCGCAAGACGATCGTCGGCGGACCGCGGCGCGGCAGCTTCCCGGTCACCTCGACCACCGTGTCGCCCTCGCGCTCGAACGTGCGCACTGCGATCGTGCGGCGCGTGCCGATGCGTGCACGATTCACGATCGCGATCGCTTTCGTGGCCGGCACCGTCGTCACTGCGACGGTGGAACCGGCGGGCGCCACCGTGATCTGCACGGTGTTGTAGCCCAGCGACAGCGCGCAGCTCTCGGCCTCGTACGCGAGCCCCGGGCCACCCTCGTCGTAGCCCGGCGGCAACATGCGATGCGAGAACGCGCTGTCGTCGACGATCAGCCGCTGCACGCTCGTGGTATCGAGCGCGGCGACGGTCTCGGTCGCGAGCGCGCGCAGATCGAGCAGCGAGAGCTGCGGATCGCCTTCGCCGACCAGATAGAGCGCGGTGTCGTCACGCAGCACGCGCGTGACGAACGTGTAGTCGGGCCCGAGCAGCTCGAGCGCAGCCGCGGACGTGAGCAGCTTCTGGTTGCTCGCGGGGTTGAGCGGCGTGTCGCCGTAGTCGTCGAACAGCACGTGGCCCGTTCGCAGGTCGCGGATATGGATCGACAGCTGGGCCGCATCGCCGATCTTCGCGAGGATCGTCGCGAGCGTGCTCGACAGTCCCTCGACGTCGAAGTCGACGAGGCCGGGCGTGCCACGCTGCCGGCGTCGCTCCTCGATGCTCTCCGCGAGCGCAGCGAGCCGCTGCTCGAGCAGCTCGGCCGGCGTGGGCTCGCGATCACCCGCCGGAATGATCGCGATCGACAAGCGCGACGACGGTTCCGGCAGCTCGAGCACGAGCTCGTCGGGCGCGGGCAATCGACTGTGCGCGTCGTACCAGCGCTGGCCGAGCCAGGCGGCGCAAGCGAGCGCGGCCAGCACGAGCAGTCGCTTGAACGTACGCGGACGCACTCGCTACACCTTGCCGCGAGCGCGCGCAAAGATCACGGTCGCAGCTGGCGGCCGCGGCGACCTTCGGTGAGCGCGCGATGGATCGCCGCTTCGATCGCGGCATCCGTCGTGGGCTTGCCGAGGTAGGCGACCGCACCCTGGCGCAGCCCCCAGTAGCGGTCGCTCTCCCGCGCCATCGCGCTGACGAACACGACGCACGTGCCGCCGTCCGCCTCGCGGCGCGCACCCGGCTTGGCCTCGCGCTGCTCGGGATCGTCGGCGTTGATGCGCCGCAGCAGCGCGAGCCCCGAGAGCCCCTCGAGCAACACCTCGGCGATCACCAGCTTCGGCTTGCGCTCCGCCCAGATCGCGAACGCGGTGGTGCCGTCGCCGGCCTGATCGATCGCGATCGATCGCTGCAGCTGCTCCGCGACGCGCTCGCACGCACCGACGAGGCGCTTGCGCTCGACGAGATCGGGCTCGACGACGAGCACGCGCGTGTATCCGGCGGTGTTCTCCGACTCCGCCATCGCTCACCTCAAGCGCGCACGGTCGGCGTGCGGCGGCGTGCGAGCCCGCCGCGACCGAGGCGGTAGAGCACCTTGGCGACCGCGAAGGTGCCCGTGCGCGTGCGCCGAGCGATGTCCTTCACGCTGTTGCGACCGTTGAGCAGCTCGAGCACGCCGAGCTCGTCACGCGAGAACGCGTGGCGTCCGAGCTTCGCGACCTCGTCGTCGACGCGCACCCAGATGTCGTCGAGCCCGGCCATGTGCGGGCCCATCTCGGCCTTCTCGTCCTGGCGACGCAGCGCGACCAGCAGCGCCTCGGCGATGCGCAGGTCGCCCTTGCCGCGGGTGAGCTGCACGATCGTCGGATGCAGATCTTCGCTGGGCGCGAAGCTGACGCGGCCGCTCGTCCACGCGAGCACGTGACACACCACCTCGCGGGCTTGGTTGGCGAGCGCGAGCTCGAGATCGTCGACGCGCAGACCGCCTTCTTCGATCAAGCGCACACCGATCGTTCGCCGCGCGGCGTCTTCGGCGGACGCGATGCGCTGGAAGTCGTCGGCCGTGATCGCATTCGTCTCGATCACGAAGCGCGCGAGCCCGAGATCCGCTTGCACGTCGCCACGGCTCTCGTCGCCGTCGATCTCGGCCATGCGAATGCGACCGCGGTCGACGTGCAGCCGCACCTTCACGCGATCGCGCTCGACCGACAGCACGCCGCGCGAGCCATCGGCATCGAGCATGTCGAGCACCGACTCGAGCCGTGCCGCACCGAGCTCGGCTTGGAAGGTGACGCCCGCGGCCGGGCGCGGCAGCTCGGCCATCGAGTTGAGCATGCCGAGGAAGCGGCGCAGCGTTTCGGTGTCGGGCTCGAGCTCGGGGAAGAACTGCTGCAACGCGATCTCGAGCCGCAGCACCGCGTCGTCGGGAGCTTGGCGCGTGCGCGCGGGCTTGGGCGGCGGCGGATGATCGATCGTGTCGCGCACGACCTTGAGCAGCGCCGGTGTCGTGAAC
>DASZPU010000946.1:0-13284 GCA_035550195.1 Nannocystaceae bacterium
GTCGTCCCGACGCACCGTCGACCGACGATCAGACCACGCGACTGCTCCCCGACTCCCACGATCGCCGAGTGAGCTGATCCCATGAGCGCGCCCTCCACCCTGCCCCGCACCGCCGCCGAGACGATCGACGCGCGTGGTCGCCAAGCCGGCGAGCTGCCGCTGTCGCCGTCGCTGCAAGCGTTCGCCGACGAGGCCGAGCGCCTGCCCACCGACGAGATCATCGTCAACATGGGACCGTCGCATCCCGCGATGCACGGCACCGTGCGCGTCGTGCTTCGCATCGACGGCGAAGAGATCAAAGACGCCGACGTGCAGGTCGGCTATCTGCACCGCGGCTTCGAGAAAGAGTCGGAGAACGCGACGTACACCCAGTGCTTCCCGTACGTCGACCGGCTCAACTACGTGTCGCCGATGCTCAACAACGTCGGGTTCGCGATGGCGGTCGAGAAGCTGCTCGACATCCGCGAGCGCATCCCCGAGCGCGCGGAGTACATCCGCGTCATCGTCGGCGAGCTCTCGCGCGTCTGCGATCACATCACCTGCATCACCGCATCGCTCGCCGAGCTCGGTGGGCTCACCGCGTTCTTCTGGGGCAACCGCGCGCGCGAGCACTTCTGGGAGCTGCTCGAGGACGTCTCGGGCGCACGCATGACCCACAGCTACTGCCGCATCGGCGGCGTCGCCTGGGATCTCACCGCCGCGTTCGAGGAGAAGTGCCGGGCCAAGATCGCGAAGGTGCGCGGTCTCGTGGCCGACATCCGCAAGCTGGTCGAGAAGAACCGCATCTTCCTCGATCGCATGGAAGGCGTCGGCTACATCTCCGCCGACGACGCGATTTCGTACGGCATCACCGGTCCGTGCCTGCGTGGCTCCGGCGTCGCCTACGACGTCCGCAAGGATCATCCGTACTCGGTCTACGACCACTTCGACTTCGACGTGCCGATCGCCGACGGCGGCGACAACCTCGCGCGCTATCTCGTGCGCATCGAGGAGATCGAGCAGTCGATGCGCATCGTCGAGCAGGCGCTCGTGCAGATTCCACCCGGCGCCACGATCGTCGACGACCCGCTCGTCGCACTGCCGGCGAAGCGCGAGGTCTACAACTCGATCGAGGGCATGATCGCCCACTTCAAGCACATCATGGACGGCCTCAAGGTGCCGCCCGGCGAGGCCTACAGCTTCACCGAGGGCGGCAACGGCGAGCTCGGCTTCTACATCGTCGCCGACGGCTCGGGCCGCCCCTACAAGAACCGCTGCCGACCGCCGTGCTTCTACACGACGGCCGCGCTGCGCCAGATGATCCTCGGAGCCAACATCGCCGATGTCGTCCCGATCTTCGGGTCGCTGAACATGATCGGCGGAGAGTGTGATCGATGACGAACTCGGATCCACCCGTTCCCGCGCGTCCGCGATCGGCGACGATCATCTTCCCGGCCGAGCCGCCGCCACCACCGTCGGCGGCCCGCACCGCGGTGCCGACCACCGTGAAGGCGCCGGAGAACATCGCCGCGCCCGCTCCCGTTGCGCCGAACCTCGCGGCGCCCGTGGTCGCGGGTGAGCCGACCGTGAAGCTCACCATCGACGGTGAAGTCGTCGAGGTCCGCAAGGGCACCAACGTGCTCGAGGCCGCGAAGCTGCTCGGCCGCGACATCTGCCACTTCTGCTACCACCCGGGCCTGTCGATCGCCGCGAGCTGCCGTCAGTGCCTCGTCGAGGTCGAGAAGAATCCGAAGCTGCAGCCGAGCTGCCAGCAGATCGTCGCCGAGGGCATGGTGGTGCACACCGAGAGCCCCGCGGTGCTCGAAGCACGTCGCGCGCTGCTCGAGTTCACGCTGAAGAACCATCCCATCGACTGCCCGATCTGCGACAAGGCCGGCGAGTGCACGCTGCAGCGGCACTACATGGATCACGACCACCAGCTCACGCGCGTGGACGTCGAGAAGATCCGCAAGCCCAAGCACAAGGACATCGGTCGCGAGATCGTGCTCGACGCCGAGCGCTGCATCCTCTGCTCGCGCTGCGTTCGCTTCTGCGAGGAAATTCCCGGCACCGGTGAGCTGGGCATGCAGTACCGCGGCGACCACGAGGTCCTCGACATCGCGCCGGGCCATCGCCTCGACAACGCGTACTCGATGAACGTGGTCGACATCTGTCCGGTCGGCGCGCTCACGGCGAAGGACTTCCGCTTCGCGATCCGTGCCTGGGAGCTCAAGAGCACGCCCACCACGTGCACGGGTTGCGCGACCGGCTGCGCGATCGAGCTGCACCACAAGCACGAGAATGCGCATCGCATCGTGCCGCGCTTCGACGCCGACGTGAACGGGCACTGGTGCTGCGACGAAGGTCGCTACACGTACAAGGAGCTCGACGCCGACGCGCGCGTTCGTCATGCGCGCGTCGACGGTGAAGAGGTGCCGCTCGGTCACGCGATCGCAGTGGTCGCGCGAAGGCTACGCGGGCGCGGCAAGAAGGTGGCGGTGGTGTTCAGCGGCACGGCGACCTACGAGGCCAACGCGGCGCTCGCCGATCTCGCCACCGTGCTCGGTGCGGAGCGCTTCGTCGTGGGCCGTCCGCCCGGCAAGAGCGATCACCTGCTGCGCGACGCCGACAAGAATCCCAACATGCGCGGCGCGATCGCAGCCGCGGGCGCGGCGAAGCACGAGGGCGAGCTCGGGCTCGAGCTAGCCGGGCGCGCGTTCGAGGCGGTGATCTTCCTCGACGGCACGTTCGAGCTGTCCGACGTCGTGAAGGCGGCGCTCTCGTCGATCACCAGCGTGTGCCTCACCGACCGCGTCACCCAGCTCGCGCAGGCGTGCTCGATCGTGCTGCCCGCGACCAGCTGGGCCGAGACGCTCGGCACCACCATCAACCGTCAAGGTCGGCTGCGCGTGCTGCAGCCCGCGTGGCGTCCCGAAGGCGATCGTCGCGAGCGTGCGGATCTCATCCGCGACATCGTGCTCGCGCTCGGCGAGAAGGACATCGGCAGCAGCCGCGATCGCAGCCGTGCGATCGCCGAAGAGCGCGACCACGCCGAGCTGCGCGCGCTGACGACGTCACCGCAGGCCACCCGCCCCACCCTCCTCCGCTTCTCCCACAGCCGCGGATAAGACCGATGCATCCTTCTCTCTTCGTCCGACTCTTCGCGGTCGCGCTGATGTTGCTCGGCGCGTCGGCGTGCGGCGACAAGCCCAGCGCGACGCGGCCGCACGCGACGGTGCGCACCGAGCCTTCGCAGGTGGTCTTCCACCCCGACACGCCGCCGGTCGAGATCGACGTCGTCAACGACGGCGACAAGCCCATCGCGCTGTCCGAGCTGCGCATCGAAGGGTCCGATCAGTTCGCGTTCAGCTTCGCCGAGCCGGTGTCGGGCGGCATCCTGCGCGCGCACGAGCGCGCGACGCTGCGCGTGCAGGTCGATGCCGCCGCGCTGCGTGGACCCGGCGAGCCGATCCGCGGCGCGGTGGTCGAAGATCACACCGACCAGCCCGAGATCGGCCCCAACGACTACCGCGAGGGCCGTGCGGCGCTCACCTTCAAGGCCGGCACCGGCACCGTCACCGTGCCGATGGTGTTCGAAGATCCCTCGTGGCTCTTCGAGTACCTCATCCCCGCGCTCGTGAAGGTGCACCTCCTGGTGCTCGCCTTCATCATGCCCATCGCCTCGCTGCTCACGTGGATGGAGCGCAAGCAGAGCGCGATGATGCAGGACCGCGTCGGTCCGAACATGGCGCGCATCACCATCGGCGGGCTCACGCTGCGCCTGTGGGGCTTGCTGCACATCGCCACCGACGGCCTGAAGATGCTCTTCAAAGAGGACTTCGTGCCTCGCCGAGCGCATCGCCAGCTGTACACGCTCGCGCCGCTGATGGCGCTCGTGCCCGCGCTCGTCGTGTTCGCGATCGTGCCGTTCGGCGACGCGCTCTGCTACGGCCGCTTCTTCGACGTGGTCAGCCAGGCCGACGTCGATCAGTGCGCCGAGGGCCGCGGCGGCACGGCGCTGCAGATCGCCCACATCGACGTCGGGCTGCTCTACTACTTCGCGATCGCGTCGCTCGCGACCTACGCGACCACGCTCGCGGGTTGGTCCAGCTACAACAAGTGGGCCGTGCTCGGCAGCCTGCGCGCGTCGGCGCAGATGATCTCGTACGAGGTCGCGATCGGGCTCACCATCGTCGGTGCGCTGCTGGTGTACGGCACGCTCGAGCCGCACGCGCTGGTGAAGGCGCAGCTCGTGACCCACTGGGGCCTGTTGCTGCAGCCGCTCGCGTTCATCCTCTTCGTCACCGCCGCGATCGCCGAGACCAATCGCGCACCGTTCGTTCTGCCCGAAGGCGAGTCGGAGATCATCGGGTACTTCATCGAGTACTCCGGCATGCGCTTCGGCCTCTTCTATCTCAGCGAGTTCATCGAGGTCGTGTTCGTCTCGGCGCTCGTCACCACGCTGTTCCTCGGCGGCTGGGCGCTGCCGTTCGGCATCCTCGGCGCGCACGGCTTCGCGACTCCGTTCGCGGCGCAGGCGTTCTTCGGCGGTGGTGGGCTCGCGCTGTGTGTCGTCGGCACGCTCATCTGGCGCGCGAGCAAGCACGGCGAGACCTTCGCGTCGCTCCTGCTCATCGCCGGCGTGGCGCAGCTCGTGCTCGCGGTGTGGTCGGCCTTCACCGGCTGGGGCACCGCGCTGCCGCACCTCGCGGTCGTGCTGGTCGGCATGATCACGTGGGGCATCAAGGTGCTCGCGCTGTGCTGGCTGCAGCTGCTCATCCGTTGGACGCTGCCGCGCTTCCGCTACGACCAGCTCATGAGCCTCGGGTGGAAGGGCCTCCTGCCGCTGTCGATCGCGAACATCGTGTTGACCGCGGTGGTCGTCTACGCGCTCGCGCCGTCGTCCGCACCGGAGGCCGCCGAGCCCGGCAAGGCGGACGCCGCGAACGTCGAGCCGGGCAAGGCCGCACCGCCGCCCGAGAAGGCCGCACCGCCGCCAGAGAAGCCCGCCGTGCCCGGCGAGCCGCCCAAGCCCGCACCTGCGAAGGAGCCCGCGCCATGACGATCGGCGTCAAGAAGGTTTCGCTCGAGCGCACCACGAGGGAGCAGATCTTCCTGCCCGCGATCCTCGAGGGCCTGCTCACCACCGCTCGCCACTTCTTCAAGAACACGATGACGAAGGGGATGGGCGACATCGACACCATCCGCTACGGCGAGCCCGACGTCGATCCGAAGAGCTACTACCCGGAGCGCTTCCGCGGCGTGCATCGTTTGATGCGTCGCGACGATGGCTCGGTGCGCTGCGTCGCGTGTATGTGCTGCTCGACGGTGTGCCCCGCGAAGTGCATCTACATCGTCGCCGAGGATCGCAAGGACTCGAACGAGAAGGGTCCGGAGAGCTTCGTCATCGACGAGCTCAAGTGCGTCGTGTGTGGGCTCTGTGTCGAGGCGTGTCCCTGCGATGCGATTCGCATGGACAGCCGCACGCACATGCCACCGTCGGAGACGCGTGGCGAAGCGGTGCTCCGCAAGGTCGAGCTCATGTCGCGCGGTACGTTGTCGGTCGCCGTGCAAGGCGGCATCGGCTCCGACTACCGTGCCGCTGCGCCGCAGGCCGATCCGCGATTTGGCCACGGTTGAGCCGGGTGCTGTCAAGCGTCGCGCGTAACTTTTCGCGGCGACGCGGCGCGCGGCGTTCGGTGCGAGGTCGCAGACGCGAGCAGCTGCGACGCGATTCGTGCGGGCCCATCGGGTGAAGCGGTGCTAGGATCGATCCTGGTCGGCCGTGCGCTCGGTATTCGAGTTCTACCTACTCCGTTCAACCCGGGAGCCGCCTCTGTCCGCGGGAGCGCAAGCCCGTTCGGCGGGAAGCCCGATGCGGTTATCTGCAGCGCCCACCTGAGAAGGTAGGGGTTGAACTGGAATCGCCGCGCGCATGGCCGACCGTTTTCGTCGCGACGTTGATCGCGATGACGGCGTGTGATCGGTCGGCCGACCCACCGCCGGCCGCAAAGACGAGCGGCGCTGCGCAGCCGAGCGTCGCTGCGAAGCCGAGCGTCGACGCGACGCCGAGCGTCGATGCGACGCCGAGCGCGGACGACGAGGCGCCCGCGAAGGCGGTTGCGGAGGCGAAGAAGGTCGACGCGCCCGCGCAGGCCGAGATCGCACCCGCCGAAGCGACGCCGAGCGATGCGTCCGGCGTCGCCGCGATTCCGATCGCGGCCTGGGCTCCGCGCGCGCGCACGGTCGCGTGGGCCGAGCAGGCGTCGCCGACGAGCGTCGTGACGTTCGAGCCCGAGGTGCGTGCCGGCGTGATCGGTCGCGCCGGCGAAGCGTGGCTGCACGTCGATGCCAGCGGCGCGCTCGCACCGGTCACCTTCGATCGCGCACCGACGCCGCCGATCCTCGGCGCGTATCCCGACGACGCGTGGACCATCGAGACGCGCAGCCGCTCCGAGGGCGACTTCGAGTACCACGAGCTGCGCCTCATGAAGCTCCGCACGGGCGATCGCTGGGTGCCGCAGGCGCGCAACGATCAGCAGTGGTGGCACCCGGGCACCGACGACGAGCTCGAGCCCCACGCGAGCACGCACACCGGCATGCTCGTCTACCCCGACAGCCTCGGCGACATCGATCGCATCGCGGGTCGCACCGACGCACCGATGCTCGGCCTGCATCGCGGGCGCCCGATCGACTTCGTCGAGACCAACAAGGGCAAGATCTACGTGTTCTCGGCCGACGATCACGGCCTCTACGCGCAGACCGCCTGCGAAGACGACGCGTGCCTCGCGAAGGTCGTGCGCAAGTTTCCCGACGGCGAGTGGAAGCTCGGTCGTCGGGTCGCGCGCGGCAAGTTCAGCGTGAGCGTGATCGCGAGCTCCGCGGAAGACACCTACGTGCTCAACAACGTCGGCAAGGACGACGGCTGGAAGCTCGATCTGTTGCCGCGCGGCACGACGCTGGTGGGCATGTGGGCGAACGCCGAGGGCGGGCTGTGGACCTTCGACGGCACCGCGCTGCGCTGCCGCGACACCGACGGCAACTGGCACGACGTCGCGCTGCCCGATCAGCTGGTCGCGAAGTCGGTGGCGATGTCGCAGGATCACAAGACGGTGTGGCTCAGCGGCGAGAGCAGCGGTCGCGCGGTGGTCTTCACGACGCCGGCCACCAGCGGATGATGCGATCGCTGTAGCGCCGCGAGTCGATCGCTGCATGGCGCCGACGCGTGACCGGGGTCTATGCTGGTGGGCATGCGCACCTCTTCGAAGTGGCTCCTCGTCGCGGCGTTGTGTGGCGTGCCGAGCTGCGAGGCGATCAACGCGTTCCGCGGGATGGTCGGGGTGGCCACCGAGATCGGCAAGCACCTCGAGGACGACCTGAAGTCCGAGCTCACCGACGCGAAGATCGCGAAGGTGGTCGAGGTGACGCCGAAGCTGAAGAAGTTCTCCGAGACCGCGAAGGTGAAGTGGGAGGTCGATCCCCACGCGCCCGACTTCTCGAAGCTCGCGTCGGCGATGGGCGGGCTCGCCGACTACATCGCGTTCTTCGAGGGCGAAGGCACGCGCATCACCGAGTTCTACGTCGACCTCATCAAGATCCAGGACGCGCGCGGCCTCGTCACGATGAAGAAGGCCTACGCGGAGGCGACCGAGAAGCTCGACAAGGAGAAGGCCGAGCTCGAAGCGAAGCTCGCAGCCGCGAGCGGCGACGCGAAGCAGCCGATCGAGGACGCGCTCGCGCAGAACAAGCGCGCGCGCGAGGAGCTCGACAAGGCCCACGAAGCCCAGCACAAGGCGCGCGAAGAGCAGCAGGCCCACGCCGACAAGGGCGGCTACAAGCTCTCGGACGCCGAGGTCGCGCGCGTCGAGGCGCACCTGCCCGAGATCGAGGCCGCGTTCAAAGACGCGGGCTGGGACAAGTCGAAGAGCTGATCACTCCGGTGGCGCCGCCTGCAACGCGTCGATGGCGTCGCGCAGGCGCAACCGCGTGCGATCCTTGCCGCACGCGGCCAGCGTGTCGAAGAGCGGTGGTGCGGCAGTGCGTCCGCTGACCGCGGTGCGCAGCAGCCCGAACAGCTCCTTCGTCTTCCACCCGCTGCGCTCGCAGAAGCCGCGCGCGAAGGCCTCGATGGTCGCCGCGGTGAAGCTGCGCGCCTCTTTGTCCTTCTCGATCTCCTCGAGGAACTGCTGCAGCACCGCGATGACCTCGGCGCGGCTGCGGTTCTTCACCTTCAGCTCGGGCAACGCGGCGCGCACGTCGATCGAGCCGCCGAAGAAGAACGACGCGAACGGCACGAAGTCGTCGAGCCGTTGCACGCGCTCGCGGCACAGCGGCATCAGCTCGCGCAAGCGATCGGCCGAGAGCACGTCGCGTTGGATGCGGGCGACGAGATCGTCGACCGACATCGCACGGATGTCGTCGCCGTTCCATGCGGCGAGCTTCACCGGGTCGAACACCGGCCCGCCCTTGCGCAGCCGTGTGAGATCGAACTCCGCGATGAGCTCGTCGAGCGAGAAGCGCTCGCGCGCGTCGGGCATCGAGTAGCCCAGCGTGCCGAGGAAGTTGAGGAAGGTCTCCGGCAGATAGCCGAGCGCGCGGTAGTGGAACACCGAGACCGGGTTCTTGCGCTTCGAGAGCTTCGAGCCGTCGGGGTTGCGCAAGAGCCCCACGTGGTGGAACTCGGGCGCCTCCCAACCGAACGCGCGGTAGAGCAGCACGTGCTTCGGCGTGGAGCTGAGCCACTCCTCGCCGCGCACGACGTGCGTGATGCCCATCAGGTGATCGTCGACGACGTTGGCGAGGTGGTAGGTCGGAAAGCCGTCGCTCTTGACCAGCACTTGCTCGTCGATCTGCTCGACGCCGAAGCGCACTTCGCCGCGCAGACCGTCGTGCACCACCACCTCGCCAGTGTCCGGCACGCTCATGCGGATGACGTGGGGCTCGCCGGCGGCGACGCGACGCGCGGCCTCGTCGCGAGCGATGCGGCTGCACAAGCCGTCGTAGCCCGGGTGGGGATCCTTCGCGGCCTGCTGCTGCTTGCGCAGCTCGGCGAGGCGCTCCTGCGTGCAGAAGCAGGGATACGCGCTGCCGTTCGCGACCAGGCGATCGACGTGCTCGCGGTAGATGTCGAGCCGCTCCGACTGGCGGTACGGCGCATGCGGGCCGCCCTTGTCCGGCCCCTCGTCCCAGTCGAGCCCGAGCCAGCGCAACGCCTCGAAGATCGCGACCTCGCTGCTCTGCGACGAGCGCTCGCGATCGGTGTCCTCGATGCGCAGCACGAATTGCCCGCCGTGCCGCTTCGCGAACGCGTAGTTGAACAGCGCGATGTAGGCGGTGCCGACGTGTGGGTCGCCGGTGGGGCTCGGCGCGATGCGGACGCGGGGCGGCATGGAGAGCGCCAAGTCCTACCACAAGCGTGCGCGTGCCGTTACACTGTCGCGAACGTGGCCGATCTCGCGATCGACGAGAGCTTGCTCGAAGGGGTGTGGCAAACCGTATCGCGGCGCGTGCTCGAGCGCGCGGGCGCAGCGGTCGAGCTGCTCGAAGCGTTGGTGCATGCACAAGGCCGCGTCGTGCGTCGCGACCAAGAGCTGTGGGCCGGACACACCGTGCTCAACTACGATCGCGAGCTGTTGCCGCGCGTGTCGCGAGCGAGCAGCCTCGGCATGTCCGTGTATCTCGGCAATCGCCGGATCGCGACGTACACGAGCCTCGATGCCGGTCCTGCACCGGAGGTCGGCGCGTACGCCGAAGCGATCCTCGTCGATCACGTGCTGCGCAAGCGCCAGGCGTTCCGCGGCACGATCGAGTGCCAGGGCCGCCCGTCGATCGTCGCAGCGCGTCCGCTCTTCTCCACCGACAAGCCCGAGGAGTACGGACCGATCGGCATGATCGAGTCGTACCAAGACGTCGCGACGTTGCGCGAGATGTTGGCGTCGAGCTGGCAGCAGAACGCGGCCGACGATCCGATTGCGATGCAGCGACAGATGCACGCCGATCGACTCGCGGCCGTGGTCGCGTTCGTCGACGACGTCGCGCGTCGACTGCAGCTGCTGGCGCTGAACGGCAACATCATCGCGGCGCAGGCCGGCGATCACGGCCGGGCGTTCCGCGTGGTGTGCCGCGAGCTGGGCAGCTTGGCCGAGCAGTCGAAGGACGCGGTGGCCGAGGTCCGGCGCATCGGCGAGGACCTCCGGCCGCGCACCCCCGACGGCGCGCCGACCGCAGCCGAAGCGGACGCCTGATCCGGCTGCGCGAAGCGATCTCGCGCGGCACTTTCGATCCAGCTTCGGGCGCCCCACCCGATGCGATCCCCCTCCCACCTCTGCGATCGTGAGCAGTAGCGCCGGGAGGTTTTTGCGTGTATTGTCCACGACTTGCGGCGGAGGCCCCGCCGCAGACCTGACATGACCGCGAATTTTCCTGCATTTTCGGGGCTTTGACGCCTTGTTGGTAGGATCGCACCGTGCTAGGTCGAGGTGACAACATCGCGGGAGCCCCTTTGGGGTAGGCCGGAGTTTTGGCCATGGATCAGATCTTCGAGAGCCATTTCGGGGGCAACCAAAGCTCCAGCAACGGTGGGGAAACCGACGGCTACTGTCCCAAGTGCCGGGCGGATACCCAACACATCATTCTCGAGAGCTACGCGGACGAGATTCGGCGCGTCCAGTGCGCAGTATGCGGGGACACGCACGCGTACAAGCCGCCGCGCGGCGGTGAGGACGACAATCCCGAGCCACTCGCGGCCGCCAAACGGCGCGGCACGAAGAAGCTCGAGTGGCTCGAGGGCATGAACACGTATCCGCTCGACAACGCGGTGCGGTACTCGCCCAAGGCCGAGCTCGCCATTCATCAGATCGTCGTGCACCCCACGTTCGGCGTCGGCTTCGTCGCCGAGAGTGCGGGCGAGCAGAAGGTCGAGGTGATGTTCCGCAACAACATCTCGCGCGTGCTCGTGCACGGTCGCGGCGAGACCGACGAGGAACGCGGAGGCGAGCGCGTGTCGGAGGACGAGGTGCGCCAGCTGCTGGGCCTCGAGCTCGGGCCCTCGCCGGAAGAGATCGCGGCCGAGCGCGAGCGCAAGCTCGCCGAAGAAGAGGCCGAGCGTCAGCGCGAGCGCGAAGAGAAGCGCCTCGCGGCCGAACGCGAGCGCGCGGCCGCTGCGGAGCGTCGCGAAGAAGAGCGTCGCCGTCGCGAGGAAGAGCGCGATGCGAAGCGGCGCGAGCGCGACGAAGAGCGCGAGCGCAAGAAGCAAGAGCGCGAGCAAGAGCGCGTGCGCAAGGCCGAAGAGCGCAAGGCCGACGCCGAGCGCAAGCGTGAAGATGCCCAGCGTGCGCGCGACGACGAGAAGCGCAAGCGCGACGAAGAGCGCGAAGCGAAGCGGATGGAGAAGGTCCACGAGCGCGAGCGCCTCCTTCGCGAGAAGGAAAAAGAGAAGGAGCGTCTCGCCAAGGACAAGGAGCGCGACAAGGCGCTCAAGGCCAAGGAAAAAGAGAAGCTCGCGAAGGACAAAGAGAAGGAGAAGGAGCGCCTCGCTCGCGAGAAAGAGAAGGAGAAGGCGCTCAAGGCCAAGGAGAAGGAGAAGCTCGCCGCCGCCAAGGACAAGGAGCGCGAGAAGCTCGCCGCCGCCAAGGAGAAGGAGCGCGCCGCCAAGGCCAAGGAGAAAGAGAAGGCCGCCAAGGCCAAGAAGAAGTCGGGCAAGAAGAAGCCCGCGAAGAAGGCGGCCAAGAAGGGTGCGAAGAAGCCCGCGAAGAAGGCGGCCAAGAAGCCCGCGAAGAAGCCCGCGAAGAAGGGCAAGCCCGCGAAGAAGAAGCGCTGAGCTCCAGCGCCCGTGACGTCTTCCTGGGCCGCGCAGTCTCTCGCTGCGCGGCCCGACTCGATCGACGATGGACCGCGACGAAGAGCCCGAGGTCCGTGACGACCTACCGCTGTGGGCGTTTCACCTGCGTGGACGCGTCGACGGCATCACCTCGGCGCTCTTCTGCTTCCCGCTGTTCCTCGTCTACCAGGTCGGGATCTTGGGTGGGCGCGGACAGAACGGCGTCGACCTGCTGACGCGCTCGCTCGTCGAGGTCGCGCACCGCGATCTCGGCAACTACTTCGCGATCCTCGGTGTGATGGTGGTGCTCTACGCGGCGGTCGTCGTCGTGCTGCGCTCGCGCGGTCGACTGCGGCCGAGCGCGTTCGTGCCGATGCTGGTCGAGTCGAGCCTGTACGCGCTCGTGATGGGCTCGATCATCTTGTTCGTGATGCGCCGCTTCCTCGGCGTGTTGCCGGGCCTCTTCATCGGCGAGCCCACGCCGGTCGACGCGATCGTCATCAGCGCGGGCGCCGGCTTCCACGAAGAGCTGGTGTTCCGCGTGGTCGTGATGGGCGGGCTCGCGTGGCTGCTCACCGGCCTCACCGGCAAGAAGCGCGCGTGGATGCTCGCGCTCGTCCTCTCGTCGCTGGTGTTCTCGCTCGCGCACCACCTCGGTCCCGCCGGCGAGGCCTTCACCTTCGCGGCGTTCGTCTATCGCACGCTCGCAGGTGCCTTCTTCGCGCTCGTCTATCAGGTGCGCGGCTTCGCCGTCGCCGCGTGGACGCACGCGCTCTACGACCTGTACGTGCTCGGGCTCGGGACCTGAGCGACGGGGGGACTAGCCGCTCACCACCACGGTGATCTGGCGGCTGGGGACGAGCAGCGATTGCGCGAGCGCGTGCACGTGCGCAGCGTCGATTTGCGCGATGCGTTCCGCGTATCGTCGATGCGCGGCATAGCCGAGCCCGTAGATCTCGTCGAACGCGAGCAGCGAGGCGACGCGACCGCGCCGCTGCAACGCCGCCTCCGCCTGCCCGACCAGCCACGCCTTCGCGCGCTCGATTTCCACATCATCGACGAGCGCCGCACAGATCTTCGCACGCTCGCGCTCGAGCGCCGCCTGTGCACGCGCGAGCTTGTCGGGCGAGCTCGCCGCGTAGAAGACGACGTGGCCCCCGTCGAGCCCCTCGGTCGACGACGCCGACGTGTGATAGACGAGCCCTTCGTCCTCGCGCAGCGCGACGAACAAGCGCCCCGCCTGTCCCCCGAGCACGCTGGTGAGCACTTCCATCGCGGGCACGCGGGGATCTCCGAGCGTGAGCCCGGGCCACGCCATGACCACGTGGGCCTGTTCCTTTCGTCGACGCACGCGCACGCGCTGCGCACGACGGATCGCCCGCGGCGGCGCGCCCTCGAGCACGAACGGCGGAGGCGGCGGGCCGAGGGCGGCGAGACGATCGTCGAGCAGCGTCGCGATGGCCTCGGGATCGAAGGCACCGCACAAC
>DASZPU010000947.1:0-3138 GCA_035550195.1 Nannocystaceae bacterium
CGTCCGCGATCGCCAGCGCACCCTCGAACTCACCGCGATCCATCGCGTCCGCGAACGCGCGCAGGTCTTCGCCGACACCGTCGATCGCATCGCGTCGTTCGGCCGGTGCGACCGGCAAGCGTCGCAGCCGATCCAGATCGCTGCACACCGCGATCGAGCGCGAGCCCGCGGCGGTCGCGATCGCGCGCTGCACCGCGTCGTCGTTCGGCGCCTGCAGTCGCGCGACTGCGTCTTCGAGATCGGTGGTGTGCTCGTCGAGACAGCTCGACACCCGGTCCGCGTCCACGCCCCCGATCGCGTGCTCCACGTTCGCGGTGATGCACGCCGTGGTGCGAGCTTCCTGCAACGCGGCCGCGCGTGCATCGAGCAACGGCGCGACGCGGACCGCCGCGTCGTGGGCGTAGCTGAGCCCGGTGCCTTCGATCGCTGCGCTCGTGCGCGCGGCGATCTCCGCGTTCCAGATCGCGGTGACCGCAGCGCCGCTCGCCTCGCAGGCCGCGATCGCCTTCGCGGTCTGCGTGCGCTGCCAGCCCCAGCCCGCGAGTGCCACCGTAGCGGCGCAGCCGAGCGCGATCACGCCACCGCGCCGACGCTGCCGCGCGCGTGCGCGCTCGCCCGCAGCGATGAACGCCGCGAGCGATGCGTAGCGATCGTCGCGCGCGATCGCGAAGCCACGCTCGAGCCATCCGCGCACCCAGGCCGGTACGGCGGAGCTGCGCGGCAACGGGCGGCGCTTGCCGACGCGCAGCGCGACGACGAGCTCCGCGAGCGTGCGACCTTCGTAGGGACGCTCGCCGAACAAGCCCTCCCAGATCACGACGCACAGCGCGAAGATGTCGGCGCGCGCGTCGATCGGACCGCTGCCGAATTGTTCGGGTGCCATGTACGCGGGCGTGCCGGCGAGCCGACCGCGCGAGCTCGTCGTACCGGCATCGCGCGCGTCGACGCCGTCGTCGAGCGTGGTCGCCGAGTTGTCGTCGTGCTCGTCCGCGACGAGTCGCGCGAGCCCGAAGTCCGCGACGCGGATGCGTCCGAGCGGCTCGCGTGCGCCCGGCTCCGGCGCGCCGACGAGCACGTTCTCGGGCTTGAAGTCGCGGTGCACGAGCCCGACGTGGTGTGCAGCCGCGAGCCCACGCGCAGCCTGCAGTCCCGCATCGACGACGTCTCGCCACGACGGTCGGGCGTCGGCCCACCACTTGCGCATCGTGGTGCCCTCGACGAACTCCATCGCGAGATACACACGCTCGGCGTGCACGCCCACCTCGTGCACGGCGACCACGTTGGGATGCGCGAGCCGAGCGAGCGACTGCGCCTCGCGTAGCATGCGAGCGTTGCCTTCGCTGCCGATCGTCTCGGCCGCGTGCAGCAGCTTGATCGCAATCTTGCGATCGAGCTCTTCGTCGTAGGCGAGATACACCACGCCCATGCCGCCGTGCCCGAGCCGGCGCAGCACGACGAACCGCCCGATGCGCGGAGGCGCCGACGCTTCGCCGAGCAGCCCCGCCTCCACGCGCGCGAGCACGAGCGCCTCGTGCAACGAGTCGCCCCCACGCTCCGGCATTCGCGGCTCGTCATCGCGCGTGTTCACGGCGGCCCGGGCCCCGCGGACCCGTTCGATGGGGAGTGCACCGCGGTGGCCATCCGATCCCCGCGCATGCGGAGAAATCGCGCGATCGGAGGCCGGTCGCGTCACATCCGACGCCCGTCGCGTTTGGTCCTCGAATGCGCCCCCACGCCCGCCTGCTCGCCCTCTCGCTGCTCTGCCCCACCGCGCTCGCGTGCGCGACCGACGATCTCGCGGCGCTCGACGAGAGCAGCTCGAGCGGCGAAGGCTTCGACGCGCTGCCCGATGATGTCGCGCTCGACCCTCCGACGAGCGAGACACGCGACCTCCACCGCTCGCGCCTCGCGCTGGGATGGCTGCACAGCTGCGCGGTGATCTCCAACGGCACGGTGCGGTGCTGGGGAACCAACGATGCGGGTGAGCTCGGCGACGGCACGACGACCGACCGCCCGGCTCCGACCGCCGTCGCGGGCCTGACCGACGTGGTCGCGATCGATGCCGGTGAGGGCTGGACCGTCGCGCTGCGCTCGAACGGAACCGTCCATCGCTGGGGACGGCGGTGGGGTGCCGCCGGGCTCCCCGAGGACTGGACGCCACAGCAAGTGCCCGGCCTCAGCGACATCGTCGCGATCGGTGTCGACTTCCGCCGAGCCTGTGCCGTGCACGCCGACGGGCGACTCTTTTGTTGGGGTAGCGGATCGCTCGGTGACGCCGCCGGAACGAACGCGTCGAGCACACCGGTGCAGGTCAGCGGTATCACCACGGCGATCGCGACGAGTGGGAGTTGCACGCTGCTCGCGAACGGAACGATCAAGTGTTGGGGCGGCAACTCCTACGGTCAGCTCGGCAACGGCACCGAGATCTCGTCGGACACGCCGGTCACCGTGCTGGGCATCGGCAACGCCGTCAGCATCGCCTCCGCGACGTACGCGAGCTACGCGGTGCTCGCCGATGGCACCGTGCACAGCTGGGGAAGGAACTATGTCGGCGAGCTCGGCATCGGCGACACGGAGCCGAGTTACAGCTCGACGCCGGTCGAGGTGATCGGCATCGACGACGCGCGCACCGTGGTGGCCGGGCACGAAGGCTTCTCCGACCTGCAGTTCGCGTGCGCGGCACTCGCGGACGGCACCGCGCGTTGCTGGGGCACCAACATCGCGGGCGCGCTCGGCATCGGAGTCAGCGACACGGATCCCCATCCCACGCCCGTGGAGGTCATGGGCGTCGACGGCGTCGTGGGCATTGCGGCCGAGGGCAAGTCGGCCTGCGCTGCGCGTGCCGACGGATCCGTGACCTGCTGGGGCTACCAGTCGGGCTCGACCCCGACCGACGTCGTCGGGCTCGCCGGAGTGAGCGACGACCCGCGCGTTGCGACCGGCATGTACCACGGCTGTGGCCTGCGCAGCGATGGCACGGTGAAGTGCTGGGGCGACAACAGCGAAGGACAGATCGGTGATGGCACACAGATCGATCGCTCGAGTGCGACGCTGGTCGGAGGATTGTCGAACGTCACCGACGTCGCGGCCGGTGGCCGGCACTCGTGCGCGTTGCTCGACGACACCAGCGTGCGTTGC
>DASZPU010000948.1:0-3251 GCA_035550195.1 Nannocystaceae bacterium
CCCGCGGGCACCTACGAGTTCGGCGTGGTCGCACGCGACAGCCGCAACCAGGGGATCTCGGACGCGGTCACGATCCAGGTCGGGCAGCCCGCCGGCGACACGAGCGGCGGCAATGGCGTCGAGAGCAGCGGAGGCGTCGACGATTCCGGCGGCACGACCTCGCTCGGCGAGGACGACGACGGCGAGTCGAGCGACGACGGCTCGCAGGACGACCCGACCGTCGACTCCTGCAACTGCACGCACGCGCAAGGCAATGGCCGGCCGGCCTTCGCGATCGCGTGCCTCGCGATCGCGTGGGCTCGCACGCGTCGCCGACGCGCTCCGAAGCGTGCTTAGTGCCCGGCACCGCGCCCTTTGGTGGCGAGCAGGGTCACGCGATCGGCATCGTCAACGCACGCTCGTCGAGCGCCCCCGCGCGGCGCTTTCGTCTACCATGCCGACGAGCAGGTTCATGCCGATGCCCGCCCCTCACCTGATTCGTCGTTCGTTCGTCCCTCTCACAGTGCTCGCGATCGCCGGCTGCCAAGCCGTCGAGGCGTCCGATCCCGCGCCGGCGATGCGCATGGCCGACGGATGGCTCGACAACGGCAGCGTCTTCGGTCAGTACGAGCAGCGCATCGCGTCGATGTACGACGGCACGTCGCGCATCAGCCATCACATCCGCACCGACGTCGGCTTCGTCGACATCAACGTGCCGCCGGATTTCGACGCACCGCCGTACGGCACGTTCGTGCGCGCATTCGGTCAGGGCGAGCGCTACAACTTCGACGCGGAAGCGGTCGACGTCGTTGCTCAGCCCCTCATCGATCCCGAGCCGTATCCGCACCGCCGCATCGCGACCGTGATCGTCACCTGGGAAGGTGGCGAGGAACTCTCGAACCCACAGGCGAAGGGCGAGATGTTCATCGACGACGACTCGACGAACGTCTTCTACGGCGAGAACTCGTACGGCAAGGAGAAGATCGCTGGAGACGTCTTCGGCGCGTACTCCATCGACACACCCGGTGCGTGCAATCCCAGCTTCATCGCCGATCAAGGTCTGCAGGCGTTCATCGAGAAGGGCCACGACCCGCAAGACTTCCGCCAGTTCATGTGGTGGTTCCCCGGGCTCGGTGACTGTGGCTTCGGTGGGCTCGCGAGCGTCGGCTCGGTCGCCGATCCGGCGCGCGACTCTTGGTACAACGGCAACTTCGGCTGCGTCGTGCGCAACCAGGAGATCGGCCACAACTACGGCATGGGCCACTCGCACTCGTACGACTGCACCGACGAGATGGGCATGGACGTGCCCTTCGGCGACAACTGCGAGCACATCGAGTACGGCGATCCGTACGATCCGATGGGCGGCGGCTGCTCGCACATGAACACGGTGCAGAAGGCGTACATGGGCTGGCTCGAGGGCTGCAACATCGTCGAGACCGCCGCGAGCGGCACGTACACGCTGTTGCCGATGGAGCTGCCCTGCAACGGTACGCAGACGCTGCGCTTCCGTGCCTACGACGATCGCTACTACTACCTCGAGTATCGCCAGCCGCTCGGCGTCGACGCCAACGACGGCCTCGACGGCGTGCTCGTGCACGTGTCGGGTGGCTTCGAGTACAGCCCGAGCCCGTACATCCTCGACGTCGGCAACGCCGGCGTGCTCGATGCCGGCGACTCGTACACCGATCCCGAAGGTGTCGTCACGATGACCGTCGTCGAGCACGACGGCACGCGTGCGATCGTCGACATCCAATTCGCCGATGGCGGCAGCGGCACGCCCGAGTGCTACGGCGGCGGCGACCCGGGCATGGTCGACGGGCACTGGGGCGGCAACCTCGAGTGCGCGGCCGAGCCGTTCCCGCTCGACACCGAGCCGCCGACCGTCGTCATCACCTTCCCCGAAGACGAGGCGTGGTTCGCACCCGGCGACGACTTCACGATCACCGCGGAAGCGATGGACGATCGCGGCATCACCGAGGCCGAGCTCTATTACAACGGCGAGCCGGTGTTCAAGCTGTTCGATCCGCCGTTCGAGTGGCAGATCGACGACATCCCCGAGGGTGAGTACAACTTCGGCGTCATCGTGCGCGATGGTCCGAACCAGGGCCTCAGCATGTCGGTCGACGTGCACGTCGGCGACATGCCGATGCCCGCCGACTCGTCGGGCAGCGGTGAGGCCGGCACCACGGACGACATCGACGCCACCACCGAAGCCGGTGACGAGCTCGGCGGCAGCGACGAGTCGACCGGCCCCGGCCAAGACAACACCGAAGATCCGAAGGCCTGCAACTGCACCACCGACAATCGCAGCGGCAGCGCGCTCGCGCTGTTCGGCCTCGGCCTCGGTCTGTTCGCACGTCGCCGCCGTCGCAGCTGATCGACGCGCCCGCTCGCACGCGCCGCGCTAGCATCGTCTAACGCGGCGCGATGGCGATCGATGAAGCCGAGACGATGGCGGCCGACCTCGCGTCGGTGCCCGACAGCTTGCCGGGCTCGTCGGGGTCGCATCGGCTGATCGCGCGCGGCGACACCGTCGGTCGCTACGTGATGATCACGCGGCTCGGGGCCGGAACGATGGGCGAGGTGTGGGCCGCCTACGATCCCGAGCTCGATCGCAAGCTCGCGGTGAAGCTGTTGCACCCGCAGCGGCGCGACAGCGGCGACGCGCGTCGGCACCAACGCATGCTGCGTGAAGCGCAAGCGCTCGCGAAGCTGAGCCATCCCAACGTCGTTGCGATCCACGACGTCGGCACCATCGACGGCATGGTGTGGCTCGCGATGGAGTTCGTCGAAGGCGAGACGCTGCGCGCATGGTCGAAGTCGGCGACGCGATCGTGGCAGGAAGTGCTCGACGTGATGCTCGCGGCCGGACGCGGGCTCGTCGCTGCGCACACCGCCGGGCTCGTGCACCGCGACGTGAAGCCGGAGAACATCATGGTCGGCAGCGGGCCCGACGGCGCGCCGCGTGTGCGCGTGATGGACTTCGGGCTCGTGCGTGCGGAGCTCGATCGCGCGTCGTCGTCCGACGTCGATGCCGAGCTCGCGTCGAGCTCCGGTGCGCGCCCGCTCGCGCTCGAGCTCACGATGAGCGGCGGCGTGGTCGGCACGCCGGCCTACATGGCACCCGAGCAGCAGATCGATCCGCGCAGCGATGCGCGCGGCGATCAGTTCGGCTTCTGCGTGACGCTGTGGGAGTGCTTGTTCGGGCAGCGGCCGTTCCGCGGCGACTCGTTGCCTGCGCTCGCATCTGCGATCGCGCGCGGCGAGATCAC
>DASZPU010000949.1:0-2128 GCA_035550195.1 Nannocystaceae bacterium
ATGGCTCCGCCGATGTCCAGCGACGACCGCGACGATCTGCCGACCTCGGCGGAGACGAGCTGGCCGCAGCCGCAACGCCCGACGGGAGATCAGCTCGACATCGAGCTCGCCGCGGTCGGCAGTCGCATCGCGGATCGCTTCGTGGTGCACGACTTCCTCGGCGCCGGTGCCCACGGTGCGGTCTACGAAGTCCACGACGAGCACCACGATCGGCGGCTGGCACTCAAGACGCTGCTGCGCTTGTCGCCCGAGGAGCTCGTCCGCTTCAAGCACGAGTTCCGCGTCGTCAGCGATCTCGCCCACCCCAACCTCGTCGCGGTGCACGAGCTGTTCGTGCGGGGGCCGCGGGCTTGGCTGACGATGGAGCTCTGCCCCGGCACCGATTTCCTGTCGTGGGTGCGCGAGGACGATGCGTTCGACGCGGCGCGGCTGCGCGATGCGCTGCACCAGCTCGCGCGCGGGTTGTCGGCGCTGCACGCCGCGGGGATCCTGCACCGCGATCTGAAGCCCTCGAACGTGTTGGTTCGGCCCGATGGTCACGTGCTCGTCGCGGACTTCGGGCTCGCGCGCGAGCTCGATCGCGATCGCGAAGAGGGCATCGCGGGCACGCCCGCGTACATGTCTCCGGAGCAAGCCGCGGATCTCGAGCTCGATGCCGCGAGCGATTGGTACGGCGTGGGCGTGATGCTCTACGAGGCGCTCACCGGCAAGCGCCCGCACGCAGGGCTCGAGGGCGTGAGCTTGTTGATGGCGAAGCAAGCCGGGCATCCCGGCGCGCCGTCGCTCGTCGTGGACGGTGTGCCCGCGGATCTCGACGAGCTGTGCAGCGATCTGCTCTCGCGATTGCCGGGTGATCGTCCCAACGGCGCACAGGTGCTCGCGCGACTCGGCGCACCGGCCGGCGCGGCCCCGAGCTCCGACGTGTTCGTCGGACGCGGTCGCGAGCTACTCGTGCTCGAACGTGCACTCGAGCAGCTGCGCACCACCGCGAACGCGAAGGTGATCGTCGTCGAGGGGCGCTCGGGCGCGGGCAAGAGCGCGCTCGTGCGCCGGTGGCTGCACGATGCGAGCGCGAGCGGTGCGATCGTGCTGACCGGACGCTGCTACGAGCGCGAGTCGGTGCCCTACAAAGGGCTCGACGAGCTGGTCGATCGCCTGCGCGCGCACCTGCACGACCACGGCGGCGCCGCGCCGATCGCCGGCGCCGGTGCGCTCGGTCGCTTGTTCCCGGTGTTGCGCGACGTGCCCGGCATCGGCGACGCCCCGGTGTCGCGCGACGACGATCCGTTCGCGTCGCGTCGGCAAGCGGTCGACGCGTTGCGCGAGCTGCTCGATCGCGTCGCACGCACGGGACCGCTCGTCCTCGTCATCGACGACCTGCAGTGGTGCGACGACGACTCCGCCGGACTGTTGCTCGAGCTGCTGCGCTCGCGTCATCGCCCGCGTGCGCTCTTCGTCGCGCTGGTGCGCACCGACGATGGTGAGACGCCCGCTCCGCTCGCGCGCGTGGCCGACGGGCTCGCGCAGGTGAGCGCGGAGCTCGACCTCGAGCGCATCGCGATCGGGCCGCTGCCGCTGTCGGAGTCGATCGCGATCGCGCGCGCGCTCTTGCCCGGTCGCGAAGAGCTCGCCGATGCGATCGCGGCGGAGTGCGACGGAAATCCGCTGCTCGCGGCCGAGCTCGCCCGCAACGCCGCCCCGCTCGCGCACGGGCTGCAGCTCGACGAAGTGATCCGCGCCCGCGCAGCGCGACTGCCCGCGCATGCGCGCGCGGTGCTGGAAGTCGTCGCGATCGCGGGCGGGCCCACGGCACAACGCGCGGTGATCGAGGCCGCGCACGCCCACGCGCAGGGGCTCGAGTCGATCGCGCTGCTGCGGGCCCACGCGTTCGTGCGCGGCCACGGTGCGAGCGCGATCGAGCCGTACCACGATCGCATCGCGGTCGGCGTGCGTGCGACGATGACGGCGGCGCAGATCGCCGAGTGCCATCGCGCGCTCGCGGAGGCGCTCGAGCGCGGGGGCGGCGAGCCCGAGGAGATCGCGTTCCACTTCGAAGCCGCCGGCGAGGCTGCGCGCGCGCTCGATCACGTGACGCGTGCGGCCGAGCGCGCCGCCGATGCGCTCGCAC
>DASZPU010000950.1:0-3119 GCA_035550195.1 Nannocystaceae bacterium
AGGGTGAGGAGCGGGGTCGTGAGGTGCAGCATGTCGATGGTCTCGGATCCCCCTTGGCGTGTAGCCGCGGCGATCTGACGCGTCATCTCGATGCGCATGGTCGTCAATGAACCGGCATGACTGCCACGCATCGGAGCGCCAAGATGGTCGCCGCACTCGCGCTCGAGCTCCTCGGTTGTGCGGCTGCACAATCCCGCGCGTCCACGGGCGACGAGGTATCGAGCAGCGAGGACGACGACGATGGGAGCACCGCCTCCACCACGAGCACTGGCAGCGCCTCGTCGGGCAGTGACGACGACAGCTCGGAGACGAGCGGCAGCGGTAGCACGAGCTCGAGCGGTGCAGACGATTCGAGCGGTGGCAGCGAGACCGGTGAAACGCCGACTGGATGGATGCTCGAGTACCACTCGTGCCCCGGCCCGAGCCGCACGGATGCGTTGCTGATCGAGGCCGATGGTGCGTGGGTGGGTTGCGGCAGCAATGCCGTCGGCTACGGCTTGCACGCGAGGGGCGGCGACGGCACGTGGGCCGAGGTCGTCGCGGAACCGGCGGGCGAGCTCGATGCGTTCCGCGTCAGCGCGATCGCCCGCGGCGACGATGGCCTGCTCTACATCGCGGGCTTCGATGCGAGCGACTCGGACATGGTGTTGTCGGTCGACACCGAAGCGTCGCCGAACGCGGTGGAAGAAGTGTTGGTCGCAGGCAACATCGTCGGCACCAGCTTCCACGTCGGCAGTCTCGCGGTGCTCGACGACGGTCGCATCGTCGCGGAGTCGTTGACCGGGCTCGGCATGCTCGTGCGTCCCGACGAGAACACCGGCAGCAACGCGACGACGTGGATCGACGCGTACTACTGGGCGAACGGTGGCTCGCCACCCGGCTACCAGATGCAGGATCTCTTCACGCGCGGCGACGGTCTGTACGGTTCGGGTGCGACGATCGCCGAGCCGCCGTATCTCTACCTTCCGCCGCGCGACGCCGCGGCCGAGCCCTGGGAGCTCGAAGTGTTGCAGCTTCCCAACGAAGGTTGGACCGGCGAGATGTGGGGCGTGGCCGCGACGCCCGAGCGCGTGGTGGTGGTCGGCGTCGATCAAGACGGCGACGTCGGCAAGATCTTCGTGAGCGGCAGCGACCCCTACGACGGGCTCGGCTACACGACGACGGATCTCACCGCGATCGGCGGCGACGGCAACGTCGGCACGTGGGCCCGCGGCGTGTGCATGCGCGGCGATCAGATCGTCGTGGTCGGCGAACGCCAACCATTGTCCGACGGCACCGGCTTGGTGCTGCGCTCGACCGACGGTGGCGCGACGTTCGAAGACCTCACCCCGGAGGACGTCACCGAGAGCGTGAGCAAGTGCTTCATCGCACCGAACGGATCGGTGATCGTCGCCGGCGCGGGTGGATTCGTGGGCCGCTACGACTGATCAGCGTGGCGGCATCGTCAGCCGCGCGACGAGGGTCAGCATCGCATCGGGATGGAACGGCTTGATGAGCGCAGCTTGGTGCAGCGGCGGATCGTCTTTGGGCAGCGTCTCGCGCACCGCAGTCATCATCACGACGGGAATGTCGGCGAGCGCTCCCTCCGCACGCATGCGCCGCAGCATCGTGGGCCCGTCCATGATGGGCATCATCACGTCGAGCAGCACGAGATCGGCGTGGTGCTCGAGCAGACGCTCGAGACCGTGCTTGCCGTTGATCGCGATGATGGTCTCGTAGCCGCGCTCCGCGAGGATGTCCGCGAGGATCTCCGCGAGGCAGAACTCGTCGTCGACGATGAGGATCTTCAGCGTCATCGCCCGCGCCCTCGCTTCTGCGGTGGTCGTGGCGCGGACGCAGCGCGCCCCGTGGTGGGTACGCCGGGATGGGGCCGCGACAGCTCGCGCACGACGAGCCCGCGCGGACCGATGTCGAGCTCGCGCAGCTCTCGCGAGTGCGCCCCTGCGCGCACCTTGATCACCGAGATCGAGAGCGTGTTGCCGACGTCGGTTTCGATCGGTCGCAGCAACAACAGGTTCTGCGTGGCTTGCGACACGCCCGCCGACGGGATCTCGACGCTTCCGCCGTAGAGCTGCGCGACCTCCACGCTGTACGTAGCGGTGATCGCGAGTCGTTGCAGCTCGTCGGAGATCGCCGCGAGCACGCGACCGATGCGTTCGGAGTATTGGTCGAACGCGACCTTGAAGCCCTGCAAGCTGTCGATGAAGAGTCGGCGGGCACCGGTACGCTGCAGCTCGGCGAACAAGTGATGCGCGAGCACGTCGACGATGTTGTTGCTGAGCGGTTGCCAGGCCATCGTGAGCCGGCCCGCTTCGACCGCTTCGTGCACGTCGATGCCGAGCCTGGCCGCCGTCTGCAGCAACGCGCTGGGCCGCTCGTGGAAACCGAAGTAGAGGGAGGGCTCGCCGCGGCGCACGCCCTCGGCGAGGAACTGCAGACCGAGCAAGGTCTTGCCGCTGCCGGTCGGGCCGAGCAGCAAGATGTTGCTCTTGCCGAGCTCGACGTCGTCCGTCGCGACCCGCGAATCGATGCGCTTGTAGTGGTTGTGCACCGCTACCGCGAGGATCTTCTTCGCGCGCTCCTGTCCCACGACGTACTCGTCGAGGATCGATTTGATCTCGGCCGGCTTGGGGATCGGGTCCGAGCCACCTGCCGGCTCGTCCTTCTCGACCTCTTCCGCGATGATGTCGTTGCAGAGCGCGATGCACTCGTCGCAGATGTACACCGTCGGTCCGGCGATAAGCTTCTTCACTTCCTTCTGCGACTTGCCGCAGAAAGAACAGCAAAGGTTACCGTTGGATTCGTCTCGCCTTCTATCCACGTGAAAGACCCTCGACGGCGGTGAGCCCCGCTCGAGTTGCGACTGATTTTCGAGAAATTGTAATTCCCCACCCAAGGGGTAGCAAGCTCGCCGTACGATTCAACGGGAGTGAAGCCACCCGGGGCCGCGAGAGCCGCCCGGTTACCGTAGTGGGGAGCAAGAGCCAGGCCTTCAGCCCACGACCCCAGCGAGCTTCTTCTTGGGCTCGAAAATCTCATCAATCAGACCGTACTCTTTGGCCTGACCTGGACCCATATAGAAGTCGCGCTCGATGTCGCGGATCACGTCCTCCCGCGGC
>DASZPU010000951.1:0-9276 GCA_035550195.1 Nannocystaceae bacterium
GTGCGCAGGTCGTCCATGCCGGTGGGCGGCGGCAGCTTGCCGAGATCGTTGCCGTCGGGGTGGAACGACAGCGGGATGAAGGTCTGGAAGCCGCCGGTCTCGTCCTGCAGCGCGCGCAGGCGCAGCATGTGATCGACGCGCTCGGCCAGCGTCTCGACGGTGCCGTAGAGCATCGTGCAGTTGCTGCGCAGACCCATGCGATGCGCGGTGCGATGCACTTGCAACCACTCGTCGGCGCTGGCCTTGTCGCGACAGATCTTGCGACGCACGCGATCGGCGAAGATCTCCGCCCCGCCACCGGGCAAGCTGCCGAGCCCCGCGTCGACGAGCTCGCGCAACACCTGCTCGTAGCTGCGACCGTAGCGCTGCGCGAAGTCGTGGATCTCGACCGCGGTGTAGGCCTTGAGATGGATCTCGGGCCGCTCCGCCTTCAGCACGCGCAGCGTGTCCGTGTAGTACTCCCACGGCAGGTTGGGGTGCAGCCCGTTGACGATGTGGATCTCCGTCACCGGTTGGCCGCGACGCTCGACCAGCTTCTCGCGGATCTGCGCGAGGCTCATCGTGTACGCCGCCGGCATGCCTTCTTCGAGCCGTGCGAACGAGCAGAACTTGCAGTCGGCGTGGCAGACGTTGGTGGCGTTGATGTGGAAGTTGACGTTGAAGTAGGTGCGATCGCCGTGCAGGCGCTCGCGCACGCGGTTGGCCATGCTGCCGAGCGCGCAGAGATCGGGGAAGCCGTAGAGGAACACGCCGTCGTCGAGATCGAGCGGGGTGCCGTCGTCGAGCTTGCGCTCGACGTCGCGGAGGCGAGAGTCGTGCAGCGTCATCGTGTGGTCTCCTCGTCGTCGATCGCGGTGAGGCCCGCGTGGCGCACCAAGGTGGTCAGGCCCGCGCGCGTGGCCTCGTCGGGGCGCGTGACGCCGCACAACGGCAGGCTGCGATCGGGAGCGATCGGGCCGGCGAGCACGTCGGCGCCGAAGCCCAGCGCGATCTGGGCGAGCCGGATGCCGAGCAGATCGTGGCGCGCTTCGACCAGCACCTGCGACGGCAACGCGAGCCGCAGCACCGCGATGCACCACAGTCGATGCAGACCGGCGGCGGTGCGCGAGCACGGGGCGATGCGCAGCGCCGGCAGATCGGCGGCGCCGACCGTGAGCGCCCACGCAGCGAAGCGTGCACGCGCGTCGTCGTCGGCGTCGACCTGCACGAGCCAGCGATCGCCCGCGGCCATCATGTCGGCGTGCGGCCACGCGAGATGATCGAGCGCCGGCGCGCCGAGACGCTCGCGTCGGGCCGCGACCGGCACGTCGCCGGGGGCGGTGGCACTGATGCGGACCGTGCGGCCGCGCAGCGCATCACGACGCGCACGCGCACGCGCGGCCGCGAGCAACGGCTCGCCGTGCAGCGCGAGCAACGACTCGAGCGACGGGCGCTCGAAGGCGGGGCGCAGGGTGCCCGGATCCCGCGGGCTCGGATTCAGCTCTGTCATGGCGACTCTCCCCAACGCTTCACGAGCGGCAGTCGAAGGCCGGCGCGATCGAGCGCGCGCGCGACCACGGTGTCGATCGCGTCGTCGAGCGTCGCGATCGCACCATAGAAGGAAGGCACGGCGGGCATCACGATCGCGCCGGCTTCGGTGGCGGCGACCATGTTGCGCAGGTGCACGAGGCTGAGCGGGGTCTCGCGCACGACCAGCACGAGCGCGCGACGTTCCTTGAGCGCGACGTCGCAGGCGCGGCTGACGAGATCGCCACCGCCACCGTGCGCGACGCGTGCGAGCGTGCTCATCGAGCACGGCGCGACGATCACTGCGTCGGGTGCGTTCGAGCCCGAGGCGAACGGGGCCGCGAAGTCGTTCGCGTGCCAGCGACGCGTGCCGGGAAACTCGGCCGGCATCGGCTCGCCGAGCTCCTGCTGCCACACCAGCTCGGCGTTCGCGGTCGCGACCCAGTGCACCTCGAGCTGCGGCATCGCAGCCACGCCGGGCAGGCTGCCGGTCTTCGCCGCTGACAGCACCGCGAGCGTGCGCCGGGCATAGACCGAGCCCGACGCACCCGCGATCGCGACGACGATGCGCGTCACGAAGCGCGCTCCCGCGTCGCACGCACGATGTACGCCATGCCGAAGGTGAGCGGCTCGATCTGCACGTCGACGAACCCGTGCGCACGCAGACGATCGCCGTACTCGGCGGTGCTGTCGAAGCGCCCGATGCTGCGCGGCAGATAGCGATAGGCCTCGCGATCGCCGGTGAGCGCCCAGCCCATCAGCGGCAAGAGCGTCTGGTTGTAGACGCGATGCATCACGCGGACGAACAGCTTGGTGGGACGAAAGAACTCGAGCACGCAGAGCTTTCCGCCCGGCTTCAGCACGCGCGCTTGCTCGGCGGTCGCGCGCCCGAGGTCGCTGACGTTGCGGATGCCGAAGGCGCAGAAGAGCGCGTCGCAGCTGCGATCGGCGAGCGGCAGTGCGTGCGCGTCCATCACCTGCGTGCGCACGCGGCTGCGGAGATCGTCGGTGTCGAGCTTGGCCTCGCCCTTGCCGAGCATCTCGGCCGAGAAGTCGCCGGCGACCACGTTCGCGTTCGTCCAGCGCCGTGCGATGGCGAGCGTGGAGTCGAGCGTGCCGGCGCAGAGGTCGAGCACCGTGGCGCCGCGATCGTCGGGCAGGTGCGCGAGCAGATCGTCGGTGGCGCGGCGACGCCAACGCTCGTCGATGCCGAGGCTCATCACGCGATTCGCCCGGTCGTAGCCGTGCGCGATGCGCCCGAACATGCGCTGCACCTTGGTGCCGTGCTCGTCGAGTCTGGCGAGGTCGGTCATCGCGACCTCTTCACGACATACTCGGCGACCTGCTCGAGGGCAGTGCGCGCGGGCGAGACGGGCAGGGCGGACAGCGCATCGCAGGCCTTCTCGGCGTGGCGATGCGCGATGGCACTGGCACGCGCCGCACCATCGCCGGCGAGCACCGCTTCGAAGATCGCGGAGGCCGTCGACGGCGTCATCGGTGCGCCCGCACGCAACGCCATGCGCACGCGGGCATGCAGCGACGGATCGGCCTCGCACGCGAGGATGAGCGGCAGCGTCATCTTGCCGTCGCGCAGATCCTGGCCGGGCTCCTTGCCGCCGAGCCCGCGGTAGTCGAGCACGTCGTCGGCGATCTGGAACGCGAAGCCGAGCTCGAGCCCGTAGCGCTCGAGCGGCCGATGCAGCGCCGGCTCGGGCAGGCCCGCCACCGAAGCACACCAGCCGATGAGCGCAGCGGTCTTGCGATCGATGACCATCGCGTAGCGCGTGCGATCGAGCGTGTCGTCGCCACACGCGTGCAGCTGCGCGACCTCGCCTTCGGCCATGCGCGTGACCGCGTCGGACATCGTCACGACCGCGTGCAGCTGCCCCGTGGCCGCGATCGCTTGCAACGCACGGGCGAGGCAGTAGTCGCCGACCAGCACCGCCATGCCGTTGCCGTGGCGCAGGCGCGCCGTGGGGCGACCGCGGCGGAACTCGCCGTGATCGATCACGTCGTCGTGCAACAGCGTCGCGGTGTGCAAGAGCTCGCCGACGGCCGCGACGGTGATGCGCGCGGGCTCGCGATAGCCCGCGGCCGCGGCTGCGAGCAGCGCGAGCAACGGGCGGAAGCGCTTGCCGCCCGCGAACGCGAGCTCCCCACCGATCTCGGGGATGCTCGCGACCGACGAGCGCAAGAGCACCGCGAGCTCGCGGTCGGCGGCCGCGAGATCGTCGGAGACGAGCGACAGCGCGGCGGCCAACAGCCCCGCACCGCGATCGTCGAGCACCGTGTGCGCGGCCGAGCGTGGCCACTCCGAAGCGGTCAACACCGCTTCACTCGATTCGGACATCGTCCCCCCAGTGCCGCAAGCGCGACTGGAACCTCGCCGCACGTTGGGCGATGGTGGAAAGTAGAGCGGACAGCTTCTGCCGCCCGACGAAAGCGTCGAGGAAGCGGCGGCCGAGCTCGAAGAAGTCGTGGAGCTGCACGATGCGCGCGTGGGCGAACGCGATCGCCGGCGGCGGATCGTCGATCGACTCCAGCGCGGCGACGATCTTCGCTACGCGTTCGATCGCATCGTCGACCTGCGCACGCTCGCGGCGGCGCATGACGCCGGTGATCATCTTCCACAGATCGGTCTCGGCGACGAACTGCCGACCCTCGCGACGCACGACGCCCCAGTGCTGCAGCGACGAGAGCGTCATGCTCACCGAGCCGGCGCTCGCACCGGTGCGATCGCGGATCTCCGTGTGGCCGAGCGGGATCGGCGAGAGGAACAGCAGGCCGAAGACGCGGCCCTGCGTGCGCGTGAAGCCCCAGAACGCGGCGATGTTGCCGAATACCTCCGCGAGCTCGTCCTGCGCGCGGTGCAGGATCTCGTCGGCTGCGGTGGGGTCGCCCTCGGTCATGGAGGCAGCGTTCGCTTCAAATTGAAATGAACGCGAGAGGGGGATACCCCCGCCGGCCGGTGTTGTCAAAGCCGACCGTCGGAAATCGCCGCGATGGAGCTACGGTTGGCCTCGGCCCGATGCAGACCCCCGCGCTCCCGCCCATTCCCGAGCCCGATCGCGCGGCACCCGGCTGGCTCGCCGCAGGTGCCGGCCTCGCGGGCGTCTTGCTCGGCGCAGCCGCGGTGATGCTCGGCCTCGGTCGACGCGAGCCGACCCCCGAAGCGCAAGCCGATGCGCCGCTCGTGATCCCTGCGCCGCCGGTCGCCGCATCGCCGTCGTTGCCCGACGCGGTCGCGGCGACGATCGGCACCGTCGTCAGCCTGCGCACGCCGAGTCGTGCGGGCGCCGGCGTCATCGTGGATCCCGAAGGTTGGATCGTCACCAACATGCACGTCGTCGCCGACGTCGTCGATCGTCGCGGTGCCGAAGCGCCGATCGTGCGCGCGCGATTCCTCGATGGTCGCGAGCTCGGTGCGGTCGTCGTCGTCGCCGATCGCGACGAGGATCTCGCGGTGCTGCTGCTGCAGCCCGAGGGCAAGGAAGAGTTCACTGCGGCCCAGCTCGGCGCGTCGCGAGACCTGCGCGTCGGCCAGTCGGTGTTCGCGATCGGCAATCCGTTCGGGCTCTCGCACACGGTGTCGTCGGGCATCGTGTCCGCGCTCGACCGCCCGGCGGTGAGCAGCGGCGGTGTGCCGCTCATCCAGCTCGACGCGTCGATCAACGTCGGCAACTCCGGCGGTCCGCTGTTCACCACCGACGGTCGGCTCGTCGGCCTGGTCACCGCACGCGATCGCGATGCCCAAGGCATCGCGTATGCGTTGCCGGTCGATCACGTGCACGGGTTCCTGCGCGCGATCACGCAGGAAGGTGGGCGGCGTGCGGGCGCGCTCGGAGTGTTGCTCGAGCGCGCCGATCTCGAGCTGCCGGCCCCGGTGCGCGCGCTCGGCTACGCCGCGGGCCTGCCGATCTCGGAGGTGACCGAAGGCGGCGCGGCTGCGAACGCGGGCTTGAAGCCCGGCGACGTGATCGTCGAAGTCCGCGGTGCACGTGTCGATGCGATGGTCGAGGCCACCGATCCCGGACGACTGCGCGCGTGGTTCGTCGAGACGGTGCGCGCGATGTTCCCGGGCGAGCGCATCGCGATCGCGGTCGTGCGTGGTGATGCGGTCGAACGCTTCGACGTCGAAGCCGGGGCCGCGACCGATCGCGAGCAGACCTTCATCGATGCCGAGCGCGTGCTCGGGGTACGGCTCGATCGCAAGGCGACGGCGCCGACCATCCAGTCGGCGGCCGGGTCGCGCGGCCTCGGTCGCTACGGCGCGGCCGTCGAAGGTGCGGTCGTGCTCGAGCTGCTCGGCCGTCGCGTCGCGGACATCGACGCGCTCGGCAAGGTGCTCGCCGAGCTGCGAACGATGCGTGGGACCGGCGAAGAGCTGACCGTCTGGGTGACCTTCCGCGATGCCTCGGGCCGCGAAGGCAGCTGGGCGATCGTCGTGGAATGACCGCAGCGCGCGTGGGCAAGACCACGCATCGGGCGGTGATGCGTCGGCCCAGTCACGGTTCGTGGCCGTCCTGTGCCCGGAACGCGACGTGAACCAAAGGTTCCCGTGTCCCACCTATACGCACCGGACACCGAGCCATGCCGAACCGCGCCCTCCTTCGACTCGCTCTCGCCCTGGCCTGCACCCCCTTCGCCTGCGCGGCCGACGATGGCGAAGACGACGGCGGCGGACCCGGTGGCAAGGCCGACGATCTCAACGAAGGCGGCATGTGTGCGGGCAAGATCATCGACAAGACCGTCGGTGACGACGGCGAGGGCGTGATCGATCTCGAAGGTCGCACGGACATCCTCGCGTCCTTGGTGTTCAAGGCCGAAGGCAGCGCCGACGATTGCCCGGAGAGCTTCGCCGAGATCCTCGCGAAGCTGCGCGAGGTCGACAAGGAAGGTTGTGCCGAGGCGCAGGACGGCATGCGTACCGCGGTGGTCAGCGAGACCTCGCAGGTGCTGGGCAAGGCCGACACCTACCGCACGGTGACGACGCGCGAGTGCGGCGGTCGCCAGGCGCACGAGCTGCTCTTCTCGATGTTCGGGCTGCGCTCGTCGACGACGGAGCTGCCCGACGACGTCGAGATCATGGCGTTCGATCGCACCAACAAGAGCTACGCCTTCTATGCGATCGAAGGCGGCGAGCTGCACTTCTTCGGCACGTCGGTCGAGATGATCAAGCAGGACGGCGCGGGTCGTTGCGTCAACTGTCACCCCGCGGGCGGCGTGAACATGAAGGAGCTGCAGGCGCCGTGGGTGCACTGGGAGGGTGACACCACGACGCCGGGTGCGGACAAGCTGGTCGACGCGAACGACGACCTCGGCAGCAAGACCGACGGCATCGAGCTCGAGAGCATCGTCGACTCCGGCAACGCCGAGGTCGTGGAGCTGCGCGCGAAGACGCTGCTCGCCACCAACGATCTGAAGCAGGTGCTGCGCCCGCTCTTCTGCACGATGCAGATCAACATCGAAGAGGGCAACAGCAGCCCGGGTGGTGGCGCGCCCTCGTCGATCCCCGGCGCGGCGCTGGTCGACAGCCGCCTCGGCTTCGGCAGCGTGCCGGTCAGCACCTCGATCTACGGCACCGCGATCAAGAACGCGAAGCAGAAGATCATCGGCAACAGCGGCACGCAGCTCAAGAACAAGAGCGGCAAGCTCGTCGTCGACACCCACTTCGCGTTCGCCTACCCGGTGGTGAGCCGCGAGGACCAGACCTACATCGACAAGCTGAAGGAGCTGAACGTCATCGACGACGACTTCGTGCTCGATGTGCTGGCGGTCGACATGACGCGGCCGCTGTTCTCGCAGGATCGCTGTGCGCTGCTCGACTCGGCGCCCACGATCGCGAAGCTCACGACCACCACCGGCAAGGCCGTGAAGGATCTGCCCAAGAAGATCCGCGAGGGCTTCGCGACCAACCTCGCTGCGTCGGACGAGGGTAGCGCGGGGGCGCAGCTCGCCGCTTCGCTCGCGGTCGTCGACGACGCGGCCGCGCACAGCAAGGCGGTCGACGACTTCTTCGCAGCCTGCACAGCGCGCACGAAGTCGGCGTTCATGGCCGATGCGCTGAAGGCCGTGTCGTCGCGTCGCGATCAGGCGCGCGAGCTGCCGATCATGGAGTTCCCCGCGACGCTGCCGATGGACAGCCTGAAGGTCGGTCCGGAGAAGGTGCTGAACCCCACGACGTGCGTGCTCGAGTAGCCCGAACCGTCGACGTCACCGACTCACTAGTTCTACGTAGGAGCGACGATCATGACCTTCGATCTCCGACTGCGCGCAACTCTCTTCTTGGCGCTCGCGCTCGCGCTCGCGCCGGCCTGCGACGATGGTGCCGACGAGACCGAGGACTCGCAGGCGTGCAGCGAGGGCGAGAAGTGCGACACGCCCGGTGGCACGCAGCAAGAGCAGTGCCTCGCGCGTCAGGCCGAGGTGCTCGACAGCTCGCAGCGCGGGTTCACACCCGACGCGATCCGTTGGGCGTGCGGCGACGTCGACGGCGTCAACACCAACAACCAAGACGATCGCGGCCAGGAGTACTGCGAGTACTACGCGGTCGTGCAGGTGCCGGGTGCCGACGAGGGCGTCGACCTCGCGCGGCCGAAGTCGGAGAGCTCGGGCGACGTCACCGAAGGCGCGATCTGTGTCGAGGGCGATGCCAGCGGCACCAACTGCCGCACGAAGATCACCGCCGATCAGCTCGCGCAGCTCGAAGACGATCCGAGCGCTGTGGTCGGCTCGTGCGTGTTCACGTCGTGGCACGCCGACGTGCCCGGTCCGCTCGCGTCGTGCCCCAACGGCAAGTGTGGCGCGAACGCGGAGCTCTTCGGCCTTCCGTTCACCGAGGAGTTCTTCCGCATGAAGATCTCCTTCAACAGCAACAATGCCGCGGCCGACCTCGTGCAGAAGTGTCTCGACGGCAAGGCCCCCGCGCCCAAGAAGTGGTCGAACCTGAAAGACCCGCTCACCGAGCCCTTCTTCCGCGGCTGCATGCAGGTGCAGGGGATCTTCGGCACCGGTTGGCGTCGCTCGGATCCGTCGGTGTGCGCGGTGATCAACCGCCTCGACGAGTGCGGCTGCTCGGTGCCCGGGGTCGCGCGCGAGGATCTGCCCACCGCGATCATCCCGCCGCAGCCGCGACCGGATGGATCTATCACGCTGCGCGGCTTCCGGCTCGGCACGTGGGACAACGCCGAAGGTCTGCCGCCCGGCTGCAAGTACCTCGAGACCGGCGACACGAGCCACACGCTGGTGTCGTGCGACATGACCGCGAGCGACGTGCTCGCGAACCTCAACGACCCCAAGGAATTCTGTCGCCGCAACTACGGTCCCAACGTCGTCGTGCACGTGCCGCTGCCGAAGGACGCGATCACCTGCAAGCCGAACCTCAAGACCAGCGCGGGCAAGACCTGCGGCGCGACGCCCTGGAACATCGGCAAGGAAAACGGCTGAGCCGGGCGCGCGCCCGCCACTCGCTTGCTCTCCCACGCGCCGCGCTCGTAAGGTGGTCCCCATGGATCCCCGGCGAGACGCGGCGCTCGCGTGTGTGCTGCTCTTCGGCTGCGGCGATGCGCCGCCGAGCGTGGGCACCGCAGCGGCGGCCGCTGCGTCGCCGAGCGTCGCCGAGGCGAGCGGCGATCTGTTGCTCGCGCGCGCACGCTTGGCGATCGAAGACGGCGCGCTCGCACCCGAGCTCGCCGAGCGTGTGCTGGCCTCGAGCGCGCCCGAGCACGCGCACGCGCAACGATTGCTGCGCGCGATCGAAGCGGGTGTGAC
>DASZPU010000952.1:0-15652 GCA_035550195.1 Nannocystaceae bacterium
TCGCCGATCACGGCGCGGCTCGCCACGCCGCCCGCGACGATCGCCGGGATCGCGAGCTCGCCTTCGTAGGCCACCCACGCGTCGGCCTCGGGATACGCGGCGAGGATCGCATCCGCCGGCGCCTCGACGTAGTGCTGCCCCGATTGGTAGAGGTCGGCGAGCACGAGCGGGCGACCCGCGGCGCGCAGTCCCACGAGCACGGCCGCGAGCACGTCGTCGCGCAGCGGCGGACGATGAAACGGCGAGATGCCGACGACGACGATGTCGAAGTCACCGGCGCACGCGGCGAGCACCGCTTCCACGGAGGCGCCGAGGTGCGCGCGCCCGTCGTCGCGCCAGTGCAGCGATGCGCCGGCCAGCGCGAATGCATCGACCAGCGTGGTCGCGTGGTGATCGCGCAGCACCGCCGCGAGCTGCACCGCACCGAGATCCGCGAAGTACGGATAGTCGATGAAGTCGCGCGCCACCGACAATGGTGGGTGCACGACGAGAACGCGAGCGGGCACGACCGCCCCAGCGTATCACTCGCAGTCGCGTTCTACTCGCACTCCCGTTCCTCTCGGGCACAACGGATTCGCACGTGGAGGTGCGCGTTGTGGCCGTCGGCGTGCTGCACGATCCCCGCGCCCTTCCACTTCGGCCAGCGCACCACCTCGAGCACGCGCTCGCGCGGCACCCCCATCGCGCGCGCCGTCTGGTAGAGCCGCTCGTGGTGGGCCTCGTTGAGGAACACCACCTCGGCCTCACCCGTCTCGACGAACGACTCGATGAGCGCCCAGGTCGCGTACCAGTCGACCTCGTCGGCGTTGGGCTCGCGCGTCTTCGGGATGCCGGGCAACAGCGGCAAGCGGATGTCGACGTCGCGCCCCGACTGATGCGAGCGATGCGGTCGCATGCGTCCGCCCTTGCGCTTGCTGATCGATCCGATGAGCACGCCCGAGCCATAGCCCTTCGTGCCGCGCAGGATCGCGAACGCACGATGCAGCTGACGGATCGTCTGCGCGCTGCCCCACAAGTGATCGGGATTGCCACGCACCCACAGCGGGTGCTCGGGCAGCTGCACCGCGTCGTCGAGCTTGCCCTTCGTCGGCGTGCCGATGCTGCGCCCATCACCGGTGATCGCGAGCGGCGGCTGATCGACGGGCTCGCTCGGGGTCGCGAACGACGGCGCATCGACCGGATCGATCCACGCGACGATGCTCGCCCCCACCGTCGGGTTGCGCATCTTCCAGTTCGCCACGCGCAGATCGTGCTCGGGTACGTGCAGCGCCGCCGCGACGTCGTCCCAGGTGTCGCCGTCCTGCACGACGTAGCGCGCACGGATCGGCTCGGGCACGACGCGGTTCGAGAACACTCGCAGCGTGCGACGCTTCACCAGCGGCACGTTGGGATCGAGGTGATTCCAGCGTGCGAGATGCGACAGCGTCACGCCGTAGCGCGCGGCGATCTGCGAGAGCCGCTCGCGCGGACGCATGCGATGGCGAACCCAACGCGGCGCGTCGAGCACTTCGATGGTCGCGGGCGACACGAACGACGTCGCCGCGTCGGGCACCGCGCTCGGATCGGCGATCGCTTCGTCGTCGGCGATCGCGGCGAGCCCGAGCTCGCCCAGGCGCGCCAACGCGTCGTCACGCTGGGCGCAACCAGCGGCGAGCGCGAACCCGAGGGCGAGGGCATCCAGCAACGCGAATCCGTCCCACTTCAGCTTACGCGCGGGTGCCCGGCGCGATCCATCCGATTGCCAGCGGTGCGCACCCGATCAACGCTCACGCCCGAGCGATGACGTCCGAGCTGGAGTTGCCCTGGGGCGAGCGTTTCGTGGCCGAGCTGCCGGGCGACACCGCGCTCGACCGGCGCCGCCGTCAGGTGCATCGCGCGTGTTGGTCCGCCGCGGCACCCACACCGGTCGCCGATCCGCGACTCGTCGCGTGGTCGCCCGAGGTCGCGCAGCTGCTCGGCCTGTCGGCCGAAGTCATGCAGAGCCGCGCGATGCTGGAGGTGCTCGCGGGCAATCGCGTCGCGCCCGGCATGCGTCCGTGGGCCGCGTGCTACGGCGGCCATCAGTTCGGCAACTGGGCCGGTCAGCTCGGCGATGGTCGTGCGATGGGCATCGGCGAGCTGCGCGGTGAGGACGGTGCGTGGTGGGAGCTGCAGCTCAAGGGCGCCGGGCCGACGCCGTACTCGCGCACGGCCGACGGTCGTGCGGTGCTGCGCTCGTCGATCCGCGAGTTCCTCTGCAGCGAGGCGATGCATCACCTCGGCATCCCGACCACGCGCGCGCTCGCGTTGGTGACCACCGGCGACGACGTGATGCGCGACATGTTGTACGACGGGCATCCGGCGTACGAGCCCGGCGCGATCGTGTGCCGCGTCGCGCGATCCTTCCTGCGCTTCGGCAACTACGAGATCTTCGCGCATCGCGACGATCCCGACACGCTGCAACGCCTGCTCGACTTCACGCTGCGCCACGAGTTCCCCGAGCTCGGTGCGCCGAGCCCCGAGACCTACGCGGCATGGTTCCGCGAGGTCTGCGTGCGCACGGCGAAGATGATCGTGGGCTGGATGCGCGTCGGCTTCGTGCACGGCGTGATGAACACCGACAACATGTCGGTGCTCGGCCTCACCATCGACTACGGGCCCTACGGTTGGGTCGACGACTTCGATCCCGACTGGACCCCCAACACCACCGATGCTGGAACGCGGCGCTATCGCTTCGGTCAGCAGCCGCAGGTGGCGGCGTGGAATCTCGCGCAGCTCGCCCGAGCGCTCGTGCCGGTGGTGCACGAGGTGCCGCTGCTGGCCGCGGGCATCGATGCGTACGTGGAGACCTACGAGCACGGTCATCTCGCGGCGATGGCCGCGAAGATCGGGCTCGCCGAGCTGCGCGGTGACGACGACGATCCGCGCGGCGATCGTGCGCTCGTCGATGCGCTGCTGCGCGCGCTCACGGCCACGCCCACCGACATGACGATCTTCTTCCGTTGCCTCGGGGAGATCGACGCGACCACCGGCGACGAGGCGCTGCTCGCTGCGATCGCCCCCGCGTTCTACGACGACGCGCCCAACGCTGCGCCGCTGCTCGGATGGTTGCACCGCTGGCGCGCGCGTGTGGCCGAGCAAGACCTGCCGTTCGCGACGCGACGCGCCCGCATGCACGCGGTCAATCCGCGCTACGTGCTGCGCAACTACCTCGCCCAGCTCGCGATCGACGATGCGACCAACGGCGATCCGTCGCGTATCCACACGCTGCTCGACGTACTGCGTCGGCCCTACGACGAGCAATCCGGCCGCGACGAGTATGCGGCGAAGCGACCCGAGTGGGCGCGCCACAAGGTGGGCTGCTCGATGCTGTCGTGCAGCTCGTGACTACTTCTGGGGCAGGATGAAGAGCAGCGTCGGGTTCTTGCTGAACACCCGGATCACTTTCTCCTGCTCGAGCCCGCGGATCAGCTGATCGAGCTGCGCCGCGTCGGCGGGATACGTGGAGCCGTTGTGGCCCACCGCAGTGCGGTTGGTCAGGCCCATGTGCGCCGCCAGGATCGCGCCGTCGAACGCATCGTCACGCGCATGATCGGGCAAGCGCAGCGCGATGATCTTGTTCTTGCTGCGCAGCGTCGCCTCGTTGGGATCGATGCGCCACACCCAGTCGCCGAAGCCCTGCACGTGCATGCTGCCGACCTTCGTCGCGTTGTCGAGGAAGCCGAGCGGCCCACTCGCGACGCCGACCTTGCCGCGGAACGCACCGATCACCGCGGCGCGCATCGTCGCGAGCTCGCGCAACACGACCATCACGTCTTCGGCGGGTGCAGCCGCAGGCGCGGGTGCAGGTGTTGGCGCAGGTGCGGGCGCTGCTGCTGCGGGTTCCTCCGCGGGTGCGCCCGCATCGGGCGCAGGCGCATCGACCTGAACGGATTGCTCGGTCGGCACCTGAACGGATTGCTCCGTCGGGGGTGCCGCCGCGGGTGCGGGCGCAGGCGCGGGCGCCGGTGCAGCCGCCTGCGATCCCAGCTCCGCCGCGCGCACGCCCGGACAAAAGCACATCGCGGTCGGCGTCCAACGCCCATCTGCGCCCTTTACGACGATGCGCACGAGGCAGCCGCGGCCAGCGACTTCACTGACCTCGGTGCGCTCGTCGGGCCCCTCGGCCACGGGCTGCCACTGCATGGGCTCAATCCTAGCGCGCGTACCCACGCGAAGCCCAAGAACCTGACGTGTCGGCGGGGGTCCCGGTCGGATCGCGAGGCGCACGCTCGCGCGGATGCGGCTACCTTCGGCGCATGCGAACCCCGACGCTCCTGCTCGTCACCGCTCTCTTCGCCGCGTGCTCGAGCAAGGTCGACGACAAGCCCAAGGCCACCGTGAAGGACGCGAAGGACGTCCCCGCCGACATCGCCGACACGCCCGAAGGCGGACCGAAGCTCGACAAGGCCAGCAGCTCGATCGGCTTCATCGGCGCGAAGGTCACCGACGATCACGAAGGCACCTTCTCCGACTTCACCGCCGCGGTGGCGCTCGACGGCGACACGCCGACGTCGCTCACCATCAAGGTGAAGACCGACTCGGTGCAGGTCGAGCCCGAGAAGCTGCGCAACCACCTCAAGTCGGCCGACTTCTTCGACACCGCGAAGTTCCCCGACGCGGCGTTCCGCTCGCGCAAGATCGAGGCGAAGGCCGACGGCGCAGCGACCCACCTCGTCGAGGGCGTGCTCGATCTGCGCGGCGAGAAGAAGGACATCAGCTTCCCCGCGACGATCACGATCGACAAGACCAACGTGAAGGGCCGTGCCGAGTTCTCGATCAACCGCAAGGACTTCGGCATCGTCTACGCCGGCATGGCCGACGATCTCATCAAGGACGACGTCGTCTTGAAGATCGATCTCGCGTTCACCCGCTAGGCGGCCGCGAGCGTACGCGCGAGCGACAGATACGCGCGGTGGGCTCGCACGCGCACCGCACCGGGGCGCACCTGCAGCTGCTCGGCGACCTCTTGCATCGGGAGGCCACGCAGCTTGTGCAGTACGACCACGTCGCGCTGGCTCGCCGGCAACGCGAGGATCGCCGCACGCACGCGCGAGCGGGTCTCTTCGCGCGCCTCGTCGTCGAGCGCGACCGCCTCGGGATCCGGGTGCGCGCCGTCGTCGATGACGCAGCTCTCGGTGGTCTCCTCGAGCTCGCGCACGCGACCACGATGATGGCGCTGCTCGGAGCGCACGCCGTCGATCGCAGTGTTGCGCGCGATGGCCATGTACCAAGCGACGACCGCCTCGTCGCTCGCGGCTCCGATCGTCCGCGAACGGAAGGCATGCCGACCGAGGTGGGCCTTCACGAAGGTGAGCTGCACGATGTCCTCGACGAGATCGGGATCATCGATGCGCGCGCGCACGACCCGGCGCACGCGGGGGGCGAGCAGCCGGTAGAGGTCGGCGAGCGCGTGATCGTCGCCCTGCAGGTAGGCATCCATCCTCGCGCTCGGGCCGCGGCGTGCATCATCCAAGCTTCGAACCGTCGCGTCCTGAGTCGTCACCGCCATGGCCCGCGCAAAGAGCACGTCGCGTGCCAGCTACGGATCGCAAGCTCTGCGCGGTCCGTCGGCCCATTCCGACACGAAGCGTCGGAGTGCCGAACAGCCGACGTTCGGAGACCCGACGGGTCTGCGTAACAATTCTTCATCGCAGGGACTGCGTCCCTACGGCACTCACCCGCGTCGAGCCGCGACGGCTCGACACGAGCGGTGCCTACCCTCGGCCGCAAGAGCGGCCGCCGCCGCCGTGCGGCGGTCGCTCGAGAGAACTGGCCGCCTTGGCGTCCACTTCTCTCGGCAAGTCCTCGAGCGTTGCCGAGGCGTCGGCGATTCTCGTCAACCTTCGCCGAGACCGTGCTTGCGCAGCTTGTCGTGCAGCGTCGCGCGGCCGATGCCGAGCGCGCGCGCGGCCTCGCTGCGATTGCCGCTCGCGGCCGCGAGCGCGTCGACGAGCAGCTGCTTCTCGAACGCGTCGACGCGATCGCGCAGACCACCGGCATCCGAGCTCTCGCCGGTCGGACGCAGCGTGTCGCTGCTCGGCATCGGCGCGAGCGCGTCGAGGTCGAGCTCGCTGCCATCGGACAGCGCGACCAGGCTCTCGATCGCGTTCTCGAGCTCGCGCACGTTGCCGGGCCATGGCAGCGCGGCGAGCCGCGGCACCAGCTCCGCAGGCTCGCGGATCGGATCGAGCCCGAAGCGCGTCGTGAAGCGCTCGAGGAAGTGACGTGCGAGCGGAGCGACGTCCTCGGGACGATCGCGCAACGGCGGTACGTGCAGCTCGACCACGCGGAGCCGGTAGTAGAGGTCCTCGCGGAACGCTCCCTCTTCGACGCGCTTGGCGAGATCGCGATGGGTCGCTCCGATGACGCGCACGTCGATCGGGATCGCATGGTCTTCGCCGACCGGGCGGATCTCGTGCTCCTGCAGCACGCGCAGCAGCTTCGCCTGCGTCGCGAGATCGAGCTCGCCCACTTCGTCGAGCAGGATCGTGCCGCCGTCGGCCTCGCGGAACAGCCCCGCGCGCGTGCGCACGGCCCCGGTGAACGCGCCCTTGCTGTGCCCGAACAACTCGGCCTCCGCGAGCTCGGGCGTGAGCGCAGCGCAGTTGAAGCGCACGAACGGCTTCGCTGCGCGCCGCGACGCCGCGACGATGGCCTCGGCGACGCGCTCCTTGCCGGTGCCGCTCTCGCCGCGGATGAGCACGGTGACGTCGCGCGGCGCGATGCGGTGCACCATCAACGCGAGCTTCGCCATCGCGTCGGACACGAACACCATCGTGCGCGACAGCGCGAGCTTGCTCTTGAGCTGCTCGTTCTCGACCTCGAGCCGCACCGTCTCGAGCGCGCGGCGAACCACCGCGATGAGCTCCTCGAGCTCGAACGGCTTGCGGAAGTAGTCGTACGCGCCGGCCTTGGTGGCCTCGACCGCGAGGCGCTCGCTGCCGTGCGCGGTGATCATGATGACCTTCGGCGCGTGCGGGCGCTGCCGCACCGCCGCGAGCACGTCGAGCCCGCTCATGCCCGGCATGCGCATGTCGGTGACGACGAGGTGCACCTCGCCGGTCGCGGGATGGTCGAGCAGCGCGAGCGCTTCCTCGCCGGTCGCGGCCTGCGAGACGCTGACGCCTTCTTCTTCGAGGATGCCGACGAGCGTGTAGCGCACGCCGTCGTCGTCATCGACGACCAACGCGTGCGGCTTCACTGCATGGCCCCGAGCGGAACTTGCGGCACCTCGGAACGATCGCGATCTTCGCTGAACGTGCCGGTGGGCAGCGGATCGGCGAGCCGCGGACCGTGCACGGGCAAGCGCACGATCGCGGCACAGCCGGGACCGTCGACGCGATCTTCGAGGCGGAGATCGCCGCCGTGCTGACGTGCGAGCGCGCGCGCCATCGGCAGCCCGAGCCCGTTGCCGTTCGACTTGGTGGTCATGCCGGCCTCGAACACGCGCTCGGACAGCGCCGCGGGCACGCCCGGTCCGCGATCGAGCACCTGCACCTCGACGGTGTCGACGATGCGGCGCACGACGAGATCGACGCGCGTCTCGGCGTCGGCGGCATCGAGCGCGTTCTGCAGCAGGTTGACCAGGATCTGCTTGATCTTGCGCGGGTCGCAGGCCACGCCCACGCCGGGCTCGGCGTCGACGCGCACCTCGATGCGACGATCGCTGGCGATGCCTTCGTGCAGATCGCCGACCTCGCGCACGAGCCGCGCGAGATCGACGCGACGCACGGTGAGCGGCGCGAGCGGGCGCGAGAAGTTGAGGAACTCGTCGAGGATGCCCTGCATGCGATCGACCTCGCGACGCAGCACGCCGAGGCGCTCGGCGGTCTTGCCCGATGCGTCCTTGCCGAGCAGCGCAGCGAGGCCCTTCACCGTCGCGAGCGGGTTCTTGAGCTCGTGGGCGATCTCGGCCGACAGCGTGGTGAGCTCGTCGGCACGGTCGCGATAGTTGCCGAGCGCGGCTTCACGGGCGACGACCGCTTGCTCGAGCTGCTCGTCGACCGCTTCGCGCATGCGCAGGCCCATCAAGTGCGCGACCGACAGCGTGATGGTCATCGCGGTCGCGACCACGCAGAGGAAGAGCGGGCCGGGCCAGCCGAACGACTCGCCGAACGTGGTGGGCACGAGCTGCACGGCGCCGGTGAGATGGATCGCGAGCAGCGTCCAGATGCCCGCGATGTGGCACGCGAACACCATGCGCGCCGCGGAGAGGTTGCCGAACAGCGCCGCGTTGTAGGCACCGGCGAAGAGCACGGGCAAGAGCGGGCTCGCGAGCCCACCGGAGATCGAGATGAGCAGCAGGTGCACCGTGACGAAGTGCAGCGCTTCGTGCGGACGGAAGTCGCGCTGACAGAAGCGCGCGGCGACGGTGCCTGCGACGGCGCGCAGTCGGATCTTCAGCGCGAGCCCGGTGAACGCGGTGAGCAAAAGCGCGGCCCAGCGCCACGCGGTGCCGTCGGTATAGAGGATCCAGCCGACGAACGCGAAGAGCAGCGGACCGACGACGCGGCCCACCATACGGAAGCGCTCGACGAGTCGCATCAGTGCGCGACGTCGCAGCTCTTCGACGCCGAGGGCGACGCCGGTGGCGGCAGGCATCTCGGTCATGCCACTCGAGGATAGGTCGCTACCGGACATGCGCGGGGCCGTTTCGCCACTTTGACGCAACGTCGATGCCAACGGCAATCCCCTGCGCGTTCGCAGGCGGTCGCGTCCCGGTGTCCGAAGCGCCGACGCGGCGGCGCCGGGTTTTCGGACAAGCGGCCCTGCTATCGTAGTCCGGTGGACGGCACGCATCCGCCCGCTGCGCCGACCGACGGCGGAGCCCTGGACGCCGAGGAGACCGTCGGTTTCGGGCAGAAGCGCGCCCAGCACGAGCACGCTGCGCACGAGGTCCGCAACTGGGTGCGGCTCACCTTCGATTGCAACGATCGCTGCGTGTTCTGTCTCGACGCCGACACGCACGACGGTCGTATCCGCAGTCGCGACGAGGTGAAGGCGCAGATCCTCGATGGGCGACGCAAGGGCGCCGAGCGACTGATCCTCTCCGGCGGCGAGCCGACCATCCATCCCGACTTCGTCGACTTCGTGCGGCTGGGACGGATGGCCGGCTACGCGAAGGTGCAGACGGTCACGAACGGTCGCATGTTCGCGTATCGCGAGTTCCTGCGGCGCGCGATCGATGCGGGGCTCGGCGAGATCACGTTCTCGCTCCACGGGCCCGACGCGAAGATCCACGACGCGCTGGTCGGCGTGAAGGGTGCGTTCGACGAAGAGGTCGCGGGGTTGCAGCACGCACTCGACGACGGGCGACCGATCGTCAACATCGACGTGTGCGTGAACCGAGCGAACGTGAAGCACCTCGGCGAGATGTTGCGACGCTTCATCGCGATGGGCGTCCGCGAGTTCGATCTGCTGCAGGTGATCCCGTTCGGACGCGCCTTCCGCGAGGGCAAGGAGACGCTCTTCTACGATCTCGAAGAGGCGCGGCCGTGGTTGCTCGAGGCCTTCGAGTACGCGCGTCGCCCCGACGTGCACGTGTGGCTCAATCGCTTTCCGGTCGAGCACCTCGAGGGGTTCGAGGAGCTGATCCAGGATCCGTACAAGCTCAACGACGAGGTGCGCGGGCGCAAACCGGAGTACGAGCGCTGGCTCGACGAAGGCGTGGCGCTGCCGTGTCGCGAGCCTGCGCGCTGCAAGCACTGCTACGTGCGCCGGCTCTGCGATCACCTGGAGGAGACGATCGCGGAGGTCGACGCCAATCGCTTCGACGTCGTGCGCGTGGATGCGAGCTGGGAGGCGCGATTGCCTGCGCCGTTCGGTGGTGATCCCGCGAGCGTCGAGCATGCGGCGCAGCGCGTGCGGCTGCCGATCGCCGGCGTGCGTGCGCCGACGTTGGATCTCGCGACGCGCGTGCGCGAGTCGAAGGCCGATACCGCGTGGATCGTCGCGGCCGACGTCGCGCAGGCCCGCGAGGTCGCCGCGCGGCTGGGGTTGCCGCGCGCCGAGCTCGAGCTCGCTGCGATCGACGGTGTCGGTGCATTCGAGGGGCTGACGCGCGTGCGCACGCGATCGCTGGCGCAGACGATCGCCGCGCTCGCGATCGCGGGCGAGTTCGAGGTGCTCGCGCCGCTCGATCGCGATCACGCGCGCTGGCTCGCAGGGCAGGGCGCGTGGCCGGCTCGCCTCGCGCTCGTGCAACCGAGCTACGAGCTCGCGAGCGAAGCGTCGGAGTGCGACGTGTCGCCGGACGAGATCGCCGCGCTCGCGCTGCGCTTCGCCGACGCGCCGATCGAGGGCGTGCCCGCGTGTCTGCTGGGCCGCGCGCCACGAGCGGCCGCGCGTGTGCTCGACACCACGATGCTCGCACCCGACGGCGGGCTCGAGATCTTCCGCTACACGCGGCGCTTCGTGCATGCGCACGATCGCGTGAAGTCGCTGCGCTGCCGCGCTTGCGTGCACGAATCGGGCTGTGCCGGCGTGCACGTGAACTGGGTTCGCGCCCACGGTTTTGCGTCGCTCTCGCCCGTCGAGTCGCGCTGACGCCGGCCGGTCGTGGAACCAGCCTGTCGCGGCGCCGACAAACCGGATAGGGTGGGATCGTGGGCTTCGACGCGCCGGACTTCCTCGCCTCGCTGCGCAGCTTCGTCGCGCAGTACGAGGGCGCGCGGCAGCGGGCGATCCTGCGGGCGCCCGACGTGTTCGAGCTCTACGCGCGCCTCTTCGGCCACGAAGATCTCTCGCGCGAAGCGAGGGCGATGGTCAACGCCGTGCTCGCGTACTTCGTGGTGCCCGAGGACGTGATGCCCGAAGCGGAGTTCGGCCCGTTCGGTGTGCTCGACGATCTGTTCGTCGCGGCGCACGTGTATCGCGTGCTCAAGCGCGAGCTGCCGGCCGACGCGATCGAGCGCGCATGGCTGGCCGACGACGACGTCGACGAAGTGATGGACGTCATCTACACGGAGACTCGTGCGGAGCTGGGCAAGCGCGCCAAGGAAGCGCTGCGGCTCGCCGGCCTCGCGTAGCGATCACACGAGGCCGGGCAGCGGCAGCTGTTCGTGCCAGCCGTAGAGGATCTTCTTGGTCGTGCGGCCGCCGAGCTCGACGGTGCGCGTGCCCATCGCCGTGCCGCCGCAGCGCTCGTAGAAGTGGCGCGCGTCGTTCTCCGCGAGCACCCACAGGCATGCGGGATGCTGGCCGACCGACACGAGCTCCCAGATCGCGTGCACGAGCAACATGCGACCGGCGCCGCGACCTTGCCACGCGGGGTGCAGATACAGCTCGTAGATCTCGCCGAGGAACGGCAGCGAGCGATCGGTCTGCGGACCGCTCCACGCGTAGCCGAAGATCATGTTCGCGGCATCGGTCAGCACCCACACCGTCTGACCGAAGCGACGATCGATCACCGCGCGACGCATTCGCTCTGCGTCGTGGGTTGCGATGCGTTCGAGCGTGCGCGGCGGAATGATCTCGGAGTAGGCATCGCGCCAGCTCGCGGTGCGCACCCAAGCCAGCCGCGCCGCGTCGGCTGGGGTCGCGCGGCGGATCGCCACGTCGGAGAGTGCGAAACGAACGAGCACGCTACGCAATCCTACCCGGGCCGCGACGCACGAGATGCATGGACCCGAGCTGCCCGCTCGGGCAGGCTCGCCATCCATGCTGCGGACCCGCTCGAACCTCGTCTTTGCGCTGATCGTGATCGCGTGCGACCTCGGCGGGTCGAGCAGCACCACGCCGCCGCTCGACGGCGAGGCCCGCGCGAAGGGGGCGCCGACCGCCACACGACCGTTCATCGTGAACTGGGCGCCGACCGAGCGCACCGCGCTCGAGACGCGCGCGACCGAAGGCACGATCGTGATCGCGGTGAAGGACGAGGACGTGCGCGTGCTGCCGCGGTGTCGCGCGCCCGGGGCGTATCGCTTCGTCGGTTCGTCGCACGCGAGCCAGACGATGTCGATCGAGAACCAAGCCGAGCTGGGCGCGAAGCTGCCGTTCTCCGGTCCCGTGGATCTCGGCGCGACGCTGCAGGCCTACGGCTTGCTCACCGTCGAGTACCACTCGATCGGCGAGTGGCGACTCGATCGCGACGTCGTGGCCGAGGCCGAGCTCACCGGCGACTGCACCGGTGCGTCGCACGTGCTCGGGAGCCTGAGCGTCGGCGCATTCGAGTTCTTCGCGGGCAACAAGGTCGGTGGCGGCGTCACGGCGAGCGTGCCGATGGCCGCGGAGGTCGGCGCGAAGGCGTCGCAGGAGTACAAGCACCTCGACAAGGGCGGCGACAAGGCAGCGTGCGAGGCCGCGATCGCAGGCGCCGAGAAGCCCACCGAGCGCTGCGATTCGGTGGTCGCGATCGAGCTCGTGCTCGTCGATCGCCCCACGCCGTTCGTCGTCGGACAGAAGTGGCAAGGCAGCTACACCTGCGGGCAGAGCAAGGCCGCCGCGGTGCTCGAGGTGCTCGAGGTCCCGAGCGCGACCGAGGTGAAGGGCCTGTTCTCGTTCGACTACGGCAAGGCCAAGGGCAGCTACACGGTGAAGGGCACCTACGATGCGGCGGCGTCGAGCTTCGCGCTCGCGTTCGACACGTGGCGCGAGCAACCACCGTCGTTCACACCCATCAATCCCAGCGGCACGCTCAGCGGCGATCGCCGCGAGTTCTCCGGCGCGCTCACCGAACAGGGCTGCACCGACTTCTCGCTGCTGCGCCGAGAGTGATAGGCTGATCGTGCGGTGATGCGACGCAGGGCCGACCTCAAGACCGGCACCACGTGCAACAGCAATTGTGTGTTCTGCGTCATCGGGGATCATCTCTTCACCGGTGATCGCACGACCGAGGAGTGCATCGCGGAGCTGCGCGCGAGTCGGGCGACGTGCGTCGACGTCGTGTTCACCGGCGCCGAGGTGTCGATCCGGCCCGACTTCTTCAAGCTGGTCGCGGCCGCGAAGCGGCTGGGCTACGAGCGCATCCAGATCCAGACCAACGGGCGCATGTTCGCGTATCGCGACTTCTGCGAGCGCGCGATCGCGGCGGGGGCCAACGAGTTCTCGCCGTCGATCCACGGGCACATCGCGACCTTGCACGACGGGCTCACGCGCGCGCCGGGATCGTTCGTGCAGATCGTCGCGGCGATCGAGCACCTCGTCGCATTGAAACAGACCGTCGTCACCAACACCGTCATCACCAAGCAGAACGCGAAGCACCTGCCCGAGCTCGCGCGCATGCTGATCGGGCTCGGCGTCGCGCAGTACCAGCTCGCGTTCCCGCATCCCACCGGCCACGCTGCGACGTTCTTCAAGGGCGTCGTGCCGCGCATGTCCGAGATCGCGGCGTTCGTGCACGAAGCGCTCGCGCTCGGTCACGCCGCGGGCGTGGCGTGCATGGCCGAAGCGATGCCGTTCTGCATGATGCACGGCCACGAGCGCGACGTCGCCGAGCTGCACATCCCGCCCACCGAGATCGTCTACGACGGCTACGTCGTGCCCGACTACGGCGAGGATCGCATGGCGCGCGGCAAGACTCGCTTCGCCCAGTGCGCGAGCTGTCGCTTCGAGCCGATCTGCGAGGGACCGTGGCGCGAGTATCCGGCCGGCATGGGGGATGCCGAGTTCACGCCGGTCACGGGCACGCGTGTGATCGACACCGCCATCGTGCTCGACGCACGCTTCGCGCTGCTCGGCACGCTCGCACCGGCGCTGCCGATCGCGACGAGTGGTTGGCGCGCGCTCTGCTTCGTGCCCGAGGCCGGCTCGCCGGACTGCACCGCCGAGCTGTGCAGCCTGGTCGACGCGAAGGCGGAGCTCGACGCGCGGGGCATCGCGGAGATCGTGATCTCGGCGGACGACGTCGCGAAGCAGTCGCGCTGGCGCGAGCAGCATGGTGCGCGTGCGCAGATGATCGCCGACGAGGGCGGAGCGATCGCTGCAGCGTTCGGCGTACGCGGACGCAGCAGCTACCTCGTCGATCCGGATGGTCGCATCGCGCACGTCGTCGTCGACGTCGACCCCGCGCACCACGGCCAGCAGCTCGCGCGCGCGTTCGATCGTCTGCACGCACCCGCGCGCCCGCTCGCGCCCGCGGAGGATCTCGTCACGATCCGCCGCCGCCTCGCCGAGGGCGCGGCGTGAAGGCGCTCATCAAGGTCGGCTACGCGTGCAACGAGCACTGCACGTTCTGCCACACGCAGGACGTGCGCCACATCCAAGGCGACGGCGACGAAGTGGTCGCGAAGATCCGCCGCGCCAAGGCACTCGGCCACACGATGGTGGTGCTCTCGGGCGGCGAGCCGACGATCCGTCCCGAGCTCACGCACTGGGCGGCCCTGGTCGCCGCGCTGGACATGGACTTCGGCCTCGTCACCAACGGGCTCGTGCTCGCCTATCCCGAGGTCGTCGATCGACTGTGCGCGTCGCGACTGCGCTACGTGTACATGTCGCTGCACGCGGGCGAAGCCGCGGTGCACGATCGCATCGTGCGAGCGGCGTCGTTCGACACGGCCGTGCGCGCGTTCGACAACCTGATGGGCCGCGGGCTCGACCTCACCATCAACTGCGTGGTGACGAAGCAGAACGTCGCGCACCTGCGTGGCCTCGTCGATCTCGTCGCCGCGCGGCCCGAAGGCGCGCTGAAATTCTCCGCGACCGAGCCCAAGGGTGGTGCACTGCAGCTCGTGGAGATCGTGGTGCCGCGCATGCGCGCGGCCGCGGATGCGGTCGCCGACGCGCTCGCCTACGCGAAGGGCAAGCTCGCCGACGATCGCGTGCGTCACGGCGGCTTCCCGCTGTGCATGCTGCCCGGCCACGAGCGGCGCTTCGACGATCTGCGCACGCACGACTACTGGACGATGGTGGAGATCGGCGAGCCGGACCTCTTCCCGGTCGACGATCGCAACAAGCTGCATCCGTCGCCGACCTGCGACGACTGTGCGCTGCGCGGTCCGTGCCCCGGTATCTTCCGCGAGTACCACGCGCGCCATGGTGCGACCGAGCTGTCGCCGCAGTCGCACGGCGCGCGCGGCAACGCGTTCGACTGGGTGCTCGAGCACGTCGAGGAGGTCGGTGCGATCGACGACGCGCGCACGTGTCCGCTCGCGCGAGACGGCATCGATCCGTGGGAGCCGGCGCGACATCTCTTCGTGCTCAACGGGAACAAGCTGGCCCGCTTCCGCGCCGACACGCGCGACTTCAACGACGACGACATCGCGCGGGTGAAGCACACGCTCGGGCAGATCTACTACGACGCGTCGCGCAAGGCCGCCCCCGACGACTTCGCGCGCGACCTGGTGAAGCTCTCGCGCATCGCCGCCTGCGCCGGATGCCGGCACGAAGCGAAATGCACCGGCATCCACACGCCGAGCGACGTTGCGGTGTTCGATCACGACCAAGCGGCGCTCGAGGATGCGCTCGCGGACGCAGAGGGCGACGTGCTCGAGCTCGGCTGCGGCGACGGACGTCTCGCAGGATCGTGGGCGCGCACGATCGCCGACGGGCGCATGCGCTACCTCGGCATCGATCCCGATCGCGAAGCGCTCGCGCGCCTGCACGCACGCGTGCCCGCGGCGACGCTGCGCAACGCGAGCGCCGAGCGCGAGCTGCCGGCCTTGAACGATGCGAGCTACGATCACGTGCTCGTCCT
>DASZPU010000953.1:0-2953 GCA_035550195.1 Nannocystaceae bacterium
CGGCTTCCCCGCCGATCTCGCCATCGGTCATGAACAACACGTAGCGCGTGCGCCCGCGCGGGATCGGAGACACGAGTGCCAGCTCGACCCCACCGTCCATCTCGGTGCCGCCGCCGGCCTCCAGTGCGTCCACGAACCGCAGCGCCTCGTCGATGCGCGCGGTGTTGGCCGCCTGCGCGTGCTCGAACAAGCGGGTCGAGGTCGATGCGAACGTCACGACGTTGAACGTGTCGACGGGGCGGAGATGGGAGAGTGCCGTGCGCAGCAGCGCTTTCTCGAGCGCCAACGGCAGGCCGTACATCGACCCGGACACGTCGAGCACGAACACGAGCTCGCGCCGACCGATCAACGCGTCGACGTCGAGCGCCGGTGGCGAGAGCAACAGCTCGAAGTGACCGCTGCCGCGCGCGTCGGTGGGCCCCACGAACAGCGTCGACCGCACTTCGTTGCCGGTCGGACGCCAGCGCAGCACGAAGTCGCGATTCGGCCGCTCGTCCGCGTGCGCGAGCTCGACATGTACGCGCGTCTCTCGGCGGTCGATGTCGACGTCGTGGTTCGGTGCGGAGATCGTCTCGATGCGTGCCCCGGCTTCGAGGTCGACCGCGATCGCGATGTCGTCGCCCGCGCGCATGCCATGGCCGACGATCGGCGGAGAGATCCGCGCTGCATCGCGCACACCCGGCGAGTAGCGCGGGCCGACCACCATCGGGAACACCAGCTCGAACGATCCGGCGTCGAACGAGAGCGTCTGCAGGTAGTGGATCTCCACGTCGATCTCCGCGCCCGCGTCGATGTTCGCCACGCTCTGCGTGAACACGTTGGGGCGCTCCTGCTCGAGCAATGCCGCCGTGTGGCCTTCTTCGCGCGCGGCCTCGTACGACGCTCGCGCTTCGGCGCGTCGCTGCACCACCGACTCGATGACGCGCTCGCCGATCACCATGCGCATGTCGGTGACGGCCGCGTTCTCGGGCAGCGGGAAGGTGTAGACCACCTCGATCGGCGTATCGCGATCGTTGACGAAGTGCTGCGTCACGACGACGTCGGCGATGTGTCCGCGTACGTCGGCGTGGACATCGGTGAGTCGCAGCGGCAACGCGTGGCCGTCGGGCGCGAGCAGCTGGGGTAGATCACCGGGCTCGGTCCACGCGGTCGTCGTGCGATCGTCCGCGGGCTCGTCCCAGGCCAGTCGAGCTTCGCGCGGTACCGGCGGAGCGACCACCGCTCCCACGCCGCCGTCGTCGAATTCGAGCTCGAGCTCGTCACCGCGACCTAGGCTCGCGCACGCGGATGCGAGCAACGCCGTGACGAGCACGGCTCGGGGCACGAGCGCCATGACGGCGGTGCAACGCCGATCGCCGCGGACGGCTTTCGTGCGCGCAGGTGCATCCATCCCAGGCTTGGGAGGCGCGCACGGTGGCTGTCACATCGAAAAAAAAACGGGGTCTGCCCGTCGGCATGACCCCCACCTCGGTCGTCACCCGCCTGTCTCTCCCGCTCGTGTGCGCGCTCGCAATCGCAACGGACGTGCCCGATGCGGGCGCGCAACGACCCGCCGACTCCGTCTCGCCGACCGCAGGTGCGAAGCCGACGGTCGCAAAGCCGACGCTCGCTGCAACGCTCGGCACATTGGTGTCGCAGCAGTCGATGCATGTGGCTTGCTACGAGCTCGTGCCGCTCGCGGTCGGCGGCATGAACACCGAGAGTTGGAGCCGCAAGCTCGACTATTGCTACACCGCGAAGAACGCTGCGAAGGTCCAGCTCGCGAAGCTGCTGCAGTTCCCCGGCGTCGGCGGTCGCATCTTCCTTCGCGAGCTGCGCTGCGAGTCGGTGCCGAACGACGACATGAAGCTGAAGCTGCGCGTGCGCATCGACGGTGCCGGCGGGAACGCCGGCATCGATGTCGAGAAGACGGACAGCGACCCTGCGATCGACAGCTACGAGTTCGACGGTGTCGAGATCGATCCCAAGCGCGCCTACCACCTCGTCGTCGACTACCAGACCAACAACGTCGGCGGTCTCGGACCGAGCATCGCGAAGGGCTTGCACGGCTGCACGATCGACTACGCGATCGTCGGCAAGTAGCCGAGCGCGTCACGCTCGCGAACGTCTGCGCCGCGCGAGCGCGGCGAACCCAAGCGCCAGCCAGCCCGCACCGGCGTCGCGGCGCTCGAGATCGCAGCGACAACCGCCGTCGTCGTCGAAGCCGGCTTCGGCCGAGCCGCTCGCGGAGTCCGTGTCGCTGCCGCTCGCGCTCGCGCTCGCGTCCGCTCCTTCGGCGCTCGCGCTCGCGTCGCCTTCACCGTCGAGGCTGCCCCACTCCGCGCCGTCGGCCGCATCGTCGCCACCGTCGTTGCCGATGCCACCGTCGTCGGCACCGCCGGCGCCCGAGCAATCGATGGTGTGGCAGCACGGCAGCGGTAGCTCCGCGACGACGTCCTGGATCGCATCGTGGAGCGCGTCGTCGCCGGGCGCGAGCAGTGGCGCCTGCTGGCCGCCCGAGCCCCACATCGCCATGTTGTCGAGCTCGGTCATGAACGAAGCAGTCGGCATCGCTGCAGCGTCGCCGAAGCCGATCACGTACGTGGTGACGCCGGCTGCGAACGCAGCCTCGAGCGCTTCCTGCACGAGCTCGTCGTTCGACGCACCCGCGTACGATCCGGCGACCAGCAGGATGTTGACGTAGAGCGTCGTCGCGTCGTGGGTGTAGCCGGTCTGCTGCGCATACGCGGCTTGATTGGAGGTCGCCAGCGCGATGCCGGCATGCACCGCACGCACCGAGCCGATGCAGCTGCCGTCGCCTTGGCACTGCGGCATCGTCGACCAGGTCGCGCGCACGAAGCCGGGCGGATCGATGGTGCTGCCGTCGACGAAGGTCCACTCGATCGGCGGACCGCCCCACGCGTTCGTGCAGCCCGGCGCCGCGCACGAGCTGAGCGGATCGAGCGCCCACTCG
>DASZPU010000954.1:0-3337 GCA_035550195.1 Nannocystaceae bacterium
TCGGCCGCGACGCCTTGCCCGAACACCAGCTCGCCGGGTGCGAAGGAGACCGGCCGCACCATCAGCAAGATGTCGCGCAGCTCGTCCGCTTCGAGTGCGGCGAACAATGGTATGCGCTCGATGAAGCCGTCCGTGCGCATCGTCGCTCCATGAAGTTGTCGCGCGACCGCGGGCGCACTGCAAGATCGTCCGCGCTTCGGTGACAGACCGTACGTTCTCGCCTAAGCTCCGAAGCCCACCCTCGTTGCCGGCCCCCAGAACGGGAGCCGATTGGAGCTCGCCATGAACTCGTTTGCCTTGTCGCGCCCCCTCATCGTGCCCGCGGTCGCATTCGCGCTGGCACTGCCCGCGTGCATCATCAACACCTCGTCGGACGACGAAGCCGAATCGTCGACCAGCAACGCGGACACCACCACCACCAACACCACGCCGCCCACCACGACGACGGTGAGCGACACGACGGTCACGGACACCACGGTCGATACGACGATCGCGGACTCGACCGACACGAGCGCGACGGACGACAGCACCGGCGACACCGCGGGCGACGTCTCGCCCGGCCTCGTGTACGTCGCGTTCCGCAACCTCGAAGGTGGTGACGACGGCATCCTGCTCGTCGATCTCGATCCGCAGTCGCCCGCGTTCGGCACGATCATCCAACGCGTCGACATCGGCACCGGCGTGCTGCCGCACCATCTCTACTGGAACCGCGATCACACGCGGCTCTACGCCACCGCGCTCGGCGGCGAGCGACTCTACGAGATCCACCTGACCGCGGGCGAGATGCCCGGCATCGACAACATCGAGGCGCTCGACGTCGGTGACAATGTCGTCGCCGAAGACATCTACTTCACCGAGGACGGCAGCCGCTTCTACGTGACGTTCATGGGCGGGCAGGGGGCGGCGGTCGATGGCAGCGTCGGCGTGTTCGATGCCACCACCAACGCGCTCACCAACACGATCCTCGCGCCGATGGGTGCGCCCAACGATCCGTTCGTGATCTGGCCGCACGGCATCTCGGCGAGCGAAGAGATGGGCTTCCTGGTCGTGACGCAGACGGTCGCGCCGGACATGTCGGGCGCAGGCAACACGATCACCACGATCGATCTCGCCACCGACACGCCGATCGAGACCTTCCTCGTGTCCACGGCGGACGACGTGTTCAACGTGCCGGTCGAGGTGCTCGCGCTGCGCGAGGGGCTCGATCCGTACATGCTCGTCACCACGCTCGGCACCGGCGACATCTGGATCGCGCCGTACGACATGGATGGGCCCGGCGAGTTCACGCAGGCGGTGGTCGGAGCCGACACCGAGATCGGCAGCGCGCTCGAGATGTACGTGCGCGAGAATTCGAAGGGCGTTCGCGAGCTGTTCGTCAGCTTCGGCACGCCCGGGCTCGTCAACGTCTACGGGCTCGACATGCTGCCCGAGCTGCCGCTTCTGCGCACGCTCGACGCCGCCGCGGGCTCGCACCACATCGTGTTCTTCGAGTCGAGCGACGGCACCGAGCTCGCGGTGATCGAGAACAACCTGCTCAACCTCGACGGGCTCAACGCGGGCACGCTGACGATCCGCGACGTCAACGACAACACGCTCGCCGGCGAGATCGATCTACCGACCAGCGACGGGCTCATGGTCGAGTCGATCGAGTCTGCGTTCGGGACGGGGTATCTGCTGCATCACTAGCAGGGTGCGAAGAACGCAAAGCGTTCTTCGGACACCTGCTCCTAGCAGAAGCACTCCCAGCACCAGCAGTACTCGCTCGCGTCGCACCACCCGTCGCCGCAGTAGACGCAGCTGCCGCAGTCCCACTCGCAGCTGCCACACCACTCGCCCTGCGCGCCGTCGCACCAGCCGTCGCCGCACACGGGCGGGCAGATGCCGCAATCGCCCGAGCAGCTGCTGCAGTCTTCGCCGCCGTTGCACGCACCGTCGCCGCACACCGGCGGGCACTCGCCGCAATCGCCGGGGCAGTTGCCGCAGTGCTCTTCGCCGTTGCAGCTGGCGTCGCCACAGACCGGCGCACACTCGCCGCAATCCTGCGGGCAGCTGCCGCACCACTCGCCGCCGTTGCACGAGCCGTCGGGACAGCTCGGCGGACACACGCCGCAATCACCGGGGCAGTTGCCGCAGTCGTCGCTGCCGTTGCACGAGCCGTCGCCGCACACCGGCGGGCACACGCCGCAGTCCTGCGGACAGTTGCCGCAGTCGTCGCTGCCGTTGCACGAGCCGTCGCCGCACACCGGCGGACAACCACCGCAATCGCCGGGACAGTTGCCGCACGTGTCGCCGCCGTTGCACGAGCCGTCGCCGCACACCGGTGGGCATGCGCCGCAATCCTGCGGACAGTTGCCGCACGAATCGCCGCCGTTGCAGCTCGCGTCGCCGCAGGTCGGACCGCAGCCGCCACAGTCCTGCGGACAGTTGAGACAGTCTTCGCCGCCGTCGCAGCTGCCGTCGCCACACGACGCTCCGCATCCGCCGCAATCCTGCGGGCAGTTCATGCACGACTCGCCGCCGTCGCAGCTTCCGTCGCCGCACGCCGCACCGCAGCCACCGCAATCCTGCGGGCAGTTGTTGCAGGTCTCGCCGCCGCTGCAATCGTTGTCGCCGCACCACTCACCGCAGCCGCCGCAATCCTGCGGGCAGGTCATGCAGCTCTCGGACTCGATGCACGTGCCGTCGTTGCAGCCCGGTGCACAGCCGCCGCAGTCCTGCGCACAGTCTTCGCAGGTCTCCGCGCCCGAGCACAGGATGTCGCCGCACTCGTCGACGCACGCGCCACAATCTTCTTCGCACGTCGCACAGTTCTCGCTGCCGACGCAGCTGCCGTCGCCGCACGCAGCGTGACGACAGTCGGGCGTGCACGCGACCGAGCCCATGATGCCCTCGTCGCAGTCTTCGCCTTGCTCGATCACGTGGTTGCCGCACGTGCCGGTCGGCGTGCCGCCGTCGCTGCTCTCGGCGTTGGTGTCGGGGCCGGCGTCGCTCGGCCCTTCGCCACCGTCGGAGCTCGAGCCCGCGGTGTCGAGGCCTTGCGGCACGCACTTGCCTCCGAGCTCGTCACCCGCGTGCGGTCCGAAGCGCAGGCCCGACGCGCAGCTGGTGTCTGCACCCGCGCACCATCCGGCTTCACACGTGCCAGTGGGACCGAGCGCGCCGCACTGCGCGTCGTTGTTGCAGTGCAGCTCGTTGGAAGAGCACGACGTCGTCAGGACGCCGACGAGCGCGACCGCTAACAACCGCCACACGCTGACGATGGTAGCGCGGTCGTGCGCTGCGGTGTTGCAGGGGATCGCGATCGTGTGTGCAGGTGTCGGCGTCAACGCGCGGGTGA
>DASZPU010000955.1:0-11697 GCA_035550195.1 Nannocystaceae bacterium
GCACGTCGCCGCGCGCGACCATGATGGACTCGAGCACCGAGTTCAGCGGGATGCAGAAGGTCTGCCCCGCGGTCTCGACCACGAGCGCTTGGATGATCGCGAGCGTCACCGGCAGCGTCACCGACAGCGTGGTGCCGCGACCGACGGTGGTGTTGACGTCGATGAGCCCGGAGAGCCGACCGATGTTGGTCTTCACGACGTCCATGCCGACGCCGCGCCCCGACAGCGCGCCGGCGGTGCTGCGCGTCGTGAAGCCGGGCATGAACACGAGCTCGATGATCTGCTGCGGCGAGAGCTCGCGCAGCTCGTGCTCCGGCATGACGCCCTTGCGCAGCGCGGCCTCGCGGATCTGTCGCCAATCGATGCCGCGACCGTCGTCCTCGACTTCGATCACGACCCGGCTACCGCGCTGGAACGCGCGCAGATCGATGCGCCCCACCGCGGGCTTGCCGGCGGCGAGCCGCTCGTTGCGCGGCTCGATACCGTGATCGATGCAGTTGCGGATCATGTGCATCAACGGATCGCTGAGCTCTTCGACGATGAGCTTGTCGAGCTCGGTCTCCGCGCCGGAGATGCCGAGGCGGATCTCCTTGCCGGCCTCGCGCCCCAGCTTGCGGACGACGCGGGCGAGCTTGTCGAACACCTGCCCGAGCGGAACCATGCGCACGTCGAGGATGCCCTGCTGCAAGAGCGCGACCTTGCGCGCCATCGTGCGCAGCTCGCCTTGCAGATCGCGGGCGAGATCGTGGGCACGACCGCGACGACGCAGCTGCTCGACGGTGCCGATGAGCGTCGAGTGCACCACGCCGAGCTCGCCGATCAGATTCATGAGGTGATCGAGGCGCGCGAGGTCGACGCGCACCGTCTGCGTCAGGCTGCGCAGGCTGACGTCGCCGGGCACCGCCTCGGCTTCGTCGAGTCGCGGGTCGGCGTCGTCGCGCGGCCCCGCGCTCGCCGTCGGGGTCGGCGTTGCGGCGGTCGGAGCCGGTCGCGACGCCTCGGTGGTGGGCGGCGATTGCTCGGTGGTGTCGCCCTCGCGCACGAGCGGATGCACGCTGACGCCGTCGCTCGCGAGCGCTTCGGCGAGCGGACCGATGTCCACGTCGCAGCCGAGCAAGATGTCGAGGTCGATGCGATCGTCCGCGCTCGCGTCGGCGCTGGGCAGGTACGTGATGACCTCGCCGAACTCCTTGAGCCGCGCCTTGAGCCCTTCGATGCCGACGTCGATGGCGAGCAGATCGAACGACGCGTGCACGCGGTAGAGCTTGCGACCGAGCCGCACGTTCTCGCGCAGGCGGTGCTCTTCGTACTCGGTGAGCACGCCGAGGATCGACTCGTCGATGCCGGGCAGCGCGGTCGCTTGCTTCTCCGGGCCGGCCTGGCCGAGCAGGCCCTGCACGCGCGCGAGCAACGGATCGATGTCGGGGCCCTCGCTGCCGTGCTCGAACGCCAACAGCAGCGCGGCGAAGGTCTCGACCGCCTCGAAGAGCACGTCGAGCGTCGCCGGCGTGAGCGGCACTCGACCGAGCCGCAGCCCGTCGAGCGCGTTCTCCAGCGTGTGCGACAGCGTCGCGATGGGGCCCGCGGCGAAGAGGCCGGCGAGACCTTTGAGCGAGTGGATCGCACGGAACGCGGCGTTGAGCGCCTCGGGGTCCTCGCCGCCTTGGCGCTGCGCCGCTTCGAGCTCGAGCAGGCGGCGCGAGAACTCCTCGACCACCTCCTGCGCTTCGGGAACGAACTCCGTGCTCGGACGCGAGCTCATGGATCCTCCCCGGCGCTCGCTCGCAGCTGCGCGATGGCGTCGAGGAGCTGCTCGGCGGTGAAGGGCTTCGGCAAGAATGCGGTGGCGCCGGCTGCCAACGCGCGCCGCACGTCGGCCTCGGCACCGTCGGTGCTGATCACGAGGATCGGCACCGTCGCGTGCGTCGGCGTTCGTCGCACGAAACGCGTGAGCTCGATGCCGTTGACGTCGGGCATGTTGACGTCCGCGACGATGAGGTCGTAGCGCTCGCGCGGCAGCACGCGCAGCGCTTCGAAGCCGTTGTCGACTTCGTCGACCTCGATGTCGTTGGCCTCGAGGATCGCACCGACGTACGCGCGCGTCGCCCGAGAGTCCTCCACGAGGAGCACGCGCGTCGCCATGGCCCGCGAGTATAGCGGCGTCAGGACGCGGCGGCGCGCGGTGGGCCGTCGAGCAGCCTTCGCAGGCGGCCGACGTGGCGCGGATCGGCGACGACCCACCACCGCACGGGGTCGGGCACGGGGGACGGGGACGGGAATGGGAACGAATCCGGCACGGGCACCGGCACCGGCACGGGCACGATCTCGTCGCCTTCGGCGACGACGATGGGACCTGATGAGATGCGCAGCTTCGTGTCCTGCGGCGCGGCGTCTTCGTCTTCGAGCTCTTCCGCCATCGCCGAGATCACCGGGGGCGTGCCGCCGAGGCCGCGCACCACGCCGCCGAGCACCGCTTCGGCGAGCTCGCGATCGTCGGCGAGGCCGGGCATCGCGAAGAGCACGTCCTTCGGTTGCAGACGCAGCGCCATCTCGACCGCAGTCGCGGCCGCATCGCGCAGATCCTCGGCCGGCAGCGCACGCCGCGGGCCGAGCCCGTAGAGCACCACGCGCACGCTCGGCAGATCGCGACGACCGGGCATGAGCACGGCTTCGCCAGCGCGACCCGAACAGAAACCCGTGCGCAGCAATCGCGAGAGCGCACCGCACGAGCGCCAGTCGAGGAACGCACCGAGCCCACGCAGCGGGCGCTCGTCTTCGAAGTACGCGACGACGGCGAGGTCGAGCTTGCGCCGCGCACCGGGCTCGTCGGGATCGGGCACGCCGTCGAGCAACGCGCGCACGAGCGGCTCGATGCGCAGCTCGTGCAGCGCGCCCGTCACCCCACCTCGGGCGCCTGCGGGCGCGCGCGCCGGGCCAACGCCTCGACGAGACCATTCACGAACGGTGCGCTGCGATCGCTGCCGTAGCGCGATGCGAGCCGCACCGCCTCCGCGAGGATCGCCGCGCGCGGCGTCGACTCGACCCCGAGCAGCTCGGCGGTCGCGATGCGCAGCACGTTGCGATCGACGCGATCCATTCGCGCGAGCCGCCAGCTGTTCGAGGTGGTGTCGATGAGCTCGTCGATCGCTTCGCGCCGCGCCGACCATGCATCGGTGAGCTCGGTCGCGAAGCTGCGCGCCCCGGGATCACCGGCGAGCGCCGCGATCGCATCCTCGCCCTCGGCGTCGCCGACGGGCGGGCTGTCGAGCACCAACGCGATCGCGCGCGCGTGCTCGGCCGGCGGATACGACTCGAGGTGACAGAGCACGGCGAGCGCGAGCTCGCGGCCCTTCATCCGCGCCTCGCGTTCACTGCTCATGCGCTGCGCCCACGCCGACGGCTGGGCCCGCCGCCGGCGATCGCCTTGTGCACGCGCGCCTGCTCGACCGCGGCCATCGCCGCCTCGGCGCCCTTGTTGCCGTACTTCGCACCGGCGCGATGGATCGATTGCTCGAGCGTGTCGGTGGTGAGCACGCCGAACGCGACGGCGCAGCCGCTCTTCTGTCCGAGCGCCGAGAGCCCCTTGGCGACCTCGCCTGCGATCAGATCGAAGTGGATCGTGTCGCCGCGCATGAGGCAGCCGAGCGCGACGATCGCATCGAGCCCGCCGCGATCGACGAGCCGCGCCGCGGCCTGCGGGATCTCCCACGCACCCGGCACGCGCACGATCTCGAGATCCTTCGGCGACGCGCCGTGACGCACGAGCGCATCGACGGCGCCGGCCTCCAGCTTCTCGGTGATGAACGCGTTGAAACGGCTCACCACGATGGCGATGCGCAAGCCTGCGGCATCGAGCTCGCCCTCGACCACGCGCACGCCTCTGTCCGATCCGCTCGATTCCGCCACGGGCCTTCGATACCGCGGCCGGTGGCCCGCGATCAAGGCGCGTGCATCCAGCGAAGGGCGCATCCGGCGGCCCGGGCCATCTGGCGCACGCGTACGGGCACGCGCGGGCGATTTGCTCGGCGAAGCAAACCGCACGGCAGCGCGGCACCAGGGTCTCGCGGTAGCATGTGGGTCTCGCCGGTCCCGCCGGCCGCGGCAATGGACGAACGTGCAGCACAGAGCGCCCACGGGGTGCACGTCTCGCACGCGCTCGGTCTCGATCTGTGCGGGCTGGTGCTCGACGATCGCTACGAGATCCTGCGGCGCATCGGCGCGGGCGGCATGGCGGCGGTGTACGAGGGCCGGCGCAAGGGGCTCGATCGTCGCGTCGCGGTGAAGATCCTGCGACCCGAGCTCGCCGAGAACGAGTCGAACGTGCGTCGCTTCCTCCGCGAAGCTCGCTCGGCGGCGTCGGTCGATCATCCCAACGTCGTGTCGATCGAAGACGTCGGCGGCGCGAGCCGGCCGGTGTACTTCGTGATGGAGTACCTCGAAGGCGTCGACCTGCGCGGCGCGTTGCGATCGCACGGACGCTTCGACTGGCCGCGCACGCGCGAGCTCGCGCTGCAGATCGTCGCGGCGCTCGGAGCCGCACACGCGAAGGGCATCGTGCACCGCGACGTGAAGCCGGCGAACTGCTTCGTCGTGCGCGAGCCCGGACAGCCCGAGCTGGTGAAGGTGCTCGACTTCGGCATCGCGAAGGTGCTCGAGGAATCGCAGGACTACACCCACGTCACCGCGACGCACGGCATCGTCGGCACGGTCGCGTACATGGCACCCGAGCAGGCGAAGAGCGGCACGGTCGACGCGCGCACCGACGTCTACGCGCTCGGCACGATGCTCTACGAGATGCTCGCGGGCACGGTCCCCTTCCCCGACAAGAATCCGTTCGTGGTGATCGGGCGCTTGCTCGGCGAGTCGCCGATGCCGCTGCGCATGCATCGACCGGATCTGTCGATCGAGATCGAGGCGCTGGTGATGACCTGCCTCGAGAAGGATCCCGACGCGCGCTTCCAGAGCATGGAGGCACTGCGCGGTGCGTTGCTCTCGTGCGATCGCAACGACGCGGTCATCGGCACCGCGAAGGTCGAGGTGCCGGTGGGCCCGTCGGCGAGCGTGATCGTCGGACGCGGGATGACGCAGCCGCCGCCCGGCACCGCGTCGGCGTCGGGCTCCGCGGCCCCGCGACCGATGGTCTACGCGACGCTCGGCGACTCCGCGCCACCGCCGGCCGACGGGTCGCACGCACATCGCAGCGGACACACGACACCGATGCGTGCGCAGTCCGGCGCGCATCCGGTGTCGCCGCCGAACGATCCCTCCGCGTTCCGCACGCCCACGACACCGATCCCACCCGCGCCGCGACGCGCGACGCCTCCGTCCGCTGCATCGACTGCGGCTGCGAGCGCACCGCGCGAGACCGATGCCCCGCGACCCACGGCGCGCTCCGAGTCGGCCGCGCGCGTCAGTCAAGGCGCGCGCGCGAGCGAAGGCGTGCGCGGGGTGAGCCGTGGCGTCGCGAAGCCACGCAAGAGCAACGCGGCCATGCTCGGCGTCGTCGTCGGTGGCATCGGCATGCTCGCGCTCGGCGGCACCGCGACGTGGTGGGCGCTGCTGGGCAGCAAGGCCGCCGCGCGCGGCGAGACGAGAGACGCGGTGGTGCAGGAGCCGCTCGCTCCGGCGACGCAGCAGCAAGCTGCGCCCCAGGTGACACCGGTGTTCGTGCCGGTGCCGAGCGGCGTCGGCACGCAGCAAGAGCCGCTGCGCGAGCATGCCGATCGCGATCCGATCGACATGTCGTCGCCGCTCGAGTCGGATCCCGGCACGAGCGAGCCGCATCGCGGCACGAAGACGAAGCGCAAGGGCACGCAGAGCTCGTCGACGACGACCGCGCCGCCCGATCCCGATCCGACGCCGCGTCGCGATCCCGATCCGACGCCGCGCCGCGATCCCGAGCCCGAGCCCTCGATCTCGCCGGATCTGCGCAACCCGTTCACGAACAACCCCAAGGGTTGATCAGTCGTCACCGCGGCTCGGCAAGAGCGCGGGGCCGACGGTGAGCGCGAGCATTACCACCGTGACGATCGTCGTGTTCGCATCGACCCACGCCTTGCCCTTGCCGACCAGCTCCGCGAGCGCGGGCTGACCGAGCGCGATCGCAAAGGCGAGGCCGATGGCTGCGAGCACACCGCCCATCACGAGCACGGCGACGACCAGTGGCGCCTTCTTCAATGCGCGTGCGATCGGATGCAGCACCGGCAGGAAGACGCCGGGCGCCGACATCATGCCGATGCCCGCGAAGCCGATCGTGAACACGAAGAACCATAGTGCGTTGGTGCCCGCGGGCGCGCTGGCTGGAAACGTCGGATCGACGGGGCCGAGCGATATCTCGAGCACCTGGGCGATCGCAGTCGTGCAGAACGACAGGCCCATCGCGAGCGCGAGCCGAGCGGGCGCCGCGACGCGCATCCACAACGGCCCGACGCTGCCGCGTGGCAGTCGCGCCTCCGCTGCGGCCGTCGCTCCGATCGCGAGGCCAGCCGCACCGAACGCAGCGAGCGAGACGATCGCCGGCAACATCGCAGCGATCGGCGGATACCGGACCGCAACACACGCGGCCGCGATCAATGCAGAGACGATCGCGATCCCCTTCGCAGCAGCGACACTCATCACCGCGATCGTAGCGGGTGGCCCGCTGGCCCGGCCACTGGCCCGTCTGCGGGCCGCCCCCGGCCCGCCAGCGGGCCACGCTGGCCACCACGCGTGCATCGTGTCGCCGAGTTGCATCGCGGCACGCCGCTCGCACTCGCGGCGCGCATGGAGGCTGCTACGCTATGCAAGCAATGTCGACCGCCGAGATCGAGCCGGTCTTCGAGTCCGTCAACAGCATGGACCAGGAGAGCTTCGCTCGTTGGGTCACTCGTCGCGAGGGCTGGGATCCGCACGACTACGAGCTCTTGCACGGACGGGTGGTCGTAGTGCCGCCCGCCCACTTCCCGCAAGGCGAGGTCGAGCTCACCATCGGGAGCTTCGTGCGTGCTGCGGCGCGTGCAACGAATGGCCGTGCGTTCGGCGCTAGCCAAGGCTTCGAGCTTCCGACCGGCGACACGCTCGCCCCGGATGCGAGCTGGGTTTCGGCGGAGCGCTGGGCGGCTGCACGGCCGGAGCCGGGCAAGTTCTTGCGCCTCGTGCCGGAGCTCGCGATCGAGGTGCTCTCGCCGTCGACGGCGGCGCGTGATCGCGGTGAGAAACGCGGCATCTACGACACCGCGGGCGTCGGCGAGTACTGGCTCGTGGATCTCGTGCGCAAGACGATCACGGTCTACGTGCGCGAGGCCGATCGCTTCGCCGAGCCGCGCACATACGGAAGCGGGGAGACGGTGACGTGCACCGTGCTCCCCGCGTTGGTCGTCGCAGTGGACGACGTGTGCAGCTACTGATCAGCGTCGACGCGAGGTCGGGCGATCGTCTTCGCCGCGCAGCTTGCGGCCCATGACGTCGCCCAGCGTCGCGCCGGCCTGGCTCGCGTTCGCGAAGCCCTGCGCGTCGGCGAGCTCGTCCTGGCGACGTGCGCTCTTGATCGACAAGCCGATGCGGCGCTCCTGCGCGTCCATCTGGATCACCTCGGCGCGCACCGTCTGGTTGGGCTCGAGCACCTGACCGGGATCGTCGATGCGCTCGTCGGTGATCTCGCTGATGTGGATGAGACCCTCGATGCCGGGCTCGAGCTCCGCGAACGCACCGAAGTCGGCGAGCTTGAGGATCTTGACCTCGATGAGCTTGCCGATCGGGTAATCGTACGGGATCCGATCCCACGGGTCCTGCTGCAGCTGCTTGATGCCGAGGCTGATCTTCGGCTTCTCACCGGTGTTGTCGATGTTGAGCACCATCGCCTTCACCTGGTCGCCCTTCTTGTAGAGCTCGCTGGGATGGCGCACGCGCTGCGTCCACGACAGATCGGTGATGTGCACGAGGCCGTCGATGCCCGGCTCGAGCTCCACGAACACACCGAAGTCGGCGATGTTGCGGATGACGCCTTCGACCACGGTGCCCGGCGGGTAGGTCTCGACGACCTTCTCGTACGGGTTCTCCTCGAGCTGCTTCATGCCGAGGCTGATGCGGTTCTGCGACACGTCGATGTCGAGCACCACAGCCTTGACCTCGTCGCCGATCTTCAAGAACTGCTTCGGGTTCTTGATCTGGCGGGTCCAGCTCATCTCGGACACGTGCACGAGGCCCTCGATGCCCTCTTCGAGCTCGATGAACGCGCCGTAGTCCTTGATGCTGACCACCTTGCCCTGCACGACCGTGCCGGGGATGTACTTGTCTTCGGCGTTGATCCACGGATCCGGCGTGATCTGCTTCAACCCCAGCGAGACGCGCTCGCTGTCGGTGTTGAACTTCAGCACCTTCACCTGGACCTTGTCACCGACCTGGAAGAGCTCGCTCGGGTGGTTGACCCGACCCCAGCTCATGTCGGTGATGTGCAAGAGGCCATCGATGCCGCCGAGGTCGATGAACGCACCGTAGTCGGTGAGGTTCTTGACCATGCCCTCGACGATCTGTCCCTCTTGCAGCTTGTTGAGCGTCTCTTCCTTCAGCTCGGCACGCTCGGCCTCGAGCAGCTGACGCCGCGAGAGCACGATGTTGCCGCGCTTCTTGTTGAACTTGATGATCTTGAACTGGTACTCCTGCCCGATGAACGCATCGAGGTTTCGCACCGGTCGCAGATCGACCTGACTGCCGGGCAGGAACGCCTTCACGCCGCCTTGCAGCATCACCGAGAGCCCGCCCTTGACGCGCGCTTGGATGATGCCGGCGACCAGGCCTTCGCTGTCGACGGCCTTGCTGATCTCGTCCCACACCTTGCGCTTGCGCGCCTTTTCCTTCGAGAGGATGACGAGGCCGTTCTGGTCCTCGGCAGTCTCGAGCAAGACCTCGACCTCGTCGCCGACCTTCACGCGCGGCGGCGCATCTTCGGGGTCGTCTTCTTCACGGAACTCGCGGAGGGGGACCTGGCCTTCGGCCTTGAGCCCGACATCGACCACGGCGAAGTCGCCGATGATGTCGACGACTACGCCCTTGACGATCGTACCTTCACGGATCTCGCCGCCAGCCTCGTCGTGCTGCGCGAGCAGATCGGCGAAGTTCTCGTCAAACTGAAACTGTTCACTCATGTTGCGTCGTTGTTCGGATTGGATTTCGCGCTGTCGATGCGAGCACGCTCCGATGGGCGGCTCGCTCGTCACCCGTTCCCATGACAGGCGAAGGCGCGAGGGTCGCGACCGTAGGGGGTAAATCCCCCGCGGTCAACCGGAGACGGCATCGCGGCGAAGGACGTGCCTCAGCCGCGGGCGGCGCCGATATGGCCGAGCAGCTTCGCGACCACGTCGGCGATGGCGAGGCCGCTCGTGTCCACGAGGGTCGCGTCGTCGGCCTGGCGCAGTGGTGCGGCTTCGCGGCCGCTGTCCCGCGCATCGCGCTCGGCGATGTCGCGCTCGACCTCGGGCAGAGGCGGCACCGCGACGCCGGCCGCAGTGAGCTCCGCGGCGCGGCGGCGTGCGCGGGTCGGCAGATCGGCGGTGAGGAAGAACTTGTGGCGCGCGTGCGGGAACACCACGGTGCCCATGTCGCGGCCTTCGGCGACCGCACCACGTGCGCCGAGCGTGCGTTGGATGTCGAGCAACGCCGCGCGCACGCCGGGCCACGCCGACACCTTCGAAGCGCCCTGCGCGATGTCGGGCGTGCGGATCGCGAGCGTGACGTCCTCGCCGGCGAAGCGCACGGCTTGTCGCGTGTCGCCCTCGGGCAGCTCGCCGAACTCGATCGGGAAGCCTTCGCACAAGGATACGAGCGCGGGCTCGTCGTCCCATGCGATGCCGCGCTGCCGAGCCGCGAGCGCGAGCGTGCGATAGATGGCACCGGTGTCGAGCAGCGGCACGCCGAGCGCCCGTGCGAGCGCGCGCGCGACGGTGGTCTTGCCCGCACCGGCAGGGCCGTCGATCACCACGAGCTTCGCGTCCGCCATGGTCGCCGCAGACGATGCCAGCGCGGCCGCCCGGCCACAAGCCGCTTGTCGACGCCGGCGCTTCCGGCTTAGCGTGCGTGCATGACCCAGATGTGCAGCTGTGCCGACGTGGTGCGGATGGGCTTCGTCATCACGTGTCTCGCGGCGATGGCGAGCGGATGCGTGACGGTGAAGCCGTCGCAGCGCGAGCACCTGAGCAAGCCGGAGATGACGCCGGCGACGGATGCGGAAGAGGATCGCTGGCACGCGCACATCGAGCAGGCGCGCCACGGCGGCATGGGTGGGCACGGCGGAGCGGGCGGCGGCTGCGGGTGCGGGTGAGCAGACGGACGCGACGAGGACGCGGCCTTCGCCGCGCACGATCGTGGGTGCGAACGCTGGTGACGCTGGCGTGCGCGCTGCTGACGATGCTCGTCGTGCCCCAGCCGATCGGCGCGGAGAACCGCGTGACGATCCGCGGCAACTACTACCGCGAGAAGTCGACGCGCATCCTGCAGCCGATGGTGCACGCCACCGTCGACGCGCCCGACGAGCGCTTGACCGTCGGCGCCGCGTACTTGCTCGATGCGATCAGCTCGGCGTCGATCGCCGCAGGCACGATGGCCGCGACCGGCGGTGACAACGTGTTCACCGAGCTGCGCCACGAGATCATCGGTACCCTCGGCAGCAAGCTCGGCGACTGGACGCTGGGCACGTACTTCCGCTACTCGACCGAGACCGACTACATCAGCCGCGGCACCGGCTTCAAGGTCGCGCGCGAGCTGTTGCAGCGCACGATCACGGTGACGCTCGGCTACGACCTCGGGCTCGATCGCATCTATCGCATCCAGAACAACACCGGCGTGCGCGCGGCGTGGTGCGGCGGTGCGGTCGACGTCAACGACTGCACCGGCAAGGGCACGGGCGTCGGCAGCAACTTCCTGCAGATCCACCACTTCGTCGCCGGCTACGCGCACGCGCTGCACAAGACCGTGCTCGCGTCGCTCAACCTCGAGTACGCCCACCAACGCGGCCCGCAGGACAACCCCTACCGCAAGGACCTCATCGTCAACGGCTTGCCGGAGACGCACCCGCGCATCCGCAACCGCTTCGTGATGACGCCGTCGGTGCGGTGGATCATCCCGAAGGGACGCACGGTCATCGAGCCCTTCTACTCGCTCTACGTCGACGACTGGAAGATGCGCACGCACAGCCCGGAGCTGCGCGTGCACGTGCGCGCCGCGAGGCATCTGCGGCTGCGCGCGCGCTATCGCTACTACCATCAGAGCGCGGCATTTTTCTTCAACGCCGATGGCGTCTACGATGCACCCACCGGGCAATGCACGCGCGACGCCCCCCAGAACTGCGTCACCGCAGACGTGAAGGCGATGCCTTGGGACTCGCACACCGTCGGTGGGCAGCTGACCTGGGAGCTCGACGGATTGGCGCGCTACCGCGGGCTACACTGGCTCGAGGGCGGCTACTTCCAGGCGACCTACAACCATGACTTCCAGCACAACCGCTTCGGCAACGCGCGCATCGGCGACCTCAGCCTGTCGCTCGCGTTCTGATCGGTTGGCGCTGTTCGTCGTCGCGATGCTCGCCTGCAACGGCGAGCCGACCACCGCTGCGGGACCCAAGATCGATCGCGAGCCGATCGATCCCGCCGTGGTCGCGTGGGTGGCCGAGCGCGACGGGCTCGACGAGACCGCCGCGCGCGCGCAGGTGATCGAGACGCTGCGGCT
>DASZPU010000956.1:0-2651 GCA_035550195.1 Nannocystaceae bacterium
GACGTAGAGCGCCGCATCCTCGGCCGTGATCACGTACGCGCCGTCGGCGGGCGCGGTGAGCACGAAGGCTTGATCCGCGGTGCCGATCGGACCGCAGCTGCCCGCGAGCTCGTCGAGCTGACCGGCGTTGCTGCCTTCGACGTAGCCCGGCACGGGGAGCACGCCCGCTGGACACGCACCTCGGTTGCCGCCGTCGTCGCTGCTCTCGCTGCTCTCGCTGCTCTCGCTCGCGCTGCTCTGCGTCGTGCTCGTGCCGTGGCCGCTCGAGCTGTCCTCCGAGCTCGAGCCGGGATCGCTCGAGCTCTCGCCGGGTGGCATGCCCGTGCTCTCCGCCGGCGCGTCTCCGCTGCTCGACGCGTGGCCATCGCTGCTCTCGCACGCGGTGAGCTCGCTGCCCTCGGCCGCAGTGGATCCACCCGATGTCCCGTCGTCGTCGCTCGTGCTCGAGCTCGGGTCGCCGTCGTCGTGGCCACCGTCGTGGCAGGCGAAGGTCGGCACGAGGGCGAAGAGGGTGAGCCGGGCGCGATGCATCCTCGGCCGAAGTGGGACGACGGAGGATTTCGATCCTCGGATCGCGATCGGCCTCGCGCAGAGCTCGCGATCGGCGGCTCAGCGGTGCCTGCGTCGCATCGGAAGCAACGCCACGAGCAGCGCGAGCAGGCCGGTTCCGCGCGGTGCGTTGCCGCACCCGCAGCCCGATGTGTCCGCTTCTGCCCCGCCGCTGCCGTCGCTGGCGTCGGTGTCGGGCGACATCGTCGTCGTCGCCGCGCCCTCGCTCGCACCGTCGTCCGCGCTGCTCGCCGCGCCGCTCGTGTCCGCCGCGCCGTCGTCGTCGCTGCCCATCGTCGTCGGCGGTGCGAGGTCGAGGCCATCGCCGTTGCCGACCTCCACCGTGAACGATTGCTCGGCCGTGCCCACGCGGTTATCGAGGCGGATCGTGAAGTCGTACGCGCCGGGCTCCGTCGCGGTCCAGTCGATCACGCCGGTTGCGTAGTCGATGCGTGCCTGCGCGGGACCAGCGATCAACGACCACCATCGCGGCTCGTCGCCGCTCGCGACGGGGGCGTAGTCGAGCGCCGCATCGAGCATCGCCGTCGTCGGTGCCACCGAGTCGATCGTCGGCGGCACCAGCTCGAGCGGCTCGTGCACGACGATGCCGTTGCCGTCGACGAAGCTGTCCTCGAATTCGAACAGCACGCCGTCACTCGCGTACACGAACGGGAAGCGCGGATCATAAGGAATGTGCTTCGTGACGAAGTCGCCGCTCGCCGCCCACTCCGCGACGCGGTGATACGCGTCGCCATCCCACTGCGCGACCACGGTGTTGCGCGGTGCATCGTGATCGACCGGCACGAGACAGCTGGTGTCGAGCGAGCCGGGGATCGTCTGCAGGTTCGCGCCGTACGCCGTGGCTTCGCGCGCGGCGCCCTGGTCGTCCCAGTCCGCGACGTAGAAGAACGGCGCGCACAGCTTGGGCTCGTGCTCCGCGAGCAGACCCCAGCCGAGCAACAGCGAGCCCGAGCCGATGTCCGACGCCGGATAGTCGCGATCGTAGGCGTCGCGCACCGCTGCGTACGTCGTCGCGCTCCACGGCGACAGCAACGTCCAGCGCCCGATCTGCGCGCGATACGACGAATCGTTGGTCGCGCCCCCGCCGACGTGATCGGCGAACGTCGCATCGTTCACGTACACGCGCTCGCGGAACGTCGCGACGAACGCGGCGATCTCCACGTCGTCGAACACGATGCCGGCCTGGGCTGCACGCACCGCGAAGTCGACGTTGATCGCCGCGTGCGAGATGTCCTCGCCCGGCGACGCGTAGGCGCCCGCGCCGTAGTTCCACACGAACGCTCCGTCACCGCCGGTGGTGATCGAGGCCCGAAACCGACTCGCGAGCGCCGTGGCCTTCGCCAGCTGATCCGCATCGCCGGTCAGCTCCGCGAGCAGGATGTGCGCGCGCCCGAGCGCGTTCGATTGGTTGAGCGGCTGTACCTGCCCGGCCGCCGGCAGGTTCGGCACGTCGGGGAACACGTAGTAGCCGTTGGCGTTCCACTCGAATTCGTGGGCCGCGACCGACTCCTGCGCCGCGACGAGATAGCGCTCCGCCTTGCTCGCGAGCGTCTCGCCGTCGTAGCTCGGTTGCTCCGCCCACGGCGACGTCTCGACCGCCGCGACGAACTCGAGCATCGGCGTGACCAGCATGCCGGTGTGCACCGCGTAGCAATACGGCGTGGGCTCTTGGTAGCTGATGTTGCGCCAACACGCGCCCGACTCGCCGCGCCAGTCCATCACGCCGCGCGCATCGTCGCGTTGCAAGAGCAGCGCATCGACGTGCTCCGCGAGCCGGTCGAGATACATCGGATGGTTCGTCACCCGATACATCGCCGCGAGGCTCGACATCACGTACGACTCGCCCCACGCGAGCGTCGCCGACTCGTTGTTCTGCCCCTCGTACCAAGCCCCGCCCTCGACGTTGTCGTACGCGTCCTCGTACGCCCACCGCGCGCTGACAGCCCACACGAGCGAGATGATCGCCGCCCCCGACATGCAGCGAGCCTACCGACGGGCCGCGCGTTCGCCCATCAGCAATTCGCTGCAGCGCGGATCATTGCCCGGGCGTCGGTTGTGCGAGCAGCACTTCGAAGATGTCG
>DASZPU010000957.1:0-13132 GCA_035550195.1 Nannocystaceae bacterium
CTCGTGTCGGCCGCGATGCGCGAGCGCGCTTCTTCCAGTCGATCGACGCCGCGCAACAGCGGTGCGAGCTCTTGCATCGCCTGCTGCAGCTGCGCGCGGCGCTCGGCCGGGCCCACCACGAGCAGCTCCACCTTGCGGGGATCGATGGCGCGTTCGACGGTGCTCACGGTGTGCTGCGCTCCATCGCGGCGACGCGGCGCCGCGCGACCGCGGAGCCCATGCGCTTGGCGGTCTCGTACTCCGCGCGCGCATCGGCGTAGCGCGCGAGTCGGTAGTACGCGTCTCCGAGCCGCACGCGGTGCGCCGACGACTGCGGAGCGCGTTGCACCGCGATCTTCGCGAAGTGCATCGCGCGATCGTGCTCTCCGCGCTCGAAGTAGACGTCGGCGAGGCCGGCCACCGCGCTGCTCGAGCGCGGGTCGAGCTGCATCGCGCGACGGAACGCCTGCTCCGCGACGACGCGATCGCCACGACGCAGCGCACGACGTCCGTCCTTCACCGCGTCGCGGGCGATCGGCTCGCGCGGCACCACTACGCGCGGCGCCTCCACCACGGGTGCGGCAGCAGGCTCGACCTTCGCCGGACGAATCGCGGGTGCAGGTGCGACGGCGGCGAGGTTGGTCGTGCTCGCGAGCACCGGCTCGCTCGGCGCTTCGGTCACGGCCGTCATCGGCGCGAGGACCTCGACCGGAGCCGCGCGCTCGATCGCGATCGTCGACACCGCCGCAGCCGGCATCGGCGGCACGATCTCCGCGGCCGACGGTTGCTGCGGCCACGCGATGACCAGCCCGAGCACCGCCGCGATGAGGCTCGACGAGAAGATCGCCGCGCGCGTCGGCAGCCGTCGCTGCGGTCGCGCGAGCGCGAGGAATCCGTCGGCGATGCGACGGCGTCGCGTCGCGTCGACCGGCGGCAGCTCCAGATCTTCGCGCACCTGCGGAAGGCGAGCGGCGATCTGTGCCTCGCACAGCGCGGCCTCGAGCTCGGCCATGTCGGCGTAGCGCTGCGCCGGATCGATCGCGAGGCAGCGCCGCACGATCTCCTGCAGTGCGAGCGGTACGCCGAGCGCTTCGGGGAACTCGGGATCGATGCCCTCGCTGTGCATGAGCAGCGCCTGCTGCACGGTGCAGCCCGCGACGATCGGCAGGCCGGTGAGCATCTCGTACGCGCAGCAGCCCAGGCCGTAGACGTCGGTGCGCTGGTCGAGCACGTCGCGCAGGATCTGCTCGCGCGCCATGTACTCGGGCGTGCCGCTCACGACCGCGGGTCGCGTACCGCAGGGCAGCGCGATGCCGAAGTCGACCAGCACGAGGTGCTCACGACCGCCGCGTGCGATCGCCACCAGGTTCTGCGGCTTCACGTCGCGGTGCACTACGCCGGCCGCGTGCGCGGCCGCGAGGCCCTTGCAGGCCATGCGCAGCAACGCGATGGCACGCGCCGGCGCGATGTGACCTTCGCTCGCGATGATCTGATCGAGCGCGCGGCCACCGAGGTGCTCCATCGCGTACCACACGCGGCCGTCCGGCAGCTCGCCGAAGTCGACGACCTGCACGACGTAGGGCGACTCGATGCGCGTGGTCGTGCGCGCCTCGTCGAGGAAGAGCTCACGCGCTCCGGCGGTCAGCGCATCGCTGCGCGATACCTTGATCGCGACGGTGCGCTGCAAGTCGACGTGCTCGCCGCGGTAGACCACACCGCAACCACCGTCGCTGATGCGATCGAGGATGCGCAGCCGCGAGCCCGGCAGGTTCATCCCGCCAGGTGGCGTGAGATCGTCGCCGAGTGGCGCGGCGGATCGCGACACCCGTGACTTGGCCGCACGCGCGCTCGGATACCAGCACTTGGTGCCGATCGCTCGCGCCGCTCCGCCCGCTCGCCTCGGCAGCACCGTCGTATCGGAGTGCATGCGGCCGGTGTGTGCAAGGCGCGAGCCGACGCGTGGCCCGCGATCTGCACTGCAGCTCTCCCATGATCGGCGCAGCGTTGCTGGTTTGGCTCGGCGCGGCGGGAGTCGCCCCTGATCCGGCGATCCAGCGCGTGCTCGTGCTCGAGACCACGGCTCCGAGCATCGCAACGGCCGACCGCGAGCAGCTCGAGCAACGCATCGCGGACGTGCTGCACGCAGGCGAGGTTCGCACCGCGGAATCGGCCGCGCGCCAGGCTGCTCGTGCGTGCGAGACCCAAGTGTGTCTGCAACGCACAGCGATCGCGAACGGCATCACGCACTGGATGCGCGCGGAGATCACGGGTGACGATCGCGACTATCGCGTGCGCGTCACTGCCGGTCGCATCGGTGACTCGACCGCGCTGGCGGAGAGCGCCGGCGAGTGCACGATCTGTGGAATGGACGATCTCGCCGCGGCCCTCGAGGCGCGCACGGTGAGCGTCCGCGACGCGCTGACCGGCGAGTCCGTCGCACGCCCGCGCACGACGTGGCGCAGGCCGGTCGGCCCGGAACCGCTGCGCGATCGCGGCCCGAAGAGCGCGTTGCGTCCCACCGGCATCGCACTGCTCGCGCTCGGCTCCGCGAGCGTCGTCGGTGGTGCGGTGTTGCTCGGCATCGACGGCCAGGACGTGCGCCGCCGCTGCGACACCCAGAATCTCGACGCGCAAGGCGACTGCCGGTTCGTGCACGAGACCCAGGCCGGTGGCATCGCGATGCTCACCGGCGGCATCGTGGCCGCGGCCGGTGGCATCACGCTCATCTCGATCGATCGCAAGCGTCGGCGCGCCGACGTGCGCATGCGGCTGGGCTACAACCGCATCGTGCTGCTCGGTCGATTCTAGGATTTCGTGGGCGCCGTGCCGGGCGGCAGCTCGCGCACGCCGATGTTGTACCGCGTCCACCAGCGCGCGAACCAACCCGCCGCCCACCAGTTCCAACGGCCGAGCAATCGCATCGTCGCGGGCACGAGCAGGCCGCGCACGATCGTCGCGTCGACCGCGACCGCGATCGCCATGCCGATGCCGAGCTGCTTCACGAACAGGATGTGCGCGCTGCCGAAACCGATGAGCACCACGATGAGCATGAGCCCCGCCATCGTGATGAGCCGTCCGGTCGCCGCGAGCCCGCGCGCGACACTCTCGCGGGCATCACCGGTCTCGCCGTAGTCCTCGCGGATGCGGCTGAGCAGGAACAGCTCGTAGTCCATCGACAGCCCGAAGACGATCGCGAACATCACCAAGAGGATCAGCGGATCGATCGTACCGGTGCTGCCGTAGTGCAGCAGCTCCTCGAAGCGACCGTCCTGGAAGATCCACACCAGCGCGCCGAAGCTCGCGGACAGCGACAGCACGTTCATGATGACGGCCTTCACCGCGACCACGATCGCTCCGAACGCGAGCGTGAGCACGACGAGCGTCACGACGACGACGATGATGGTCGCGGGCACGGCCCCGCGCAGCAGCGCTTCGTCGACCTCGTGGGCGACCTGCGGTGCGCCACCGATGGACACGTTCCAGTCATCGAGCGCGCCCCGGATCGCCGCGACCTGCTCGGCGCGGCCCTTGGTGTCGTGCGGCGCGTCGGCGATGACGCGCACGAGCGTGGTGTTGCCGTCGACGATCTGCGCGAGCTCGGGCGGCCGCGACGGCGCGTCGGCGAGAAAGCCCCCCGCCATCACGAAGCGCTCGCGCATGTCCTGGCCGAGCGCAGTGACGAGGTCGTCGACCTTGCGCACGCCCTCGACCTCCGCGAGCGCAGCGTGGGCATCGTAGAGCTTGCCGAGCTGCGTCGGCTGCCACACGTCGGCATCGCCCTCGAGCACGAGCAGGTACTGCACGGTGCCCGCGGCCGCGAAGCCGGTGTCTTCGTCGATGCGCAGCTGCACGCGCCGCACCTCCGAGGTGGGCGGGAAGATGCGTGCGTCGGAGAGCGCGGTGTCGAGGCGCAGCGTCGGCGCACCGACGGCGAGCAAGAGGATCACCGTGCCGATCGCGACGAGCCCGGGCCGCCGCATCACCCACTGCGCGAGCCGTCCCCACCCGCGGTTCGGATCGAGCTTCGCGTGCTGGCTGCGCTTGCGCGGCCACTCCACGCGCGGGCCCAGCCACGCGAGCATCGCCGGCAACACCACGAGCGCGGCGATGACCGTGAGCGTGACGATGATGGCGCCCGCGATCGCGATGCTGTGCAGCAGCGCGATCGGGAACACCAGGAGCGCGAGCAGGCTCACCGCCACGGCCACGCCGGAGAACAGCGTGGTCTTGCCCGCGCTGGTCACCGTGCGCACGACCGCTTCGTGGACCGGCGCGTACTCGAGCTCTTCACGGAAGCGCTGCACCAAGAAGAGCGAGTAGTCGATCGCGAGCCCGAGCCCGAGCAACGTGACGATGTTGAGTGCGAACACCGAGATGTCGGCGACCGCCGCGAGCCCGCGCAGCACCGCGGTGGCGAACGCAATCGACAGCCCGCCGACCGCGAGCGGCAACAACGTCGCGATGCGTCCGCCGAAGAACAGCAGGAGCAGCACCGCGACCAACGGGAACGCGACCAGCTCGGCGCGCACGAGATCGTGCTCGGCGGTCTGCTGCCCCACGACCGCGACGGCGAGCGGGCCCCCGAGCGCGACGTCGACGTCGGCGGCGGTGGAGCGCAGCATCTCGTTCAAGCGCCCGAACGCTTCCTCTTTCGCAGTCGCGTCGCCGCGCAGCGAGATCGCGAGCATCGCGGTCGCGCCGTCCTTCGACACCAACGCGGTGCCGGCGGAGCCGAGCGGACTGTCGACGCTCGCGACCGCGGGATCGTTGCCGAGCGCGTCGACGATCTGCTGCAGTCGCGCGCGCACCTCGGGGCTCGACGCCGCGAAGCCCTCGCGCTGCACGAGCGCGACGAGATCCGGGCTGCCGTGTCCGAAGCGATCCGCGACCAACGTCGCGACGCGCTGCGCTTCACCGCCCTTGACCTCGAAGCCGCCCGGCGACAACGCCCGCGCGACGCCGGCACCATAGAACGCCGCCGCGACTGCCGCGAGCAGCGCGATGATCACGAGCTTGCGCGCGTGACGTGCGACGGCCGAAGCGATGGCGGCCAGCATGCGGGCTCAGTATCCGCGTCAGAGCTTACCGAGCAACACGAGCACGAGCAGCACCAACAAGACGGTGCCCAGCAAACCGCTCGGAGCATAGCCCCAGTCGCGGCTGTACGGCCACGCGGGGACGACGGCGAGCACCAACACGAGCACGACGAGGATGAAGAGCCAGGACATGTGGTGTTTCTCCTGGGACGCATGCAGTGCAACGTCGGCGCCGCACCGCGGCAAGCTCCGTGATCACGCGCAGATGCTGCGGGGCGCCGGCGACGATCGATGGGGATGCACGCGCGGGCTCGACCAGTGTGTCAGCGCAGCACGTTTGACGACGCGTGCTCGCGATCTAGCTTGCCGCCGTCGCAATACGAAGCGGCTCGAAAGAGGAGAAGGCAATGAACTGGGATCAGATCGAAGGCAAGTGGGAGCAGATCAAGGGCAAGCTGCGTCAGCAGTGGGCCAAGCTCACCGACGACGACCTCGAGTACATGCGTGGCGGCAAGGACCGCGCGGTGGGCCGGCTCAAGGAGCGCTTCGGCATCGCGAAGGACGAGGCCGAGAAGAAGCTCGACGAGCTGCTCTCCACGTAGTTTTCATCGACTGGACGAAACTCGAGCACCGGACGGCGAATCGCTCGCCGCCCGGTGCTCGTGCATCGTGGCTCCGCATCACGCGGAGGCGATCACTGGAAGATGCCGAAGTGGCCGAGGATCCACCAGAGCAGCACGAACACGAGGATCGTGCCGATCAGTCCCCCGCCCAACTTCCACGCCCCGAAACCAGCAGCGACACCTCGCAACAGTTTGCTCATTCGATCGTGCTCCTTGTCCGTCGAACCAAGGAGCACGTTCCGTGCCACGTCACTGCGGACCTGCGCAGCCACACTCGCACGCGCGCGCGAGCAGCTCCTCGGCGTCGCTCGGCGCCGACGCGAGCCGCGGCGTCGGGTTCGCAGCGGGCGCGGGGAGATTCTCGCGGTACGACGGATCCTCGCAGGGCAGGAAGTGCTCCGGCACGCCGCACGACGTCGCGGACAACGTCATCACCACGGCATTGTCGGGCGCGGGCAACACCCACGCGTGCATGCCTTTGTCGCAGAGCAGCGCCTCGTCGTCGCACGGCTGCCCGAGCTCGGGCGCATAGCAGAGCCCCCACGGCGGCCCGATCTCGCAGGTGCCGTCGCTGGTGAACGCGACGCCGAAGAGCGTCTGCCAACGACAACCGGACTCGAGACACTCGATCTGGTCGCCCACGTCGTCGCACGTCGCCGGGTCGACGGCACCGCGATCGATGGTCGTCGCTTCGACGTCGTCGATCTCTTCCATCGCGCAGGCCACCACGGTGAGCACCGCCACCAACATCGCGTGTCGCATGCCCAAGGCCTGCGCGTTCGCGGCGGAGTCGCAACGCGAGGATCCGAGCGAGCGCGTGCGCACGATCGGGCGTTCACGCCCGCGGCGCGGCGCTCGGCGTCGCGATCCTACGCGCGGTCGCGCGCGGCACGGTGTTTGCTGAACCGCGGGCATGACCCGACGCACCTCTCGAGCTCGACGTCGACGGACCACTCGTTCGCAGCGAACCGCGGTCTTGGTCAGCGATCTCCTGCAGCCCACCGAGCTCGCCGCGCTCGAGCGCATGCTGTCGAGCGACGACGAGGTGCGCGCGCGGCTCGAGACGCTGCTCGTCGAGCACGGCGTCGACACGCTCGCGCTGACGATCGACGTCAGCGGCGGGCGCGTGCGACTCGGCGGTGCGACGTCCGATCGCGTGAGCGCGCTGCTCATCGAGGACCTCGCGTGGACGCTCCCCGAGGTCACGCACTGCGATAGCGCGGTAGCGGTGCGCGGCGAGGACTGGAGCCTCGCTTCCTGATCCGGATGATCGGCTCGATCGGCGCGCTCGGACGGGTCCGCAGCGCACCGATCGCGGTGCCGAGCAACATGCCGATCGCCGCACCGCCGTAGACGCCCAACGCGAATGCGCGCGCCCACGGCATGTGCAGCCAGCCCGCCGCCAACGCGACGCCACTCAGGAACGAACCGAGGATCGCCGCCACGACGGATCCGGTGATCGCGTAGAGTCCCATCACAACCCCGATGCGGTGCAACTCAGCCCGGCACCCACGGGGCAAGTGGAGATCGCTTCGCACTCGATCATCGCGCAGTGGTCGAGGTCATCGAGCGCTTGCTCGCGCTCGGATCCTCCGCAGCGCCCGACCTTCGCCGCGCAGCGATCGCGGCACTCGGCCTCGTCGACCCGCTCGTCGCACGCGCGCGCTTGCTCACAGTAGTCGGCACAGCTCGCCGCGACGTGGTCTTCGCTGCGCTCGTCGTCGCACGCTTGCACGAGCGCGACGCCCAGCACCGCGACCAGCCACGCCCATCGGGTCGAACGTCGGCGCATCGCGTGCGTGCGAGTGCATGGCGTGGGCCAGCGGCGGACGACGCGGACGTGCGCTGCCCGACGAGCGCCGGTGCGCGAGTCAGCCCCGCCCGAGTGCGCGCCGCCGCACGCTCCGGCGCGACCGTGCCTGCGCCGTCCGCGAGAAACCCGCTGCGGAGCCGCGTTTCAGGCCCGCGGAGAACCAACCGCACACGAACTGTGCTCTCGCGCTCGACGATCGCCGTGCACGCTGCATTCTGTGGCGGGGTCCGATGAACGCACGAGTCCTGATCGTCGACGACGACGAGAACACCTGCGAGCTGCTCGAGGCAACCCTCGGCGGCCAAGGCTTCACTGTGGTGAGCGAGTCCTCCGCGGAGGCGGCGTTGTCCCGCCTGACCGAAGAGGATTTCGACGCGATGCTGACCGACATCCACATGGATGGGATCGACGGCATCGAGCTCTGCGGGCGTGTTCGCGCGCTGCGGCCCGACCTGCCCGTCTTGGTCGTGACCGGCCAAGCGAGCATGGATGCCGCGGTTTCGGCGTTGCGCGCCGGCGCCTACGACTTCATCACCAAGCCGATCGACGTCGAGCTGCTGGGCCCGGCGATCACGCGTGCGGTGCAACGCCACCGCCTCGGGGTCGAGGTCAAGCGACTGCGTCGCGCGCTCGCTGATGCGCAGCGCTTCGGCACCATCATCGGCAAGAGCACGCCGATGCGCCGCGTGTTCGACATGGTCGCGCGCGTCGCGGACAGCGAAGCCTCGGTGATGGTCACGGGCGAGAGCGGCACCGGTAAGGAGCTGATCGCGAGATCGATCCACGAGCGCAGCCCGCGGGCCTCGGGTCCGTTCGTCGCGCTCAACTGCGCCGCAGTGCCGCCCAGCCTCATCGAGAGCGAGCTCTTCGGCCACGTCAAAGGTGCGTTCACCGACGCTCGCAACGCGCGCGACGGTCTGTTCGCCCAGGCCAGCGGCGGCACGCTCTTCCTCGACGAGATCGGCGAGATGCCGCTCGAGATGCAGCCCAAGCTGTTGCGCGCGCTGCAGGAGCGCACGATCCGACCGGTCGGCGGCGACAAGGAGATCCCCTTCGACGCGCGCCTGGTCACCGCGACGAACCGCGATCTCGAGTCCGAGGTCGAGGCCGGCCGCTTCCGCGAAGATCTCCTCTATCGCATCGACGTCGTGCGCGTCGAGCTGCCGCCCTTGCGCATGCGCGGTCGCGACGTGCTGCTGCTCGCGCAGCACTTCGTCGAGCACTTCGCCGCGCAATCCGGGCGTGGCGTCGGCCAGATCGATCCCGCGGCCGCGGAGCTGTTGCTCAACTACGACTGGCCCGGCAACGTCCGCGAGCTCGAGAACTGCATGGAGCGCGCGGTGGCGCTGAGCCGGCTCGATCGCGTCACCGTCGACGATCTTCCGGCCAAGGTGCGCGAGCACAAGCCCGAGCGTGTGGTGCTGACCGGCGAAGAGTCGGACGAGCTGCCCACGCTCGAGGAGCTCGAGCGCCGCTACATCGCGAAGGTCCTGCGCGCGATGGCGGGCAACAAGTCGCAAGCCGCGAAGACGCTCGGCCTGGATCGCCGCACGCTGTATCGCCGGCTCGACAAGCACGGGCTCGGTGCATGAGCACCGGCGACGACTCTGGAGAGCTCGCCCGTCGCGTCGCCCACGCCATTCGCACGCCGATGGGCGTCGTCGGAGGCGTCCTCGATCAGCTGCGCGACGGCAACGCGAACATCGATCGCACGCGACTGCTCGAGCTCGCCGACCGCGGGCTCGCGCAGATCGGCCGGCTCGCGGATCGCCTCGGCATGCTCGGGGCGATCGAGCGCGGCCTCGAGGCGCGCAAGCAACCCACCGAGCTGCGCGCGCTCGTCGAGACCGCGATCGCCGACATCGCACGCTCGCGACGGCGACGCGGCATCGAAGTGGTGCTGGCGCCCGGACTCGACGCGTCGGTGTCGTGCGACGCGGCGATCGTGCGCGCCGCGATCGCGGAGCTGGTCGACAACGCGGTGCGTTTCGCGAAGGCATCGGTGACCGTCGAGGTCGACGCGGCCGCGGGCAAGGTGACCGTCGGCAACGATGGGCCCGCGATCGATCCGGCTGTATTGGTCGCGTTGGCCGGTACACGAACGACACCGGCGGACCGCGCCGGGCTCGGCATCGGCCTGTGGATCGCGGGGCGGATCCTCGCGACGCACGGTGGATCGATCGATCATTCGCGCGCCGGCGACGTAACGAGTTTTTGCGTTTCGCTGGATGCGGCCGCGTGAGTCGGAGACCCTGCGCCGTGCGGCTGCGCCACACCCGGTTCTTCTGCGGCTGTGCGGCAGCGCCCACCCCCGAAGGCCGCGCGCCAGGTGCCCGAGGATCCGCGGAGTTGCAGCGGCATCACCGTTGCACAACCGGCGGACATGGCGACCATCGCAACACGCCGCGCCCCGACGACCCAGCCCCGACGCCGTGAGGTCCGGAGCCGCCAGTCGACTTCGCGGTCCACCTTCGACATCTACCTCGACGACGCTGGCGGGTACGACCTGCTCTCGGCCGAGGACGAACGCGCGAAGCTGTGCGAGATCGTCGAGCTTCGTCGGGCACGCTGGCGTGCGCTCCTGGACAACGCGACCGCGGAGCACGTCCGTCGCTTCATCCTCTCGAAGGAGGCCGACGAGGCCCAGCCGGTCGAGGCCGTCGCGCTGCTGCGCGAGCGTTGGTCCGGTCAGCGCGGCTCGGCGATCGTCGACGAGGCCGGCACGATGGCGGTCGACGCGATCGATCTCGACGGCGTGCTCGCCGATCGCCTCGAGGCGGTGATCATCGCCGCCGGGCGTGCGACCGATGGCGAGTCGCCGCGTGCGGTGCAGATCGGCAACCGCCTCCGCGACGCCCGCAATCGCTTCGCGTGCAGCAACCTCCGACTGGTCGTGCGCATCGCTGCGCGTCACGCCGACGAGCGCATGTCGCTCGCGGACCGCGTGCAGGAAGGCAACCTCGGCCTGCTGATGGCGGTGAGCCGCTTCGATCCCGAGCGCGGCTGCCGGTTCTCGACCTACGCGGCGTGGTGGATCCGCTTCGCGATCACCCGCGCGCTCGTCAACCGCGGACGCTCGGTGCGAATCCCGGCGCACCTCCACGCGATCTTCGGCAAGGCGCGCCGCGCCGAGCAGGCGCTCCGTGGTCAGCTCGGTCGCGAGCCCACCATCGAAGAGATTTCGGTCGCGACCGAGATCCCGCTCGACAAGCTCGTCGACGCGCGCGCGGCGATGGAAGCCCGCGTCATCGCGCTCGAGGAGCCCGATGGCGACGACGGCGGCTACGGCCCGGCCTCGTTCGCGTCGTACACGATGCCGGATCGCGACGCCGCCATCGACGATCGTCGCAACCTCGCGATCGCGCGCGGTGCCTTCGACGCGCTCGACCCGATGGAGCGCGACATCATCGAGCAGCGCTTCGGCCTGCGCGGTGCCGAGGTGATGACGCTCAGCATGCTGGGCGAGCGCTACGCGCTGTCGCGCGAACGTATCCGTCAGCTGCAGAACCGTGCGCTCGACAAGCTGCGCATGGCGCTCGAGAGCTCGCCCGTCGGCGCGACTGCGTACGCGTAGCGGACGCGGGCGTACGCGTAAACGTGCCCGTGCCCGGTCCGCTTCGGAGCTCGAAGCGTACCGGGCACGGGCACGTTCACGTTTACGGGCGCGTCGCCTTTGGCTCCGCTGCGGCGTCAGCCGAACGTCCCGCCCAAGCGGAACCCGAAGAGCACCTGATGCGTCGGCGCCACCACACGCTCGAGTCGCACGCCGCACGTGGTGTCGCCGCTGCGCACCTGGCAGACCTTCTTCTGCGTGTTGAAGATGAAGTCGACGCCGCCACCGATGAAGAAGTTGTCGGTGAGGAACACGTCGAAGGTCGGACCGATCAACATCGCGAAGCCCTGCGAGATGTCGCGATCGTTGCCGGCGTCGACCTTGAAGATCTGACGCGAGTATCCGGGTGCGATGTTGAAGCCGAGGTCGAAGCGCCAGATGGGGAGGATCGGACGCATCAGGAAGCCGACGGTGTGCTGGCCCGCCCAACGGTAGTCGGGCCCGTCGGACACGTCGTAGCGCGGCGTGAACATGCCGAAGCGGTAGATGCCGCCGAGCATGAACCACCGCACCGGACGCGCGCCGATGGCGACGCCCGTGCCGAACGACGGCAACGTCGTGCCGTCGAGGAGCAGCCCATCGCGTTGATGACACGGCGCGCGACCTGGGATGCAGGCCGCGCCGCCGATCATGCCTTCGACCTGGCCACCGCGTCGATTGGGCTCGACCGCCGAGGCCTCCGTTTGCCAACCCCACGCACCAACGCCGAACGCCAGTGCGAGCATCGAGGGAATCAGAGATCGCCGTTGCATGCAGTCGCGCGTTGCAACGACGATGCCGTTCGCGATCTACGTCGATGCGGTCGACGTCGTCGCTGCGCCGGCTTGCGCGAGCGCAGCCTCGGCGGCGTGTTGCTCGTCTTTGTTCGCGACGCCGACGGCGACGAGGATTCCACCGCGGGTGATCTGCTGATCCATCACCATCGCGTGGTGCTCGGGGATGCCGAGCCCGACGAGACCACCGACGAGACTGCCCGCGGCCGCGCCGGCGCCGAGGCCCGCCAGCGCGGCGAGCAACGGACCGGCAGCGACGAGCCCGACGCCGGGCGTGACGATGATGCCGACCGCGACGAGACCGGCTGCGATCGCGCCGAGCGTGCCGCCGACGACACCACCACCGAGCGCGCCCTGGGTGGCCTTGTCGCCTTCGACGACCTTGAAGTGTTGGCCGCGGCTCGACTCTGCGACGAGCAAGCTGATCGCGGCGCGCGAGAAGCCGGCGCCGACGAGGTCCTCGACCGCGCGATCGGCCTCGATTCGAGACGAGAACACTGCTGCCACCGTTGTCGCCATGGATGTCACCTCGCCGACGAGCTAGCAGCGCGGCGCGCTTCGTCAACGTGTGGCGCACGCGCACGGCCGAGATGGCACCGCTTTCGCCGGGCATGGGACTTGTACCGATCGCGCTGCAATGTCCACGAGCATCGAGTCCACCAAGCACACGCTCGAGCGATTGCTGCGTCTCGAGATGGCCGCGAAGAACAGCTACGACGGCGCGATCGAGCGCATCGACACGCCCGATCAACAGGGCTTTCTCGACGACCTGCGTCGCGATCACGAGCTCGCGGTAGGGCGCATCCGCAACATGCTCGCGCGGCTGCACGACGTCGACGGCATGCCGGGGCTGCAGGTCGTGGGCACGCTCGTGCGCGGCGCTTCGGGTGCGCTCACGCTGCTGGGCGTGCCCGCGCTCTTGCGCGCGCTGCGATCGGCCGAGCGCGCGCTGCTCGGACGCCTGGAGAAGAACGGCGACGACGAGCGACTCGCACCGGAGGCGCGCGAGCTCATCGAGGATCTGCGTCCGCGCGCGCGCAATCATGTCGTCGCGCTCGATCAGCTGCTCGCGACGGTGACGTGATCGCTGCGCGTGTGGGCGCCGGCGCACGGGCGGCGGCGCTCGCACGCCGCGAAACACTGCGAGCGCCCCGCCGCCGTGCTGGCACAGGGATTGAACTCCATCGACGACGTTTCGCGGAGAGGAGTGCCCATCATGCACCGACGACCTTCCATCCTGCTGCTGGCCTTGATGATCGGCGGCTGTGCCAACAAACAACTCTCGCAGACGAAGG
>DASZPU010000958.1:0-1956 GCA_035550195.1 Nannocystaceae bacterium
GGCGGAGACGTTGAGCGAGGCGATCGCGCCGGTGCGCTCGATCGTCACGAGGTAGTCGCAGCGCTCGCGGGTCAGGCGGCGCAGGCCGTCGTGCTCGCCACCCATCACGAGGACGAGGTGCTCCGGCAAGCGATCGTTCGCGATCGCGTCGGCGAGCTGCATGCCGCCCTCGGCGACCGTGCCGACCACCCACAGGCCCGCGTCCTTGCAGTCCGCGAGCGCGCGCGCGAGGTTGCCGACACGACCGCTGGGCAAGCGCTCGCTCGCGCCCGCCGATGCACGCACCGCTGCCGGCGAGAGCGGTGCGCTGCCGTCCTTCGGCCAGAACACACCGCTCGCGCCGAAGAACTCCGCGCTGCGCAAGATGGCGCCGAGGTTGTGCGGATCTTCCACGCCGTCGAGCGCGACCAAGCGTCCGCGCGGGCGTGCGAGCGCGGCCTCGATCAGCTCGTCGAGCGCGTGCTCGCGCGGCGGCGATGCGAACGCGACGATGCCCTTCGCCGGGCCATCGACGCTCGCGATGCCCAACGCCTTCGCATCCGCGTCGACGATCGCGATGCCCAGCGCGCGCGCACGCGCGATCAATTCGCTGCCGCGGCGCTTGGGATCGACGAGGATCTTCTTCACGCGCTTCGCAGCCGCGTCGATCAGCTCGCCCACCGCACGCTCGCCGGCGACGACGTGCTCGCCACCGTCGCGTCGCTCGCCGCCACCGCGCCCCGCATCACGAGGACGGCGACTGGACAACGAGATGCCCTCCCTCGACGCGCACGATCACGACCGGCGCGCTCGTGCTCGCGCTGCCGGCGAACGCGATCGCGAGCGCGCGGAACACCAGCAGCGCTTGATCCGACGGTGCGCTGCCCTCGGCCTTCGCGTAGGCCTCGACGAAGCGCGCGACGTCGGGCGTCGCCGCGGCCGTCGGCGCCACGAACAAGCCCGCGAGGATGTCGTGACCGACGCTCGCCTCGGACTCCGAGATGCCTTCGGCGGTCGCGAGCACGAGCGGCCCCTTCGGCGCGCTCGGGCCCTTGCCGTCGCGCGCGAGCTGCCGCACCAGCATCTCGGTGCGCGTGACGTGATCGCCGATGATCACCGCGGTCTTGCTGGTGAGCGACTTGCCGAGCGGACCGAGCACCTCCGCGAAGCTGGTCGTGTCGGCGGGATACGTGACGACGTGCGGCGACTTCAGCTTGGTCTTCTCGGCGCGCTTGCTGGCAGCCTGTGCCGCCCGCTTGCCGTAGCCGCTGTCGGGCACGAGCACCACGAGCTTCTCGGCGCCGCGTTGCAAAGCGACGTCGACCAGCGCAGCGACGCGAGTGTCCAGCGTCGGCGCAGCCCCGGTGACCTCCGCGACCGGCTCGCCCGGCGTGATCATGCGCGCGGCCATGCCGACCCGGCCCTTCGCAGCGCGCACGTTGGCGGCACCGACCGGACCGACGATCACCGTCGCACCTCGGGCCACGAGCGCCGCCGCACCGTCGGCCGACGTGCCCGCCTCCGATCCGCTGTCGTGCCAGATCACGTCGCCGATCTGCGGGTTGTCCTGCGCGAGCAGATCGATGGCGATGGTGGCCGCCGCGAGCTGCGTGTCCGCGAGCGCGGACAGTGGGCCGGAGCGCGGCAACAAGATGCCGATCTTCGTCGGCGCCGCGCGACAGCGCTGCACCCACGCGGGCGCATCGCCCGGTGGCGGCGCGCCGGCCAGCGCATCGAGGCACTGCCGCGCGCCTTCTTTCTCGGTCTGCGCGACCTCGATCACCGCGGCGCGCCCCAGCGAGGTCGCGAGCGCGGCGGCACGTCGCTCGGCATATGCGGCCGCGGCGTCGTCGACCTCGATGCGCTGCCGCCAGCGCACGAACGCCGCGAGCGCCTCGGGATGTCGACCGCTGCGATCGAAGGCGATGGCCCGCAGCGCCGCGTCTTCGTCGGGCACGATCACGCCTTCGCGTTGCA
>DASZPU010000959.1:0-18888 GCA_035550195.1 Nannocystaceae bacterium
CGATCGTCGCTGCGGTGCTCGTGGGCTTCGTGATCGCGAAGGTCGGCGCGCGTCGGGCCTGATATGCTGGGCCCGTGCTGCGTCGCACGACGATCGTCGCGCTCGTCTCGCTCGCGGGCTGTGGCGACGTCGTGATCGGCACGTTCGTCGCGAGCGGTAGCGACGGCTCGAGCAGCGGCGAGGTCGTCGGCCCGCTGCCCGGCGGCTGCGTCGAGGAGGCGTTCGACGGCAGCTTCGACGAGAACCTGTGGCTCACCTGGGCCGACGACGACGCGACGACGTTCGTGCAGGACGGCGCGCTCACGCTCGTGCCGCCGAGCTCACCGGAGATCGGCACCGGCTTCGTGTGGCACCAAGAGGTCGCGTTCGAGTTCGCGAACGCGAGCGCGCGCGTCGAGGTGATCACACCGCCCGATCCCAGCAGTCTCACCGAGCTCTTCCTGCAGGTGACCCAGGTCGAGCCGCCGACCGGCGCGGTGCTGTCGTTCGGGCTCTTCCAGAACGGGGTGCGCGTGCGCGGCTATCGCGACGACGGCAGCGAAGCGTTCGCCCAGCCGATCGCGATCCCCTACCCGCGCTGGATCGGCATCCGCACCGCGGACGCGCGCGTGCACTTCGAAGTCTCCGACGACGGCGACACGTGGACGGAGCTCAGCAGCTTCGACGTGCCCGGCACCTTCGTCGGCACGACCCCGCTCGTGATGGCGTGGAACAACGCCGGCGGTCCGGTGACGCCGCAGCCCGTCGTGGTCGACGCGCTGCAGGTGTGCGCGCAGTAGATCACTGCGTCGAGCGCAGTGATCGCGCGTCGTCGGCGTAGACGGTATGGGGATGGTGCGCGAGCAGATCGTCGATGGCGCGATCGAGCGCGCTCGCACGCGCGAGGCGCTTCAGCGCCTGCACGCGGCCCCAGCGAGCTTCTTCGGCGAGCGCTCCGCCGCGCTTCAGGTAGCGCTCGAAGGCGGACAACGCTTCTTTGGCGCGGCCGCGTCGCAGCTGCAGCTGACCGAGCGAGACGTTGGCTGCGTGGGCGTCGGCGGAGTCCGGGTGTGCGCGACGCAGTGCGTCGTAGGCTGCGGCGGCGCGCGAGAGATCGCCGCTGTTCGCGAGCGCGCGTGCGTCGGCGAGCATCTTGCTCGCCGGCTCGCTCGGGGGCGGCTTGGGTTTGCGATCGTCGCGGCGCGGCTCGACGGGGGCGGACGCGGGAGCGGGAGCGGGAGCGGAAGCGGGAGCGGAGGCGGAAGCGGAAGCGGGAGCGGAAGCGGGGGCGGAAGCGTTGCGGGGCTCTCGCGGCGGCGAGCTTCGTGCGACGAGTTGCTCGCTCGTGTCGCGGCGATCGCCGGCTTCGAGCGTCGACGCTCCGTCTTTGTCGCGCACGATCACCGATCCGCTCTCGACGCGCATCGATCCGCCGCGCAGCTCGATCGCACCGTCGAGCACGCGCAGCTCGCTGCCCGCGTCGAAGCAGGCCCGCCCTTCGCCGAGCTCGAGACACGCGCCCTCCCCGGCTGCCACCCACTCGCCCCCGGGGATCGTCGCGCCGGTCGCGAGCGCATCGCCGGCGAGCGTGAAGCCACCGCTCGATACGCGCGCATCGAGCTCGTGCCCGCGCGGCCATACGAACCACACCAACACCGCCGCCGCAGCGACCGCGAGCGCGACGACGCCGAAGCGCGCGCGCGACGGTCCACTCTGCGCCGCACGGAACTTCTGCAGCGTCGCTTCGGCGCGCGCACGATCGTCGGCGCGCACCGGTTCTTCGTCGCCGAGTCGCTCGACGTCGGCGAACAGCGCGAGCTCGTCGTCGTCCGCGTGCGCGCGCAGGTACGCACGATCGTCGTCGGACAACGCGTCCCCGAGCGCGTCCGCATCCGCGAGCGCTTGCCAGCGCGCGTCGCTCATCGCTGCGCCCTCCTGCGCAAGCCCGCGGCGAGATCGTCGACCGCATCGTCGCGCCGGATCAACTTCCGCAGCGCTTGCCGTCCACACAACAGCCGCGACTTCACGGTGCCGACCGCCGTGCCGCTGAGCTCCGCGATCTCTTCGACCGAGTAGCCCAGCGCGTGCCGCAGCACCACCGCCTCGCGCTGCACGGTGGGCAAGCGCTCGAGATACGCGTGCACGGTGCCCGGCAACATCTCCGGGAACGCCTCCTCGGGCGCCGACGTGTCGAGCGCTTCGAGATCCGTCTCGTCCCCGACCGCGCGCGCGTGCCGACGATTCTGCTCCGACATCCGCAGGCAGACGTTCGCCGCAACACGTCGCGCCCAGTGTCGCAGCGCCGCATCACCGCGCCAGCTCGCGAGGTTCTCGAGCACGCGCATCAACGCGATCTGCACCGCGTCGTCCGCATCGGCGGTGCGTCCGAGCAGCGCGTTGCTCACCGCGCGCAGCTGCGGCAGCAATCGCTCGACGAGCTCGCGCTGCGCATCGAGATCGCCGCGACGCGCACGCTCGACGAGCGCGAGCTCGTCGTTGCGATCCGTCTGCGGTCGCTCGCGCGCGAGCCCGTTCATCAGGCTCCGAGCATAGCCGCGCCAGCGCTGCGCCACCGCATCGAGCGGTAGCGCGCCGACCGGCGGAGCCATCGAGAGGATCGCCACCCCCATCCGATACGCGCCCCCACGCGAACGGCCGAGTTTCTCTTCACCCGCTCAGAACAGCACGGAGAGCCCCGCCCGGGCCCGCGGACGCACGCGCCACGGCGTGAGCACGACCTGCCGATCGGCCCCGGTGCATGCGCCCGCGGTCGCTTCGCACAGCACGAACGGCGACGACGTGAGCGCGACGTCGGCACCTGGACCGACATCGAGGGTGAGCCGCGGCGCGAGGTGAATCCGCAGCGCGAGCTCGACCGCGAGCTTCGGGGTCGCACGCACGCCGCGACGATCCTGCGCGGGCGCACGCCACTGCACGAGCTCGAGCGCGGGCAACAGCCGCGCTTCGATGCGCACGCGCGGATGCACCGCACCACCGATCCCGAGCACCGCGGCGATCTCGTGGCGCAAGATGCTCAGCTCCGCGGGCGATCGCACCTTCGCGCCGCCGACCACCGCGTACGCACCACCGAGCTTCACGAAGCGATGCACCGCAAAGCTCAGCTCGATCGCACCGCCGCTCTGCCACGGCATCGCGCGTCCGAGCCCGAGCCCTTCGTAGCCGAACGACAGCCACAGGCGCCGTTCCTTCGGAGGCGGTGCAGGCTTCGGCGGCGGCGGCTCGATCGGCTGCGTGGGCACGACCACAGTGGGCTCGACCGGCTTCTCCTCGAGCACCGCGGGATCGATCGCCTCCATCGCGACGTCGCGACCGCTCGCGAGCGCGAGCGTGCCGCTGCGCACGATGATCGCCATCGCTTCGATCGCCGCCTCGACCGATTGCGCCGACTCGGTGACGCGGCGCCGCAACAGCGTGCCCTTCTCGGGCAGCCACAGATACACGCTGTAGGCGCTCGCATCGCGCAGATCGAGCCAGAACACGCCGCTCGCGTCGTAGTCGTCCGCAGCGCGCTGCGCTTGCGCGATGCGAGTGGCGCCTTCGTCGGCCTGCGGCACGAGCACGAGCTCGACCTGCTCGGGCAACACCGCCGCGCGCACCGATGCGACGACATCATCGACGCGGCGATCGCTGCTGCGCGGCACCAACACGACCACGCGCGTGGCCTGCACTGCCGGCGCCGCGATCGGATCCGCGCTCGTCGTCCCCGACGCGGGACCCACGAGCGCAGCGACGACGAGCGGCCACAAGGCGGCGCGAGCCTACCGCACGCTGCCGCGAATGTGGGCGCTGCCACGGGCACGTCATCACGATACGCGGGCGGAAAAAACAACCATCCGCCGCCGACGTCTCGCGCATCCCGTCGCCGTGCAGCATCGATCGACCACGCCCCTCGTGTTGCTCGCTTCGTTGTGCGCCGCACCGTCTTGCTATCGCGGCGGCGGTCAGGCCCATGCGAGCGAAGACGCGGGCGAAGCTGGGGGCGACAGCACGCAGGGCTCGGGCTCGGCCGACGAGGGCAGCGGCGGCAGCGACGAGAGCGGTGGCGCGCAGACGTGCACCCCCGCCGAGCTCGACATGCGCCGCATGACCGAGCTGCAGTACCGGCGCACGATCGCGGCGATCTTCGACGACCGCGTCGCGCCGAGCGACGAGTTCCCGGCCCCGAGCGGCGAGACCCCGACCGGCTTCTCGACCGAGCTCGGCGCACGCGAGGTGAGCGAGCACGACATCGAGCAGATCGTCTATGCCGCCGAGGACGTCGCCGAAGCGGTCGTCGCAGTGCTGCCCGAGCTGTTGCCGTGTGCGGCCGAAGCCGCGCCCGACGAGGCCTGCGTCGATGCGTTCCTCGTGAAGTACGGCCGTCGTGCATATCGCCGCGCGCTCACCGACGACGAGCGCACACGCCTCGTCGCCGCGTGGTCGCTCGGCGTCGCCGACGGAGCCAGCTTCGCCGACGCGATGGGCCTGCTCGTCGACGAGATGCTGCAGACGCCGCAGTTCCTCTACGTCGTCGAGTACGCCGCACCGACCGCGCGACCGCTCGAGGGCTTCGAGGTCGCGAGCCGCCTCTCCTTCTTGTTGTGGGACTCGATCCCCGACGACGAGCTGCTCGAGCTCGCGGAGTCCGACGCGCTGGCGGATCCCACGGCGATCACCGAGCAGGCCGAGCGCATGCTCGCGTCGCCGGACGCCGACACCACCGTCGCCCGCTTCTTCCGCGAGTGGACGCAGGCGCGCGCGCTGACCACCGCGGACAAGTCGCCCGAGCTGTTCCCGAGCTTCGACACCCAGCTCGCGAGCTCGATGAACGAGTCGTTCGATCGCTTCACGGTCTCGACCTTGCGCGAAGGCGGCACGCTCGACGATCTGCTGCGCAGCAACGAAGCGTGGGTCGACGCGCCGATGGCCGAGCTGTTGGAGCTCGATCCGCCGCCAGACGGCGCGTGGACGAAGGTGACGCTCGCGGCCGATCGCTATCGCGGCGTGCTCACGCAGCCCGCGCTGCTGGCTGCGCTCGCGCACAGCGATCGCAGCTCGTACGTGTTCCGCGGCGCCTTCCTGCGCAGACGCCTGCTCTGCCAGAACCTACCGCCACCGCCCGCGAACGCGATGGGCGTGCACTTCGAGCTGCCGCCCGATCCCACCGCGAAGCAGGAGTCGGAGGCCCGGCTCATGCGCGCCGACTGTGGCGCATGCCACTCGCTCATCGATCCCGGCGGGCTCGCGCTCGAGACCTTCGATGCGCTCGGCCGCTATGCCCCGACCGACGCGCTCGGGCGCACCATCGATCCCTCCGGCACGTTGCTCGGCGTCGGCGGGGGCGAGATCACGTTCGCCGATCACACCGACATGATCGATCAGCTCGCGGTGCAGCCCGAGCTGCGCGCCTGCTTCGCGCGCAACCTCTTCCGTTTCGCGCTCTCGCGCATGGAGACGGTGGAAGACGAGTGCACCATCGCAGACATCGAAGCCGTGCTCGACGACACCGACGGCGATCTCGCGTCGGCGCTCGTCGCCATCGTCGGCACCGACGCGTTCGCCCAACGGGAGGCCCCATGAGCATCCATCGCATCGACAGGCGCAGGTTCTTGCTCGGCAGCGGCGGCGCGATGCTGGCGTTGCCGCTGCTCGAGTCGCTCGCACCACGCACCGCGAAGGGTGGCGGAATGGTGGCGCCGAAGCGCTTGCTCATCGTCACGCACGAGCAAGGCCGGCTCATCGGCAACGGCACCAACGGCGACTGGTGGTCGCCGCGTGCGACCACGGGCGCGCTCGGTGCCGGCGTCGCACCGAGCGCGATGCTGGCCGCGCTCGCGCCCATCGCCGATCAGATCGTCACGATCGATGGTGTCGACAACCTCGTGCGCCACGCGAGCAACATGCCGGACGGGCACATCCCCGCGCTCGTCAGCGCGCTCACCTGCATGCCGCAGGCGGGCGAGGAGTGGCGCTCGGTCGGTCCGTCGATCGACTACGTCGCGGGCCTGCGCTTGCGCGCGAGCGCGGCGATGCGCGCGTCGATCGTGCTGCCCGCGTCCGCCACGCCCTACAACGACTACGGCTACTCGCCGATCCAGTTCTACGGGCCCGACGGCACCGAAGCGACGGTGGCGAGCGGCAACCCGGCGGAAGCGGTGGTCGACATCTTCGGGCCAAAGGTGGCGGATCCCGAGCCGATGACCGATCCGCCGCCGCCGACCTTGCGCGAGCGCATGATGGCGCGCCGCGTCGATCTGCTCGACGGCGTGCGCGAGCAGCTGCAGTCGCTGCGGAGTCGCGTGAGCACGCGCGACCGCGAGCGGCTCGATCGTCACGCGGAGTTCATCTCGAGCACGCAGGCGCTGTTCGGCGGCAACGGCCCGACGATGCCGACCGACACCTGCACGCGTCCCGACGAAACGCTGATGCCGCACGTCGTGCCGGCCGACTGGGACGAGTACCAGCAGTACGGCAACCCGCCGGAGTGGAGCCGCGGTCGCAGCGACGCGCTCACGTGGCCGCACCAGCTCGAGAATGCCGTGCAGGCGCTGGCGTGCGACGTGGTGCGCGTGGTCGGGCTCGGCTTCCACTCCGATCCCGCGTGGTCGACGGAGTTCGGGTCGTCGCCGTTCGAAGGCGACGGCACGCTGCACGACTGGGTGCACGGCCTGCAGTCGCCCGACAACTCGATCGCGAACGCCAACGACATCACCACCGGCTTCCAAGCCTACGCGCGTCGCTTCACCGAGCTCGTCCAACGGCTCGCGGAGATCGAGGACATCGATGGCGCGCGTCTGCTCGACAACACGTTGGTCGTGTGGGTCAGCGAGATGGGCTACGGCTCCGATCATCTGTGCTGGAACATCCCGATCGTGATGGCGGGTATGCCGAGCGCGTTCGCGAAGGGCCAGGGTCGCCACCTCGTCTGCGATCGCCGCTCGATGGGCGATCTCTGGGCGCAGGTGCTGCGCATGCTCGGCGGCAGCGACACGGAGTTCGGTGCGACCGGAACGCTGGGCGAGCTCGGCGACGCCTACGGTATCGGCGATCTCTGGCTCGGTGCGGGCCATGACGGCATCGGCCCGAGCACGCCGCTGCACATGGGCGCGCTCGATCTGTGATCGCAGCGCGTCAGTCGGGCGGCGAAGCGCCGCTCAGCCGCACGCTGTCGAGGCTCTGCCAGGTGCGGATCGGGTAGCGCATGAACATGCCGACGACGGCCGCGCCCATGCGGATGATCGCCGAGCGAGCCACGAGATGGATCGCATCGATGCGCGGCTTGAGCCCGTCCATGTCGACCTGCCAGAGCGTGCGCGCCTCGGTCTCGTAGCCGGTCATGTGCTGCGCGTCCCAGATCATCGTGACGGCGCCGTGCTGCTCCGCGAGCGCTTCGTGTACGCGCTGCAACGCAGTGCGAGCACTGTCGGCGGTGAGGTTGCCGCTGAAGCGGATCACGAGGCAACGCTGGCCGTCGACATCCCCCCACGCGACTTCGGCGGACGCGTCCATCGTCGCTACACTACCGCATCCGCGCACGGACGGGAGGCGGCTCGCTTCAGCCGCGGCGACGTCGCGTCGCGAGGCCTGCGAGTGCGACCAGCATCCACACCGGCGACGCGCCGCTGCTGTTGCAGCTGCAGCCCGACGACTCGCTGTCGTCACCGCCCGCGCTCGTGTCACCCGAGCTCTCACCGCCCGCGGTCGCGGTCGACGTCGCGCTCGCACCAGTCGCCGACGCCGTCGCATCGGTCGCGCTCGCCGACGCCGACGCGCCCGTGGTCTCGTCGCCGCCGTCGCTGCTCGAGCCATCCGCCGAGCCGCCGTCGCTCGAGCCACCGCCGCTCGATCCACCGCTCGTGTCGTCGCCACCGCTGCTGCCCGAGCTGCTCTCCGTCGCGCTCGCGCCCGAGAGCGAGATGTCGGCGCACGAGTAGTACTCCTCTTCGTCGGGGTTCACCTGCGTGAGCCGCAGCGTGCATGCTTCGCAATCGATGTTCGGCAGCTGCACGTCGATCGACGTGGGCATGCCTTCTTCGTCCGACACATCCATCGCGAGCACGTACATCTCGAAGCCGGCGTCGTCGGCCGGTGCGAGATCGATCGTCAGCGAGCCACCGTGCGCCTGCCCGACCGCCCACGACACCGAGATCGTCTCGCCCGCCATGTACGCCGTCGGTGCGCCCGCAGGCACGCCACCGCACGGACCCATCGTGAGGCCGTTGTCACCGCTGCGCGGCACCGGATCCGTCAACGCGACGTGGGCCGAGGCGATCGAGGGGAGCAAGCACAGGGACAAGGCGAAGAAGCGGTACATCGCCGACGAATGTAGCGGAGCACCGCGAGGCGGATCGCGTCTTCAAAGTGGGCGCCGACACGCGAGTGTCAGTGTGCGCGGAGCACTGCACCGATGCGCCGCAGCGCGGCCGCGAGCACCTCGTTGCCCACCGCCGCGTAGCACAGGCGGAAGAAGCCCGGCTCGGCGATGCGACAGGCTTCGCCGGGGGTGAGGCTCACGTTGGTCTTGTCGACGAGCCGTCGCCACAGCGCACGCTCGCCCGCCCACGTGGGCTCGGGCAAGAACGCGCGCAGATCGCAGACCACGAAGAAGCCGGCCTCCGCGGGGAAGAACGGCACGCCGATCGTGTCGAGCCCGAGCCCGACGACATCGTATGCGGCGCGCAACGAGACCTGCATGCGTGCGATCCATGCGTCGACCACCGGCGTGTCGTCGACGAGCTGACCGAGCACGTGCTGCGTGTGGCTCGAGCACGCGGCCCAGTACGCGAGCTGATCGATCGCCTTGATCACGCGCGGGTTTTCGCTGACCAGCACACCGCAGCGCAGCCCGCTCGCCGCGAAGTCCTTGCTGAACGCCCACACCACGTGCACGCGATCACCGAGCGAAGGCAACAGCGACGCGACGCTCGTGAAGCGCGTCTCGCCGAAGCACGACAGCGCATAGATCTCGTCGAACACGATGTGCACGCCACGTCGCTCGCCCCACGCGACGATCTCGCGCAGCTCCGACTCGCCGTACATGCAACCCATCGGGTTGTTCGGCGTGGTGAAGAGCAGCGCCTTCACCGGGATGCCGGCACCGTCCATCGCGGCGTCGAGCATCGCGGTGGTGATGCGGAACCCGTCCTTGCTCGCGCCGTGCACCGGCACGATGCGCAGGCGATCGCGCAGCTGCAGGTCGGGCCAGAAGCCCGCATAGCTCGGCGTCGGCACGAGCACGCCCTCGCCTTCGTCGGCGAGCGCGTAGAACAGCAGCTCGAGCACCGCGCCGGCACCCGCGACCACCGCGAGCTGCTCGGCGGCGATCGGTCGCCCGAGGATCGTGCGCGCCATGAAGCGCGCGAGCTGCTCGCGGAACGCGAGCCGACCGATCATCGCGTCGTAGCCGAGCACGCCGCCCGGCACGTGGGGCGCGTAGCGAGCGAGCACCGCCGCGAGATCGTCGGCGGACAGCTTGTTCTCCGCGACGCACAGCGGCACGTAGTCGGGCTGCGCCGTGCGTGCGAAGTGTTCGAGCAGATACTCCGCGAGCGCGGGAGCATCGACCAGCGCATCGGCGCGACGCGAGAGCGTGGACATCGACGCCGAAGCTAGCAGGATGCGTCGCGCACCGCGCTACGAGCGAGACCCACGCGTGGATCGACGCGCTATGCCGGCTCGCGCGCGGCGCCGGCGTCGACGATCACGCCCGCGACCACACCGACCAGCTCACCCGCATGCGGACTCTTGCCGCTCGCGACCAGACGAGCAACGCGCGCCATGAAGCCACGCGACGGATCATCGACCGGCGCGTCGGCTTCGTCCGCGTCGCCGGCGAATGCGAGCAGGAACCCGAGCGCGTGGCGAAAGAAGCTGTGCCTCGTGTCCTGCATCGTCGCGGCCGTCATCCAATCTACGCCCTCCACTGCGGCCGGGGATCGCGATCCGTCCCAACGGCCTGCCTCACACGCACGCGACCGATCCGCGCGCACGCCCAGCCGATCCGGCGCACGGAGCAGCCGCGGCGGTGGGCCGCCACCCTGCGCTTGGGCACGGTCTTTGCTATTCTCCGGGCGCCGATGCCGGTGCTGCGCGACGGACCGCTCGCGGGCTGCTACCTGCCCGACTACGGCGGTGGATCGATCGTCGAGCTACTCGCGTCGATCATCGTGAGCCGCGGCGGCAGCTCGCCGCATCGCGAGCTCGCGGTGCTGCCGGCCTCGCGCATCGCGGGCGCGCGCTGCCTGCTCTACCTCGTCGTCGACGGCCTCGGGCTCGCGCAGCTGCAGCGTCATCTGTCGCGCGGCGAAGGCAAGCGCTTCTTCGCCGCGCACCACCACGACGCGATCTCGACGGTGTTCCCCGCGACCACTGCCGCGGCGGTGACCACGTTCGACACCGGCGCGAGCCCGACCGAGCACGGCATCTTGTCGTGGTATCTGCATCTGCCCGATCACGGCTGCATCGCCACCGTGCTGCGCACGACCACGCGCATCGGCACACCGTTGTTTCCCGAGGGCTACGATCTGCAGGCGTACTACCGCGTGCCGTCGTACCTCGCGAGCAGCAAGGATCACCTCGGGCTCTTGTCGTGGGGCGAGATTCCGCGCGTGCCGTTCGCCGAGGTCGGCACGCGCTGGCCCGATCGCAGAAGCTATCCGGATCTCGATGGCCTCGTCGCGACCACACTCGCGTTCGCGCGCGAGCCCGGTCGCCGCCTCGCGTACGTGTACTGGCCGCGCTACGACGGGCTCTGCCACGAGAAGGGCTGCCGCGATCCCGAGGTCGACGCGCACTTCGACGCGATCGACATCGCGCTCGCACGGCTCGTCGACGGGCTCGCCGGCACCGACACGGTGCTGTGCGTGCTCGCGGATCACGGGCTCGTCGACGTCGCGCCCGAGCACTGCATCGACCTCGCGCGCGTGCCGGGTCTATCGGCCTGCCTCGCCACCGCACCCGCGGGCGATCAACGGCAGATGTCGCTGTTCGTGCGACCGAAGCAGGTCGCCACGCTCGAGCGCATCCACGCCGAGCACCTCGCCCACTCGTGCCGCATGGTGCCGGGTGACGAGCTCATCGCGCGCGGCGTGTTCGGCCCCGGTACGCCCCACGATGCGCTCGCGCAGCGCGTCGGCGACTACGTGCTGCTCTCGCACGAGGGCCACGCGATGGTGCACACGCCACCCGGCACGCAGCCGGTGTTCATGCCCGGCAGCCACGGCGGCATGTCCGAAGCCGAGCTGCGCATTCCACTCTTCACCGTCACTGCGTAGCCATGTTGCGACTCGGGATCTCCGCGAACTTCTTCCACGCCGATCCGGAACGACCGGTCTTCAAGCACAAGACGCTGCAGTACGTGGAGCAGCGCATGGCGCAGGCGGTGTGGCAGGCAGGCGCGCTGCCGTTGCTCGTGCCCGACGTCGAAGACGATGCGAGCGCGATCGCGTTGGTCGGCGAGCTCGATGGGCTCGTGCTCGCCGGTGGTGCCGACGTCGCGCCCGGCAGCTACGGCGAGACGCCGCTGCGCGACGCGTGGGGCGGCGATGCGGTGCGCGATGCCTACGAGAAGCGGCTCGTGCAGCTCGCGATCGATCGCGGCTTGCCGGTGCTCGGCATCTGCCGCGGCGTGCAGCTGCTCAACGTCGCGCTCGGCGGATCGCTGTGGCAGGACATCGCCACGCAGGTCGAGGGCACGCTCGTGCACCGCGACTGGAATCGCTACGACGAGAACGGGCACGCGGTGCGACTCGAGCCCGGCAGCTGGGTCGCGGGCGTCTACGGTGGCGCGCCTTCGATCGAGGTGAACAGCATCCACCACCAGGCGATCAACCGCCTCGCGCCGGGCCTGCGTCCCACGGCGTGGGCGCCCGACGGCATCATCGAGGCGGTACAGGATCTCAGCGGCGGTCGCTTCGTGGTCGGCGTGCAGTGGCATCCGGAGTGGCTGGATGCGCCCGAGATCGTGGGGCCCGATGCAGCCGCAGCACGCGCCGACGGCAGCGTGGTGTTCGAAGCATTCGTCGGCGAGTGCATGCGACGCGCGACCACGCGCGCGCGTCCGTTGTAAGCTCGGCGAACGATGTCGCCGCGTCCGCTCCTCGTCGCCGTCGCGCTCGTGATCGGGTGCATCGCCGACGACGGTGCCGCGGGCTCGACCGTGACGACCGGAACGCTCGGCACGACGTTCGTCACCAGCGTCACGAACGACACCGGCGACACGAGCACCAGCGGCGCCGGCGAGAGCACGGCGATGTCGGCCGACGGCACCGACACCGGTGTGCAAGCGTCCACCGGCCCGGCCGACGAATCGTCGAGCAGCACCGGCAGCGCGGCCGTCTGCGATCCTCCACCCGCGTGCGATGCGGCCACGCCCGCACCCGGTCCGTTGCTCGACTGGGAGCACACCGAGTCGAGCTTCGTGACCAATGCCGGCGCGCCGCGTCATCGCGGCCGTGACATGTTCTATCTGCCCGACGACGAGCAGTGGGTGCTCGCGAAGTTCGCGTACGCGGCCAACGACTGGGACCTGTCGGGCGAGCGCGTCGATCTCTATCTGTTGCGCGACTGCGCCGGCGAGTGGGAGCCGCTCGGCAGCGCGACCACCACGTTCGACGACGAGCACGTCGAGGTCGAAGGCGTGCCCGACTCGGGCGGCTGGGTCTACTACCCGATCCCCGAAGCGCTGCAGCTCGGCGTCGGTCGCCATCGCGTCTGGGCGGTCGTGCGCGGCGACGGCAGCAGCACGGACGTCTATCTCGACGTGGTCGAGCCGGGCACGAAGATCTTCGTCACCGACGTCGACGGCACGCTCACCACCACGGAGACCGAAGAGTTCGACGCGCTGTTGTCCGGCACGCTGCCCGAGACGCATCCGCTCGCCCCCGAGGCGATGTGGGCGCTGCGCGACAAGGGTTACCACCCGTTCTATCTCACCGCGCGCCCCGAGTGGCTCGGCGATCGTACGCGCGCGTTCATCGAAGAGCGCGGCTTCCCGCCCGGCCTCTATCACACCACGCTGTCGTTCGACGGCGCGCTCGGCAGCGCGGCGATCGAATACAAATCGGGCGAGATGGACGCGCTCGCCGCTCGCATGCTCGAGCCCGTCTGGGTGTTCGGCAACACCGACAGCGACGGCGAGGCCTACCAGCACGCGAACGTGCAGCCGATCGATCACCGCATCTTCTTCCAGTACGACGACGTCTACGGCGGCCGCCGCATCGACGACTACAACCAGGTGCTCGGCGAGTTCGAAGCGCTCGACGCCGTGTGCGAGTAGATCAGCCCGCCGGCACCGTCGCGCAGCCCAGCACCACCTGCACCGTCGCACCCTCGTGGCCTTGGATGCGATCGCAGGTCTGGGGGCACATGATGATCGCGGTCGGGTTGTCGTTGTCGTCGTAGTACCAGCCGTCGACCACGCCTTGGCACATCACCTCGGAGAACACGTTGCCGATCTCGAGGATGTTGCCGGTGCCGTCGTCGAACTCGACGTTGACCTTCATCGGGTCGAACTCTTCGCCCTCGGGTGGCGGCGGGATCTCGAACTCGCACGGTAGGTTCGACTGCGCGACCACGGCGTTCTGCAGCACCTGGAACACGTCGAAGAAATCCTGATCGCACAGGTCGCCCACCACGCCGCCGGTGAGCTCGGCGAGCATGATGTACTCGTCGCCGATGCGCGTGGCCTCGGGGCAATCGGTGACGGGCACGACCGCGTGCACCACCGCCGCGCGATCGGGCTCGTCCTCGAGGAAGTGCTCGATGAAGTAGTCGTAGGGCTGGTTGGAGTCGTCGTCGCTGACGATCACGAAGTGCACCGTGTCTGCGCCCGCGGTGAACGGGCCCCAGTAGGGATGGTGCTCGACGATCACCGGCAACGCGTTGGTGCTGTTGACGTACTGATCCATGTGCCCGAACGACGGCTCGTTGGTGTCGGGCGCGACGCTCAGGTTCGCAGGCGTATCGGCACACTCGCCGCTGCCGAGCGGCTCGGGGATGCAGATGCCCTGCATCACCCAGTCGTTGCCGTAGTAGCCCATCGCGGCCGCGCTGAGCATCACCACGCGCACTTCGATGTCCTCGTCGACGATCGCCTGCGCGAAGCCGTTGAGCCGGTCTTGGACCTCGGCGGTCTCGTAGTACATCGACGGCGAGTTGTCGACGACGAACACGACGCGCGCACCGGCGAGCTTGCTCTCCGCCATCACCGTGGTGCCCGCGCACTCCGACACCGGCAGATCGAGCTTGCCCATGTCGAGCTTCGGCTCACCGCTGCTCGACTCGTCGGGATCACCGGTCGTGGTGCCCGTGCTCGTGCCGGTGTCGGCACTCGTGGTCAACGTAGTGAGCGAGCTGTCGTCGTCCTCGCGCGTGTCGTTGCACGCCGCGAGTGAAGCGATCGGCAGCAGCAATCTTCGAGCTCGTACAAGCCAACGCATCCGCAGCACATCCCCGAATCCAGGCTAGCACGGGGTCTGCGGAGACGTCACCAGAAGAACGTGGCCGCCAGCCGCAGCATCGTGGGCGGGCCGGCGACGTAGTTGATCGCCGGGATCTTGCTGCAGCGCTCGCTCGGGTCCCAGCACGACGCGAAGTTGTACTCGCCCTCCCGCCACTTCGTGTTGAGCACGTTGTCGACCGCGAGGTCGAGCTGCACGAAGCGCATGCGGTAGCCGAACGACAGGTCCATCACGGTGGTCGCGCCGGCGCTCGCGCCGTAGGTCAGCGGGCGCGGGCCGAGCACGAACCAGCGCAGGCCCGCGCGGAAACCCTTGGGGTGGTTGAGCGCAGCTTGGAGCTGTACGAACAAGGGCGGTGCGCCGGGGATCCGCGCACCGGTGTCGCGGAAGCGCGCGTGCACGGCCGTGATGTCGACGCCGAGATCGAGCCACTTCGTGGGATGGATCTGGATGTCGCCTTCGACGCCGAGACGACGCGTGCCACCGAGCTCGACGTTGAAGCCCGACACGTGATCGAAGAGGCTCTCGCGCCCGATCCAGATGCCGAACAAAGCGGTGCCGATGTCGAAGAGCTCGCTCGGACGCACGCGCGCACCGACCTCCGCGGTCTCCGTGACGGTCATGAACGGCTTGCCACCGGCGTAGAGCTTGAGATCGGTGTCGGCCGGGGCCGTGGGCGGCAACGTGAACGCGCGCGCTTCGGGGCTGCGGAAGCCACGGCCGTACGCGGCGAAGAGCTGCCAGATGTCGCGGATCGTGAAGCGCGAGGTGAAGCGCGGCGAGATCTGGACGAGCTGGCCGGAGTACTTGCGCTTGCCCGGCGGCTGCACGCGATCGTCGACGTGGAAGTCGAACGCGTCGAAGCGCACGCCGCCGTCGAGCAGCACCCACTTCGCCGGCGTGATGCGCAGGCCCGGTGCGATGCCGAAGGTCTGCTGCAGGATGCCGAGGTCGCGCGAGCTCGACCAGATCTGGCCCTGCTGCGTGAGCTCGTCCTGGCCGGCATCGATCGCATCGCCGCGCCAGTTGCCGAGGATGCGCAGCGCCGCGGTGTCGCTGAGCTGCCGCTCGTACTCGAGGTCGACACCGACCGCGCCGCTGTCCTGACGCTGCGCGTGGCGATCGCCGAGCGCTTCGTTCAAGAGGAAGCCGGTGTAGTTCTCGTCGAGCCGCAGCCGACGCGCTTGGCCCCACAGCGTGAGCGACAGACGATCATTGTCGTCGCCGCCCGCGAAGCGCAGCGCGACGATCGAACGCTGCGACTTGCCCTCCGGCCCGTCGACGTACGAGTCGTAGAAGCCGACGCGCCCGCTCTTCACCTCGTCGAGACGGATCGTACCGGGCATGCCGAAGCGCGCGGCGTAGATCGTGCCGAGCGCATCGAGTGCGAAGCCCTGCTTCTCCCACAGTCGCAGCTGGCCCATCGCCGAGTACCGCTGCGCCCGACGGTTCTCGCCGTAGCCGTGATCGTAGAGCGCTTCACCGGCGAGGAAGGTCTCTTCGCCGCGGTGCTTCGGCGCGTGCACGAACACCGCGCGATGACGGTTCGTGCTGCCGACCTCGTAGCCGACCCGCGTGCCGCGCAGCGGCTTCGCCACGCCGAGGTCGTAGCGGATGCTCGCGGCGGTCGCGAAGTTGCCTTGGTCGAGGCGATACGAACCCTTGTGCGCATCGATCTGCTGCACGACCTCCGGGATGATCCACGCGAGATCGAGATAGCCGTGCGCGTGCACGTTCGACGGTTCGTTGATCGGTACGCCGCCGACCTTGAACTCGATGTCGCTGCCGTGCACCGCATCGAAGCCGCGCACGTAGAACTGGTAGCCCTTGCCCTGGTTGCCGTGCTGCACGATGAGCAGGCCGGGCACGAGCCGCAGCAGGTCTTCGGCGCTACGCTTGGGCGTCGTCGCGATCTGGGCGGTGCCGATGCGACGGCCCGATGCGGTGAGACCGTCGCTGCGCGTCGGCACGCGAACGGTGCGAACGTGGGCCTCGACCTGCTCGCCCTCGGGGTCTTCCTTGGGCTCGACCGGGTGGACCACCGCGAAGGGGGACGCCGCGGCCGTGCGCGCGAGCGCGAAGGCGACCAGGGCGAAGAGCAGCGCGAACGTGCGTCGATGAAAACGGCGGCTCACGTGCTCGGCGCTCCCGGGTACGTGGCGCTCGCAGGCTCAGATCGTGCGCTCGGGTGATCCCTGCGCCGCGGTACCGCGTACCGAGGGCGACGGTCCATGTTATGGATCGATCGGCTCCGATGCAGCGCCCGCCCCAGCTCGACGACACGACCCGCCGCGCGCTCGCGCTGTGGGCCGCGCTGCTGTGGGTGCTGGGCTTCGAGCTCTTGCCCGGCATGCACATCGGCATGCACGGCGAGCTGCCCGCGCACGTGCACGGCGTCGGTCACGATCACGATCACGTCGCCGATCACGAGCACGACGACGCCGATCACGATCATCGCGAATTCGCCGACGTAGATGCTTCCAGCGGTGCGTTCGCGGGCGACCGCGATCACGGCGATCACGAGCTGTTGCACCGCGGCATCGCAGCGCTTCCGCCTCCGCTCGCGATTCCTCCGATCCACGATGCAGCCTTCGTGCAGCTCGAGCGCGTTCGCGAATCGCGGACGCAACTCGGCGCGCGTGTGCCTACCACCGTGCGCGCGCGCGGTCCACCAGCGGCACCGTCGTGCCCCTCCGTGGACTGCACGGCCTGATCGTTGCTCGCACTCCGACCGCGTCTTCCGGAACGCGCGGCTCGATCAGCGGCGTGTGGTCCACGGGTTCGTCCAACTCGTAGACCCCACACCTCCGGAGTACTTCCATGATCATCCGAATCCGGGGCGCCCACGTGGCGACCCCGTTGCTGAGCTGCGCCCTCGCAGCGTGCGGCCTCGACAGCGAGCAAGCCGTACGCGTCGACATCCCCGTCGTCGTCGATGCCAGCGGCACCGGCGACTTCACGAATGCCGAGGGCTACACGATCCACTTGACCGACTTGCGCGTCGCGTTCGACGACGTCGAGTTCACCACCGGTGGCGAGATGCATGCGTCGCTGTTCCGCAGGCTGCACGATCTGATCGTGCCCACCGCGTACGCGCATCCCGGCCACTACGCCGGCGGTGAGATCACCGGCGAGATGGAGGGCCGCTTCGTCGTCGACTGGCTGAAGGACGGCGCACCGCTCGGCAACGCGCAGATGCTCGAGGCCGACTACGAAGGCGCGAACTTCGTCTTCACGCGCGCGACGGCGGACGATGTCGCCGCCGACGATCCGCTGCTCGGCCACACGCTGCACATCGCCGGCACGGCGACCAAGGACGGCGAGAGCTGGACCTTTGCCGCCTTCGTCGACGAAGAGGAAGGCAAGCGCGTCATCGGCCTGCCGATCGGCGAAGAGTTCGAAGACGGCGCTGCGACGCCGCACTACGAGGTGAAGGAGGGCACGACCGACGAGCTCGGGTTGGAGATCGTGATGGTCGATCCCTTCGAGCAAGACACCGCGCTCGACAACTTCGATTTCGCGACGCTCGACGAGGACGGTGACGGCGACCTCGTCTTCATGCCCGGCGAAGTCCCCTACAACCTCCTCGTCAAGCAACTCCAAGTTCACGATCAGTACTGGGTGAGAGTCCGATGAGCACCATGTTCCGCAGCTTCCTGTGCACCACCATGTTCTGCCTCGCCGCCTGTGCGGGCGACGAAGACGCCAACGGCACGCTCGCCGTTCGCATCTACGGCGAAGAGTTCATCGAAGAAGGGATCCCGGCCGACGTCTTCAACGACGGCTGGACGATCCAGTTCAGCAAGTATCTGGTCGCGATCGATCAGGTCAATGCCGAGGATGCCGAGGACGACGGTCGCTACGTCTTCGACATCCACCAGTCGACCGGCGGCGACGGCCGCGAGGTGACGTCGCTCGAGGTACCGAGCGGCGACCAGCTGCTCGGCTTCCGCATCGCGCCCGGTGGCGCGCCGACGGGCGGCAATGCCAGCGATGCCGACAAGGCGATGATGATGTCGGCGGGCATCGGGCTGTTCGTCGAAGGCGTCGCGACCAAGGACACGCAGATGATCTCGTTCGCGCTCGGCTTCGACTCCGACACGACGTACCACGAGTGCGAGGTGATCGAGGGCGTGTCGGCCGACAGCGAAGCGACCACCACGATCACGATCCACGCCGATCACATCTTCTACGACGATCTCGAGTCGATGACGCCCAACACGTCGTTCGATCTCGTGGCGGCGTCCGACGCCGACATGGACGGCACGGTCACGAAGGAAGAGCTGCTCGCGCGCGACATCACCACGGAGGCGCGCTACCAGGTCGGCAGCCAGGAGATCGACAACCTGTGGGACTACATGAACGCGCTCAGCCGAACCGTCGGGCACATCGACGGCGAAGGCGAGTGCAAGAACTGATCGCTGCGCGCTCGTAGTCGACGGGCCCTCGT
>DASZPU010000960.1:0-16736 GCA_035550195.1 Nannocystaceae bacterium
GTAGTCCTCTTCCATCATCGGCGCGGCCGCGAGCTGCTCGAGCTCGACGAGCGTGCGATCGACCAGCTTCTCACCCGCAGCGAGCAGCTCGTCGTTGGCCGCCGGCACGTTCTTGAAGTGGATCGCGTAGCCGTGATCGAGGTGCATGCCGTCGGCGGCCTTCGTGTCGGCCACCACCGCGAGCACGGCGCGATCGTTGGCCCACTGCAGCACGAGCCCGTCGGTGCTCACCACCGTTTGCACGGTGCGGAAGATCTGCACGTGCACGTCACCGTTGTCGATCGACGCGTGCTCACCGAAGCGCGCCGACAACGAGCCCACCATCGCGGCGAGCCCGTCGCGATCGATCTTCGCCTCTTCGAGCTTCGCCTGCCGCGTGATCGGTGGCGGCGCGGCGGTGTAATCGGGCGGCTGCTCGGCACCGGCGAGGCGCTTGAGCACCACCTGCTTCTGCGACCACGCCTTGCTCGCACCGCGGAACGCGACGTCGAGCGCGAGCCACAGCTTCTTCGCGGCGTACTGCGGCGCGGGCTCGAGCGCGACCTCGAGCTGTGCGACGCCGCTGTCGCCACCGAAGAAGTTGGTGTTGTCGCGCGCGACCGATCCGACGCGCACTTCGACGGCACCGGCGGACTGGCGATCGAGCACGTTGGTGATCACGCCGCCGTAGCTGCCATCGAGGCTGAGCAACTCGGCGCGAACCATGCGGAGCTCGACGCGATACGGCGCAGGCGTGCCCGGCAACGTGAGCCCGGCGAGCCCGCGTTGGAGCTCGCTCTGCATCGCCGCGAGCTCGGGCACGAGCGGCTCGTTGCTCACGGTTTCGGCGGGCGGCGGGGTGACGGGTGCGGTCGCGGGCGCGGCCGGGCCGGCTGCGAGCGCGAGCAACGTGGCGATGCGCGCGATCACTTGGCCTCCTTGACGGCGGGCGGCGAGAGCAGCGGTGGCTTGTCGCGATCATGGATGCCGCGCTCGATCTCGATGCTGCGCAGGAGCAGCGACGGACTCACCGCGGACACCGGTACCCAACCCGACTCCGCACCGCACACACCGTTGAAGATGCCGGGCGTGTCGTCGGTGGCGAGGATCGTCTCGAACGATTGCAGCGGCGTGCCGACGATCTCGACGCCGCGCACGAGCTCGTCGGGTCGACCGTCGGCGTACACGCGATAGACCATGAGCGGCTCGACCTTGAACGCCTGCGGTCCGCTGCGATCGGTGATCGTGTAGCCGCCGGAGATGTCGGTGAACAGCAGCCCGTAGGGCTTGTCCTGGCGCTCGATCTCGGCGATGAGCGCGGCCCGCAGCTCCTTGCGTGTGAGCGCGCGCCGCGACGTGACGATGAGGTTGCCTTGGCGCGCGACGATCTGGAAGCCGGGTTCGCGACGACCGTGACCGTTGCTGTGCATGAACGGCTTCACCGGCGAGCGCCCCAGCAAGAACGTCTTCAGGTTGCCCTTCTCGACCAACGTGGTGCGCCGCGACTGCACGCCCTCGTCGTCGACGAAGTAGTGACCGGAGAGCGGATTGCCGCCGAGCATGCTGATGGTGGGATCGTCGACGACGTCGAGGAAGCGCGGCAGGATGCGCTTGCCCAGCTGATCGGTGAACGTCTGCCCTTCGGCGTCGTCCTTCTGGCGATGGCCTTCGAGGCGATGGCCGAAGATCTCGTGGAAGAACACGCCCGCTGCACGACCTTCGAGCACCGCCGGGCCGGTGTACGGATCGGCGATCGGTGCAGCTTGCAGCGCGATGAGGTTGTTGCGCAGCTTCTCTGCGGCGGCGACGAGCTTCGCACGATCGGGTAGCTGCGCGAGCGAGTGCGCCTCGAACGTCTCGGTGAGCCCGAGTCGCATGCCGTCCTCGGCCTGCGTGTGCGCTTCGAGCAGCACGCGCAGTCGCACGCGCCCGTTCTGCACGCGCGTGCCCTCGGAGTTCACGAGGTAGTGGTTCTCGACGGTCGCGGTGAGCGACACGTTGCTGCCCAGCACACGCTTGTCGCCACCGAGCACCTCGGACACCGCTTGTACGACCGGGCGCATGCGCTCCGCGACCGCCGCGAAGTCGAGATCGACCTCGGGCTGGATCATCTTGAGCGGCTTCTCGACCGAGAAGTCGGGATGCTCGTCCTCGCCGCTGCGCAGCTGCTCGTCGGCTTCGACGTCGCGCAGCGCAGACACGGCGGCGTGATACTGCTGCTCGGTGTCGAGCCACAGACCTTGCGCGAGCGAGAGATCTTCGTCGTCGAGGCTCACCGACAAGCCCGAGCCCAGCCCGTTGCCCGGGCCATAGTCGCCATCACGACTGTGGCTGTTGTCGAGCTTGCGATTGCCGACGCGCACGTCGACGTCGATGCTGCGATCGCTGTCGAGCTCGTCGCGCACGAGCGCGCCGTCTTCGGCGGAGATCCACAGCTGCTCGCTCGCGACGAGGTCGTAGCCGAGGAAGTACGCCGCGACTTCGACGTCCTTGCCGCGCAGCTGCGCGAGGTTGCTCTGCAGCTCGCGCTCGAGGATGTCGAGCACCGGCGAAGGATCGCCGGTCTGGGCCTTCGCGCGCTGGATCGCGAGCTTCTTCGAGACGCCGCCGCGGCCGTTGCCGCCGGGCTCCTGCAGCCCGTTGGGTCGACATGCGACGGCGACGAGGAACGCGGCGGTCATCGCGGCATGACGGAGAAGCACGATGCGGAAGGGTAGCGCCGGGACGGCCGATCGTCTCGGAATTCGCCTGCGCGAGCACGCGCGGGCATGCGCACTGCGCATGGATGGTAGGGTCGCTCAACATGGCCGGCCACCTGGAAACCATCAAGCGCGTCCTCGACGGCGATTACTCGACCGCCACCGAGGAGGAGAAGTCGCGCGCGGTCAAGGAGCTCATCCAGGTGTGCAGCGTCGCGGCCGGTGCGGTGACGTTCCAGCCGATCCCGCTGGTCGACACCGTGCTCGTCACGCCGATCCAGATCGGGCTCGTGCAGGGCATCGGCAAGATCCACGGCTACAAGCTCGACAGCAAGTCGGTGCTCGAGATCCTCGGCACGTTCGGCGCGAGCATCGTCGCGCAGAATCTCATCATGGCCGCGGCGAAGTTGATCCCGTTCGTCGGGTGGGTGGTGTCGATCTCGATCGGTTTCGCGCTCACGTGGGCGGTGGGTGAGGTGAGCGACCACTACTTCAAGAACGGTCGCAAGGTCGACGAAGCCGAGCTCAAGGCGATGTTCGAGCGCATCTACAAGAGCAAGAAGGCCGAGAAGACCGAGGAGCACAAGGGCGACAAGACGCTCAAGGACAAGCTCGAGCAGCTCAAGAAGGCCAAGGCCGATGGGCTGCTCACCGAAGAAGAGTTCGAAGCGAAGAAGTCGGAGATCCTCTCGAGGTTTTGAGTGCTACGCTCGTCGGATGAGCACGGATGAGCTCTACGATCGGGCGGTGGCGCTCGCGGACGAAGGCAACGTCGACGAAGCGCTGGAGATCTATCGTGAGGTGGTGCGGCTCGAGCCGCGGCACGCCGATGCGTGGATCAATCTCGGCGTGATCCTGGACGATCGCTGCGAGGCCGAGGAAGCGCTGACGTGTTATGCGAAGGCGATCGCGGTCGCGCCCGAAGACGCGGTCGCGTGGTCGAATCGCGGCAACAGCTTCGCGCAGCTCGCTCGCTTCAGCGAAGCGATCGCGTGCTTCGACAAGGCGATCGCGCTCGGTGATGCACGCTCGCAACAGCTCCGCGTGCGCGCGCTCGTGCATGCCGGCCGCGTCGACGAAGCCAATCGCAGCGGCGGACACGACATGGGCGAGGCGCGCGAGCGCAGGCACGACGGGCTGGTCGGGCGCTACTTCATCGGTGCGCACAGCAATCCCGAGCTGCTCGATGCCGCGGTCGAGCGACTCGTCCAGCTCACCGCGCGCTGTCGCGACACGCCCAAGGGCATCCGCGCCGGATCGAAGCTGCAGCTGGGCTGGACGATGATCACGCTGGTGGCCGAGGGCGACGAGCTGGTGCTGTGCGAGCCCGACTGGCACCGCGATCCGCAAAAGGGGGTCGTGCGCGAGCTGTCGGTGTCGGCGCAACAACAAGTGCTCGCGTTGCTCGTGCATCAGATCGCCCGCGCGCCGATGGTCGACTGCAGCTGCCACGATCTGTTCGCGCTCGACTTCGATGCACTCGGCAGCGCGCGCGTGCACATGCGACGGCGCAAGCCGGTCGCGCAGGGCGACTCGGGTTGGGTGCTGACGCGCGCGCCCGATGACGCACCATCGTCGGTGCTGCCGCTGTCGACGCTCGTGAACGTGCGACCGCACCTGCTCAAGATCGTCGCGCTGCCGATCGGCTGGCGCGTGCAGTTCGACGAGCACGCGCTCACCGGCGTGTGGGACGAGCACGGTCAGCAACGCATCGAGCAGTGAGCTCAGCGGCTCGCGGCTGGCGTCAGCACTTCACCCGTGTAGAAGCTCGCATCCGCGGACGCGAGGAACACGTAGCTCGCGGCACTCTGCGCGAAGCTCGGGCCCGGCGCGACGCAGTTCACCCGCACGCCTTGCTGCGCGAGCGCCTTCGACAGCGACAGCGTCAGGTTGTGCATCGCCGCCTTGCTGCACGCGTAGTCGACGAGCCGCGGATCGCCGGCGAGCGCGGTCACGGACCCCGTGATGAGGATCGACGCGCCCGACTTCAAGTGCGGCACGGCGGCCTGCACGAGGTGGATCGGCGCGATGACGTTGGTCTGGAAAGTACGCTCGACCTGCTCGGCCGTGAGCTCGGTGAACGCGGCTTCGCGACGACGCGCGCCGTTGAGCACGAGGATGTCGAGCTTGCCGAGCTCGTCGATCGTGCGCCGCACGAGCGCTTCGCAGTGCGCGACGTTGCGTACGTCGCCGGGCAGCAGCAACGCACGACGGCCGGCTTGCTGCACGTGGGTCGCAGTGGTGCGCGCGTCGTCGTCCTCGTCGAGGCAGCCGATCGCGACGTCGGCACCTTCGCGGGCGAACGCGATCGCCACTGCGCGGCCGATGCCGTGGTCACCGCCGTGGACGAGCGCGACCTTGTCGACGAGCTTGGCGCTGCCGACGTAACTGGTCTCGCCGTGATCCGGGGGCACACACCCGGGCTGCAACGTGCCGCGCGATCGGCAACGGCGCTCGCATCGGCGATCGGCGTTCGTCCGCCGGCAGATTGGCACGGCGATTGGAGCCCCGCGGCGCGAGCGACGTCGACATGCTCGAGGCCGAGCGCAGACGGCCTCACGAAACCAAGCTTCGATCGAGACGAGAATCGCCCCCCGCTTGCGGGGGGCAATCCGCAGCCACAGGCTGCGTACCGCGGAGCCCGTGACGGCCGCGGGGGAGACTCAGAACCCGAACTTCGGGAAGATGAGCGCGGCCGCGACGACGAAGGTGAAGATCACCAACGACTCGATGAACGCGAGGCCGAGGAGGAACGGCGTGAACGCCTTGTCGGACGCGTTGGGGTTGCGGCAGATGCCCTCGAGCGCAGCACCGGCGGCGCGACCCTGACCGATGCCGCAGCCGAGCGCGGCGAGGCCCATGCCGATGCCCATGGCGATGGCGTACATGCCGTCGTTGGGGCCGCTCTGCTGGGCGGGCGCCGCCGCAGCGGGAGCCGCTGCCGCGATGGCGGGCAGCAGGAAGCAGGTCACGAATGCAGCGAGCTTTGCGGCGTTGTTCTTCATGGCGTTTCTCTTTGAGCGACTCAGTGTTCTTCGTGGTGCTCGATCGCCATCCCCACGTAGATGATGGCGAGCAGGGTGAAGATCAGCGTCTGGATGATCGCGACCATCACACCGAGCAGTAGGAATGGAACCGGCAGCAGCACGGCGACCAGGCCGGCGAAGGCGAGCACGACCTTGTGGTCGGCCAAGATGTTGCCGAGCAGGCGCAACGACAGCGACACCGGGCGCGCGAGATGGCTCGCGACCTCGACCGGGATGAACAGCGGGAACATCCACGGGAAGCCGCCGATCTTCGGGCCGGCGAAGTGCGCCAGATACGACAGACCGTTACGGTAGAGCCCCATCACGTTGTAGAGCAGGAACACGATCAGCGCGAGCGCGAGGTTCGTGTTGAGCGTGGTGGTGGCGGGCGCGAAGCCGGGGATCAGACCCTGGATGTTGCAGCAGAAGAGGAACAGCGCGAGCGTGCCGAAGATCGGCAGGAAGCGGTTGGCTTCCTCTTCGCCCATCACGTCGGCGGCGAGCTTGTGCACCGCACCGACGAAGCCGTCCATCATCGCGCCGAGCGTGAAGCGACGCGACGGCACCACGCCGCCGGTCTCACCGCCGACGTTCTCGTTGAGGCCGGCGCGGTAGCGCAGCGTGGCGACGAGGATGAGCGCGGCGGCGATCAGCGCGGACACCACGTGCACCAAGGAGAACTCGGTCTCCTGGAACATGACCGCTTTCCAATCGCGGCGCAGACCTTCTTCGAACCAGTGCTCGAGGTCGTGCCAGCCAGGCAGGATCGTGTACCAGGTGTCGTGTTCGCCCATGATTCAGGAAGGCGCGTCGGTGGAAGACGTGGGTCGGCGGATCCACGCGATCGAAGCTGCTGCCAGCGAGATCGCGACGCCGAGGGCAACCCCCTCTGGACGCGCGGGTAGGTACCAAAGGATCCCGAGGAGCGCAAGCAGGACCAGGGGCCACTTCATGAGCAGAAGCAGCGTCAGCGCAGTCCGGTTGTCTTTCGTGTTTCCGTTGGCGAGGCGGGGGATGAGCAGCGCGAGCGCGCGCGCGCCGAGCCACAAATTGAGCAGCCCGACGAAGGCGCCCGCGGCGAGCCCGACCACCATCGCCCAGCCCAGCCAAGGGCCGAGGATCGCCGACCAGATCGCCACCAACGCGACCGACCAGATCGTCGTGCGCCGCAGGTGGGCGAGGCCGTCGGTCGGGGTCGTCACGAGGACCGGTGTGCCACCGCTTTCGCGGATCCTCAACGTCGCGCGAAGTGACGATCCTCCGGACTCGGTGCGCACGCGAGCGTGGGCGGATCCGCCGTGAGCGCCGCTACCGAACGCGAACTGTCCGATCGCGGTACGCCGCCGAGCTTTCGACGACACCAGCCGATCAGCAACAACAGCAGCGCAATCGTCATGACGAGATCGCCGGTGACGATGTCACGCACCATCGCGCTCGAGGCCGTCGAACTCGGCCTCGAGCACTCGTTCGGCGCGCTCGGCTTCGGCGCCGCGCTGCGATCTCCGGTACGCGATCACGCCCACGCCGCACACGACGACGAAGAGCACCGCGACTGCGATCGCCGAGCGTCGGCGCATGTCCGCGCGCAGCTCGAGCTCGCCGACGAGCCCGTGCTCGCGTGTGATCACGCTGCTCGTCGCGTAGTAGCTGCCGAGCGGAGCGGCGCGCAGCTGGCGATCGATCGCGCGTCGCTCGTGGTGATCGATCTCCGTCGAGACGTGGTGGCCGAGGTGGGTGACCATCTCGAGCGCGGGATCGGGGTGGAAGCCGAGCGCCGCGTCGAGGCTGACCCGCTGCACGCCGCTGCCGTCGAGCACGGGGATCGGCAATGCATGCTGCGCCGAGCCGAACGGCACGCGCGTCTGTAGGTGCGGCGGCTCGCTGCCGTCGAACACCAGCGCGATGATGTGCTCGTCGCCGTCGCGCACGGGCGTGGCGCCGACGAGCTCCGCATCGGCGGGCAGGGGCACCGCGAGCGCGACCGCATGCTCGCCGCGGGCGATCGTGCCGGTGCTCCAATGCGTGTCGATCGTGACGCGATCGTCGACCAGCGCGACGTCGTGGTGGGCGTGGGGGCCTTCGAGCGCGAGCGCCAGCATCATCGTGATCATGGTCGTCGCTCCCTCAGCGCACGAGCTGGTCGATGCCGGTGTCGAAGACGGTGGTCTCGGGAAGGATCGGCGACGCGAGTGCGATCATCTGCAACAGCGACGCGACCTGCATCAGCACCATCACGACGATGGGGAACGCGAGCAGTCGGAGATCACCCATGTTGCGATCGGCGCGACCGATCGCGCTGCGCGCGAACGACGAGATCGCGACGACGATCGCTGCGAGCGCGGAGCCCATGCCGAGGTACGGGCCGGCCCACGAGCTCGTGTGATAGTAGAGCGCGACGAGCGGTGAGAGCACCGCGAGCACCATCGTGCCGGCGAACACCGAGGTCGCGAACGCGAGCAACAACTCGCGCGCGGCGAAGCGTGCACCGGTGAGCCGCAGGGTGAGCAAGCCGGCCGGCACCGCGGCGAGCGACGAGAGCAACACGACCATCGGCAGCTTGTAGGCGTTGCCGAGCGCGAGCGTGAGCGACGAGCTGCCGGCCGCGAGCCCCCAGATCGCCGCGAATCCGAGCGCCGACAGAGCCGCCGCCAACGTGAACTGCGTGCGCTGTGCCGGCCCCTCGTGCTCGACCTGCCGCCCGACCGCGAGTTGCAACAGATTCGACACCATCATCACGGCTGCTGACACGTTCGTTTCTCCTCGCTGTCGAGGATGCACGGCCCGCATCACACGCCCACGAATCGCCGATGAAAGCGAAGTGAATCGGACCGAAGAAACGCCCGAATTGCTCGCGGAGAATTGCCGAGGGAGGTGGCCGCCAAAGGCGGACAGCTCGCTCGAGCAACCGTCGCGTAGGGGCGCAGCCCCTGCAAAAACCAACCTCTACCTTCGCCGATTCGATCTCGCAAACGCGACGAACCCTTCGACGTACTTCTGCACCACCTCGCGCAGCTTCTCGTCGACGAGGTTGCCCGCCTCGTCGAAGGCATTGCGCGCGCTGGCGAGATACACCGCCTTCGCGAAGAACGGTCGCGCACCGAGCTGGCGCACCACCGGCAACCACGCGGTCTGCGACAGCCGCGTGCCGCCGGGCCCCGGCGTCGCACCGATGATGCCGAACGGAATGTCACCCCACACGCGCGCCATGTCCTTCGGCGGTCGCGTGCACCAATCGATCGCGTTCTTCAGCACGCCCGGCACCGAGTTGTTGTACTCGGGCGTGATCAGGAGGAAGCCCATCGCATTCGCGATGCGATCCTTCAGTGCCTCGACCGCGGGCGGCATGCCCTGGGCCTCGACGTCGCCGTCGTACAGCGGGATCTCGCGGATCGAGGCCAGCTCGATCGTGCAGTCCGCGGGCGCGAACCCGATGGCCGCGCGCGCGAGCGCGGTGTTGAACGAGCCTTGGCGCAGACTGCCCGAGATCGCGAGGATCGTGTCCATCGCCGCCGGTCTGACAGATCCGAGCAGGAGCCGCAACCACGGGAACGGATCGCCGGGGTCGGGGTACCAACCTTGCTAGCATCGCGCGCGCCGATTCATGGCCTCCGAGTCCGACGTCGTCACACAGGCACCGAGCATCGGCGGGCAGCTCATGGCCGCGTCGCTCGAGCGCTCGCTGTTCGGCAACGACACCGCGCCCGTTCGGCTCGGCCGCTTCGTGATCGTCGATCGCATCGCGGGCGGCGGCATGGGCGTGGTGTATCGCGCGTTCGATCCCGAGCTCGGTCGTGCGGTCGCGCTCAAGGTGCTCGCCGCGGGTCGCGAGCACCTCACCGAGCGCATGCGTCGCGAGGCGCAGACGCTCGCGCGCCTGAGCCATCCCAACGTCGTCACCGTGTACGAAGCGGGTGTCGACGCGGGCCGCGTGTACGTCGCGATGGAGCTCGTCGAAGGCGGTACGTTGCGCGAGTGGTGCGAGCGCAACCCGCCGGGCACGCGCGCACGCTTCCAACGCATGCTCGCGCTCGCGGTGCAGGCGGTGCGTGGGCTCGCGGCGGCGCACGACGCCGGGCTCGTGCACCGCGATCTCAAGCCGAGCAACATGCTGATCGACGGCGAGGAGCGTTTGCGCATCGCCGACTTCGGGCTCGCGCGCATGCGCGACGATCCGCGCGATGCCACGCCGCACGGCGATGCTTCGCCGCGCCCGGCGGAGGATCTCACCGCGACCGGCGAGGTGTTGGGCACGCCCGCATACATGCCCCCCGAGCAGTTCGTCGGCACGAGCGACGCGCGCTCGGATCAGTGGTCGCTGTGCGCGAGCTTCTGGGAGGCAGCCTACGGCGAGCGCTGGGATCCGGATCGCGTCGTTCGCCGCGCCGACGTGCCGACATGGTTCCACGACGTGCTCGTGCGCGGTTTGTCGGAGGCGCCGCACGAGCGCTATCCCGATGCACGCACGCTGTTGCACGAGCTCGAGCGTCGACGTGGGCTCCGTGCTCCGATCGTCGCGGGCGTCGGCGTCGCAATCGGTGCGGTCGTGTTCGCCTTCGCGATGCGCGAGCAAGAGTCGCCGTGTTTCGCGGCGAAAGCCGGGCTCGCCGACGTGTGGGATCGCGAGCGCGTCACCGGCAAGTCGCAGGTCGTGCTCGAACGGCTCGACGCGTACGCCGAGCGTTGGCGCGAAGGGGTGCACGAGGTGTGTGAGCGCGCGCGGGCGCGTGGCGAGCTGACCGCGGGCGACGATCCCCTCGAGCTGCCCTCGCGCGCGATGGAGTGCCATCGCAGCGCACGCGCGCAGCTGCTCGAGGTCACCGAACAGCTCGCGGCCGCGGACTCGGATACACGCGCGCGGGTGCTCGTGCACGCGCTGCCATCGCTGGCGCACTGCGTCGACGCGCGAGTGGGTGCGGCCGAGGACCTCGGTGCGGGTCGCGACGCCGCGGCCACGCTCGCGCGTGTACAGGTGGCGCTTCACACCCAGGACTACGCCGCGGCGCGCCGTGGTGTCGCCGAGGCCAACGCCGCGCTCGTCGATCTCGACCTGCCCGGGCTATCCGCCGAAGCGGCGATCGTCGAGACGACGCTCGCCGACTGGCAAGATCGCATCGACGATCAGGAAGCCGCGGCCGAGCGCGCACTCGAGCAGGCCGAAGTCGCCGGTGATCCCCATCTGACCGCGCGCGCATGGATCCTGGTGGCGGACGTCGAGGGTGATCGCAAGCGCTACGACGTCGCGGAGCTGGCGATCGCACGCGCGCGCTCGTACACGAAGATCGTCGGAGATCCGCCGTGGCTGATCGCGCAGCTGCGCGGCTCGGAGAGCCGTGTCGCGGTGAAGCGCGGCGACTATCGCCGCGCGCACGAGCTCGGTCGTGAAGCGGTCGCGTACGAGCGCGAGCTCGACGATCCGCTCGGTGTCGCGGCGCAGGCGTTGCGGTTGGTCGACATCGCGTTGCTCGCCGGTGACGCCCTCGAGGCGCGCGCGCTCGCGCAGGAGGCCGCACAGATCTACGCGCGCGAGCTCGGCGACACGCACGTCGAGACCGCGCGCGCGCGATTGATGGAAGGGTGGATGGCCGTGCTCGCCGGCGATACCGCAGCCAGCCTCGCGCCGCTGCGCGTTGCGACCGACGTGCTGGCCGCCACCGACGAAGTGCCACCCGACGATCGTTGCGCCGCGCACGTGATGTTGGGCAACGCGCTCATGCAGGCGAAGCAGCTCGACGAAGCGCGCACCGTGGTCGCGCGCGGGATCCGGCTGGCGGCCGACCTCGGCGCGAGCGAGCACATGCGCTGCACCTTGCTCGGTCTCGCCGGCGGGATCGAGGTCGATGCCGGCAAGTACGACGCCGCGATCGCGCTGCTCGTCGAGGCCCGCACGCGCCTCGCGAGGCTCGAGGATCCGTCGGCGCACACCTACCGCGTCGCGCCCTGTGGCAACCTCGCGGACGCGTACGCGAAGGCCGGTCGCTTCGCCGAGGCTGGTGCGACGCAGGACGAGTGCATGAAAGAGCTCGAGCTCTTGCCCTCCGACGCGGTGCCCTTGCGCGGTGAAGCCTTGCGCTACGCGGGCGATCGGTACCGCCAGCTCGGGCGGCTCGAAGACGCGCGCAAGAGCTATCGCGCGGCGCTCGACGTGCTCGCCCGCGGTGGCGGCAACCCGGAGCACAGCGAGGCCGCACGCGTAGCGTTGGCCGAGCTCGACGCGGGTTGAACGATCCGTTCGTCGGCGCCATTGCGAGACGATCACGCCTCGAACAGCAATGCAGGCACCGGCGGCGGCGCTGCAGCGAGAAGCGTGTCATCGTCGACGACGGCGTGGGGTTTTCGATGAAGCGATCTTCGTTCGTGCTCTCTTCGTTCGTGCTCGTCGCGTGTGGCGATGCTTCGCCGAGCTCCGACACCGGGCTCGGATGTCCGATCGGTACGATGCTGGTCGGATCGATCTGCGTGCCGATCGACGACAGTGGATCCGGCGGCGCGCAGAGCAGCAGCGGCGGTGCGTCCGAGAGCTCGAGCGTGGGCACCACGGTCGCGCCCACCGACACCGGCAGCAGCGACGGCGCGGACGACTCGAGCTCGGGCACCACCGGCGAGGTGCCGACCGCGATCGATCTGCACGACGTCGTCTTCCACGACAATCCCACCGGCATCGCGGACTGGCCGGTCACGACCAACATCACGAAGCTCGTGTTCAGCAACGACGGTGTGCACGTCGAGTTCTCGAAGCAAGAAGATCCCGAGCGCTGGCCCGACATCACGCCGCCTGGTTGGGAGGGTCCGTTGCAGTACACGCTCGGGCTGGTCGAGAACATCGACGGCGTGTGGCACACGTCGGCGGCGATGCAGTACTGGTACGGGCTCGACGTGCAAGGCGGCAACGTGGCGGCGGACAACCAGATCGCGATCAACTGGTACTACGATGCGCGCTGGGGCGAGCTCGACGGACGCCAGCCCGCGACCGGCGAGATCGTCGGCATCTTCGTCGTCGCGGGCAACACGCGCGGCGTGCTCGACGACGGCAGCCAGTCGCCGGTGAAGGAACGCTCCGAAGTGGTGGTCGTGCCGTTCCCCGACGTGAACGGCGCAACCCACGATTTCTGAGCCGTAGCGGCGGTTTCGCGCCGCTGCGCAGAAAATCGCAGAAAATCTCGCCCCCCTTGTCGATCCCGGACAGGCTCGCTCGACGCCGTGATCAGAAGGAGCGACGAACGATGCGATTCATGATTCTGCTCAAGGGTGATGCGAACAGCGAGGCCGGCGTGCTGCCCACCGAGGAAGAGCTCGCGGCGATGGCGAAGTACAACGAGCAACTGATCAAGGCGGGCGTGATGCTCGACGGCAACGGCTTGCAGCCGACCTCGAAGGGCGCGCGCGTGTACTTCGACGGCACGGAGCGTCGAGTGGTGGACGGCCCGTTCAGCGAGGCGAAGGAAGTGCTCGCCGGCTACTGGATGCTGCAGTGCAAGTCCAAGGAAGAAGCGATCGAGTGGGTGAAGCGCTGCCCGAACCCGATGCGCGGCAAGGCGGAGATCGAGATCCGCCAGGTCTACGAGCTGACCGACTTCCCCGCCGGCGACGCCGTCGATCACCACGCGCGCCTGCAGGAGCAGACTGCGAAGCAGTGAGCGAGTAGAGTCTCGGTCGCGTGACGGCGACCGAGACTCGCAGCGCCATTTCCGCCGTGTGGCGCATGGAGTCGCCCCGCGTCATCGCTGGGCTCGCGCGCATGGTGAAAGATGTCGGGCTCGCCGAAGAGCTCGCGCAGGATGCTCTGGTCGCGGCGCTCGAGCAGTGGCCGAGCGATGGCGTGCCGCACAATCCCGGCGCATGGCTGATGACCACCGCGAAGCATCGCGCGATCGATCGCTTGCGTCGGCGCGAGATGATCGAGCGCAAGCATGCGGAAGTGGAGAGCGCGCCGCCGAGCGACTTGGTCGAGCAGCTCGAGCACGCGATCGACGACGACGTCGGTGACGATCTGCTGCGCCTCGTGTTCACGTGTTGCCATCCGGTGCTGTCGTCGGAGGCCCGCGTCGCGCTCACGCTGCGCATGCTGGGCGGCCTTGCCACCGACGAGATCGCCCGCGCGTTCCTCGTGCCCGAGCCCACCGTCGCGCAGCGGATCGTCCGCGCGAAGCGAACGCTCGCGGAGAAGCAGGTGCCGTTCGAGGTGCCGCGCGGACCCGAGCTGTCGGAGCGGCTCGCATCGGTGCTCGAGGTCGTCTATCTGATCTTCAACGAAGGCTACTCCGCGACCGCGGGCGACGACTGGATGCGGCCCGGGTTGTGCGACGACGCGCTGCGACTCGGACGAATCCTCGCCGAGCTCGCGCCGCTCGAGCCCGAGGTGCACGGGCTGGTCGCATTGATGGAGATCCAAGCCTCGCGCGCCGGCGCGCGCGTGAACGCAAAGGGCGAGCCGATCCTCCTGCTCGATCAGGATCGCACGCGCTGGGATCGCTTGTTGATCCGGCGCGGCCTCGCTGCGCTCGCGCGAGGTGAAGCGCTCGGGGTCTCGCCCGGTCCGTATCTGCTGCAGGCGGCGCTGGCGGCCTGTCATGCGCGCGCGACCACGGCGGACGCCACCGACTGGCGCCGCATCGTGGCGCTCTACGACGAGCTCGCGCAACGCTGGCCGTCGCCGGTGGTCGAGCTCAATCGCGCGGTCGCAGTCGCGATGGCCGACGGTCCCGCGGCCGGCCTCGCGATCGTCGATGCGCTGCAAGACGAGCCCGCGCTCGCGCGCTATCACCTCTTGCCCGGTGTGCGCGGCGATCTGCTCTTCAAGCTGGGTCGCTTCGCCGAAGCGAAGGTCGAGCTCGAACGCGCCGCGGCGCTCACCCGCAACGAACGCGAGCGCACGCTCCTGCTCGCGCGCGCAGCCGAGTGCGCGTCGCGTCAGTAGTCGACGGCAGCGACCACGGTGCCCACCGCGTCGAAGGTCGTCCACTTGCCGGTGCGACGACCCATGTCGAGCTCGCCCTTCACCCACAGCGATCCGCCGGCGTACCACTTGCGATACGGACCGTGATCGACGAGCTGCCCCGTGGAGTCGTGCTCGACGCACCACTTCTCGTAGCTGCCCCCGGGCCCCGCCATCTCCTTCGGCGCCGCGTTGCCGGGGCACTTGCCGAAGTCGTCGGGCATCTTCGGCGGACGCTTCGCCACCGTCGATCGCAGCGGCTCGACCCCGCGACACTTCTCGCCGGGTTTCGCGGTGCACTTGTCGCCGTACGCCGCCGCGTCGCCGACGTGATGAAACGAGAACACCATGTGCAGCCCGCGTTCCGCCGCGGCGTTGCTCGCCTCGATCGAGCTGCCTTGGCGCTTGAACACGAGGCCGCGCGTCTTCGGGCACGCGTCGGCGACGAACACGAGCCCGCGTTGCTTGCAGTCGGCGGCTGGGGCTTCGGCCGGCGCGGGCGCTGCAGCCGGCACCGAGTCGGCGGCGACGACGACGTGCAGATCTTCGATGCCGAGATCCTTGTCGTCGAGCTCGAACACGCCGTTGGGCGGCAACCGCAGTTCTTCGCCCGCGGGCAAAGGGTTCGCGATCGCGATCTGCGGATCGGGGAAGAGCACGTTGGTCTTGCCGCGCACGTCGACCTGGTAGAACTGCACGTTCGCGGGCGCGTCGAGCCGCAGCGTCGTGTAGAGCTGCGTGCCGGTGGGCAGCGACGCGCCCGGCGACGCGATCACGAAGTCGCGCGCGCCGGGCCGCTTCACGTAGACCTTCAGTGCGGCGGAGAGATCGACGCGATCGGAGTCGGGCGCGAGCGCGGTCCAGGTGTCGCGGAGGTTGGTCGCGAACTCGTCGTCCGACTTCGACGACGCCAGGCGCATCGCGAGCTCTTCGAAGTGCTCCATGCTCTGGCGGATGCGCGTGCTCTCGTCGCGATACTCCTCGCGGGTGAGCGCGCCGTTCTTGTAGTCGTTGCACGCGGTGGACCACGCGGCGAAGTACTTCTCGACCCAGCCGTCGACCTCGCGGATCGCTTGCTTGCTGGTGTCGATGTCGATGCTCGCGCGGCCGGCCAGGTTCACGCGCGCGGAGAGGCTGCGCGCCTCGTAGTCGATCGTGTCGCACTGCGCACGTCCAGGCGCAGTGCCGTGACCGGCTGGCTTGGCGCACGCGGCGAGCGCAGAGGTGGCGAGGACGAACGAACGAACGCTGCAATGCATGGCTTCACCTCGGAGTGGCTTGTGCGAGCCAGGCCGCGACGCTCGCGGCTTCGCGTGCGTAGGACTGGCCGAGCTCGGGGCTCTGGTAGGTCGCGAGCGCGGCTCGTGCGAGCTCGCGTGCGCGGGGATCGGTGGAGTCGAGCGCGCGCGCGAGGCCGAAGCGCACCTCGGCGAGATCCTCGGGGCGACCTTCGTGCGCGAGACGGATCGCGAGCGCACGCTCGAGCGGGGCGCGGGCTTCCTTGGGTTGCGCGAGCGCGAGCAGTGCGAGGCCGACACCGCCCGACGCATTCGCGGCCTCGAGCGAGTCGGCGCCGGAGAGCTGCTCGCGCAGGCCGAGCGAGCGGCGATGGATCACCAGCGCATCGGCCGGGCGATCCGCAGCCAGCAACGCGTAGCCGAGGTTGTTGAGCACGCCGGCGCGCGCGTGCGGATCGTCGAGCGTCGGCGTGTCGAGCTGCGCGAGCGCGCGCTCGAGCTCGGTGACCGCACCCTTCGCATCGCGCTCGCGCAGCATCACGCTCGCGAGGTTCGCGTGCAGTGTCGCGCGTGCCTGCGGTGCTTCGGTGCCGTCGAGCGCGAGCTGCAGCTCGGTGCGCGCGACCGCGTTGTTGCCCTCGTACATCGCGGCGAGACCCAGCGCCTCGTGCAGACCGGGGCCCAGCGCGTGGACGAGACCGGCGCGCTCGATCGCACCACTCGCGAATGCGGCGAGTCGGCGCGCATCGTCGGCGCGATACAGATCCACGCCGGAGATCCACACGCCGTCGACCAGCGCGCGGGCACGCAGATCGTCGTCACCGATCGCGTCGGCGTCGGCGATGACGTCCGTGATCGTCGC
>DASZPU010000961.1:0-7864 GCA_035550195.1 Nannocystaceae bacterium
CCGCACGATCGAGATCATCGACGGCCATCGGCGCGCCTTCTTTCCCGCGAGCGAAGTCGTTCGGTGAAACGATCCAGCTCGAGGCGCGCCGCACGCAACCGGGCCTAGAGCGTGTTCGCGTTGATCTCGAGCACGCGCGCCACGTCGACCTGCGCGAGCCCTTCGATGTCGCACAGCACGAACGCCGCACGCTTGTCCTCGTCGAGGCTGTCGACGAACGCGGCCATCAACGCGGCCGCCTCGCCGAGCCCGACGTGCTCGTCGGGATTGCGGGGCGGCGCAGGCGGATCGACGACCTCGAGCCGTCGACGCTCGCGCGCGAGCTTGCGCTGCAGATGCATCGCGACGTTGCGCGTGATGCCGGCGAGCCACGGACGCACGGGCCGATCGTCCGCGATGACGTCCTGCCGACGACGCACGACGAAGAACACGTCGTGCACCACGTCGTCGATGCTGGCCTCGGGCACGCCGAGCGCCCGCGCCACTCGCCACACGAAGTCCACGTGCGCGCGATACAGCGCGGTGAACGTTCGCTCGCTGCTGGGGTCGCGGGAATCCACGGCGTGACGGGACCCGAGCGGGCCCCATCCGGACAGTTTCCCGCCCGGCCCGCGGTCCGTGAAGCGATCTGCAGGATCGTGGATTCAGCCGGGCAGGGCCGCGTGCAGGTGGGCGGTGGCGGGTGCGCGGGCGATGACCTCGGCCTCGTGACGCGCCAGCTCGTCGAGTCGCCGATCGAGCTCGTCGCGCTCGACGCGAGGCAGGCTGCGCGCGAGCTCGACGTACGCACCGTGGTGACGCGCCTCGCAGGCGAGCAGTGCATCGTAGAGCCCGACGAGCTCGGCATCCACGCGCGGATCGCCTTGCGCATGCGCATCGGCGAGCGCACGCTGCAGCACTTGCATGCGATCGCAGCTGCGCGCTTCGATGAGGCTGCAGCACAACAGCGTGTCGACGATGCGCGCGGGCTCGTGGCTGCGCACTGCGCTCATCAGCTCGGCGGCGTACGGGCTCGGTCGATAGCGCGACAGCTCGCCGCCGCGGCGTCGGATGTGCCCGATCACCAGCTCGAAGTGCTCGAGCTCTTCACGCGCGAGTCGAGCGAGCGGTACCGCGAGCTGTGCGTGCTCGGGATAACGGAACACGAGCCCGAGCGCGGTCGAGGCCGCCTTCTTCTCGCAGTGCGCGTGATCGACGAGCAGCACGTCGAGACAGGCGAGCGCCGCGCGGCCCCAGGCCGGATCGGTGCGCGCATGCAGGTGCAGCATCGGCGCGAGCCTAACAGCTGCGACCCCGCGCGCGTGCGCTACGATGACGCCGTGCACTACCGAGCGCTCGCGCTGCTCTTGCTCGCCGGGTGTCCCCACGCGCGAGGGGGGCGCATCGAGTACGTCGTGCCGCGCCGCGACACCGTACCGCTCGTCGTGCCGGGGATCCTCTCGGCCCACTTCTCGCGCGACGACGAGAAGACGCCCGCGGATGCCGACGCGATCGTGCTCGTCTTCGATCGCGAGCTCGATGCGGCGAGCCTCACCGGCCGCGCGTTCATGATCGTGATGGGCGACGGCTCGCGCGTGCGTGCACGTGAAGCCGTGCTGGCGCCGGCGAGCGAGGACGACGAGAACCGCACCGTCACGTTGTGGGGCGACTTCGGCGATCCCCAACATCGTCCGCCCACCGACGCGGTGATCATCGAGCCGGTGTGGGACGAAGCCGGCGGATCGTTGCTCGGCGCCGCGAGCAAGGTCGGCGCATTCGCGGACGGGCCGCAGGTGATCGCCGCGCTCGCGTTGCCCTCGTCGCCCACGCGTTGTTCGGGTGCGGCATCGGTGGTGCGCTTGTATTGGAGCGACGAGCTGCGCGGCGTCGAGTCGGACGATCTCGCGCGGGTCGAGCTCGTGCTCGCCGATGGTGGCGCGAAGCCCCCGGTCGCGCTCGACGACGATGCCGCGACCGGCACGGATTCGGTCGACGACAACGTGCTGGATCTCTGCGTCGGCGAGACGTCGGAGGTTCGCGAGCTCCGCATCGCACCGAACGCGTTCACCGACCCGTCGGGGCATCCGAACGCGGTCGTACGCGTGGCGATTGCCGCACCAGACAGCGGTTGATCACCGCGCGCGGCCCCGGCAAAGTCGAGGCGTGTCGCGTCGACCGATCCGCAAGCTCCTCTGTGCCAATCGCGGTGAGATCGCGATCCGGGTCTTCCGTGCCGCCACCGAGCTCGGCATCCGCACGGTCGCGATCTTCAGCCACGAGGATCGTCTGCACCTGCACCGTTACAAGGCCGACGAGTCGTACCTGGTCGGACGTGGTCGCGCGCCCGTGGCCGCGTACCTCGACATCGAAGACATCGTCGCGATCGCGCGTGCGCACGACGTCGACGCGATCCATCCCGGCTACGGGTTCTTGTCCGAGCGTGCCGACTTCGCGGCGGCGTGCGAGGCCGCGGGCATCGTGTTCGTCGGTCCGCCACCGGCGGTGCTCGAAGCGCTCGGTGACAAGACCGCGGGGCGCAAGCTCGCGATCGCGGCCGGCGTGCCGGTGGTGCCGGGCACGCCCGAAGCGATCGTCGACGCGGCCGCGGCCCACACGTTCGTCGAGCAACACGGCTACCCGATCATCTTGAAGGCCGCGAAGGGCGGAGGCGGTCGCGGGATGCGAGTGGTGCGCTCGTCGAGCGATCTCGACGACGCGTTCGCGCGCGCCACCTCCGAAGCGCGCGCCGCGTTCGGAGACGGTGCGGTGTTCGTCGAGCGCTACGTCGATCACCCGCGCCACATCGAGGTGCAGATCCTCGGCGACGGCACCGGCGACGTCATCCACCTCTACGAGCGCGACTGCTCGGTGCAGCGCCGTCACCAGAAGATCGTCGAGATCGCGCCCGCGGTGAACTTCGATCCCGAGGTGCGCGCGCGCGTGCTCGGCGATGCCGTTCGGCTCGCGCGTTCGGTCAGCTATCGCAACGCCGGCACGTTCGAGTTCCTGGTCGATCCACAGGGGCAGCACTACTTCATCGAGGCCAACCCGCGCATCCAGGTCGAGCACACCGTCACCGAAGAGGTCACCGGAATCGATCTCGTGCAGTCGCAGATCCTCGTCGCCGGCGGCGCGACGCTGCGCGAGCTCGGACTCACGCAGGACCGCATCGAAGTGCGTGGCTTCGCGATCCAGTGTCGGCTCACCACCGAGGATCCGCTGCGCAGCTTCCAGCCCGACACCGGGCGCATCGAGGTGTTTCGTCCCGGCGAGGGCTTCGGCATCCGCATCGATGCCGGCTCGGGCTACACCGGCGCCGAGATCTCGCCGCACTACGATTCCATGCTCGCGAAGGTGATCGGACGCGGGCTCGACTTCCAGTCCGCGGCGCAGAAGCTCGGCCGCGCGCTCGCGGAGTTCCGCGTGCGCGGCGTGCAGACCAACATCCCGTTCCTGCAGAACGTGCTCACGCATCCGCGCTTCCTCGCGGGGCGAGTCGACACCGCGTTCCTCGAAGAAACGCCGCGGCTGTTCCGCTTCCCGCGTCGGCTCAACCGCGCGCAGCGATTGCTGCGCTACCTCGGCGGCGTCGCAGTCAACGGGGCATCGACGCCGGTGTTGTCGAGCACGCCGCCCGCGAAGATCGAGCCCGAGGTGCCGGCGGTGCCGCACGGCGCCCTTCCGCCCGATGGTTGGCGCAAGATCCTGCGCGACCAAGGCCCGGCCGCGTTCGCGAAGGCGGTGCGCCAGCACCAGCACCTCTTGCTGATGGACACCACGTGGCGCGACGCGCATCAGTCGTTGCTCGCGACGCGCGTGCGCACGATCGATCTCGCCGCGATCGCACCCGCCACCGCGCACGCGATGGCGAGCTGCTACAGCCTCGAGATGTGGGGCGGCGCCACCTTCGACGTCGCGCTGCGATTCCTGCGCGAGTGTCCGTGGGATCGCCTCGAGAAGCTGCGCGAGCTGGTGCCCAACATCCCGTTCCAGATGTTGCTGCGCGGTGCGAACGCGGTTGGCTACACCAACTACCCCGACAACGTGGTGTTCCGCTTCGCCCAGGTCGCTTGCGAGCGCGGCATCGACGTGTTCCGCATCTTCGACTGCCTCAACTACGTCGAGAACCTCAAGCTCGGCATCGATGCGGTGGGGCAGGCGGGCGGCGTGGTCGAAGCTGCGCTCTGCTACTCGGGCGACGTCGCGGATCCGTCGCGCACGAAGTACAGCCTGCAGTACTACGTCGATCTCGCGGGCCAGCTCGTCGAGCTCGGCACGCACGTGCTCGCGATCAAGGACATGGCAGGGCTGCTCAAGCCGCGCGCCGCGACGCTGCTGGTGTCGGCGCTGCGCGAGCACTTCCCCGACGTGCCCGTGCACGTGCACACCCACGACACCGCGGCGAGCGGCGTCGCAGCGATGCTCGCGTGCGCCGATGCCGGTGCCGACGTCGTGGATGTCGCGCTCGAGCCGATGGCCGGGCTCACCTCGCAGCCGGCGATGGGAGCGATCGTCGCGGCGCTGCAAGGCACGCCGCGCGCGGTCGAGCTCGATCTCGAGGCGATCGGTGGGCTCGCCGACTACTGGGAGCAGGCGCGTCAGCTCTACGCGCCGTTCGAGTCGGGGCTGAAGAGCGGCAGCGCCGACGTCTACTTCCACGAGATGCCGGGCGGGCAGTACACGAACCTGCAGTTCCAAGCGCGACAGCTCGGGCTCGCGGAGCGGTGGCCCGCGATCAAGCGCGCGTACGCGGCGGCGAATCGGCTGTGCGGCGACGTCATCAAGGTCACGCCGTCGTCGAAGGTGGTCGGCGACTTCGCGCAGTTCATGGTCCAGAACGATCTGTCGGAAGAAGACGTGCTCGAGCGCGCCGAGACGCTGTCGCTGCCGAGCTCGGTGATCGAGTTCTTCCAGGGCGCGCTCGGGCGACCGTACGGCGGATTTCCGGAGCCGCTGCGCGCGAAGATCCTGCACGGCCGCGCGCCGATCGAAGGGCGACCCGGTGCGTCGCTCGAGCCGGTCGACTTCGATGCGCTGCGTCGCGAGCTCCGCGATGCCCACGGTCCGCACATCCGCGAGGTCGATCTGCTGTCGGCCGCGCTCTACCCGAAGGTGTTCGCGGAGTTCATGGCGTTTCGCGAGGCGCACAGCGACATCTCGGTGATCCCCACGCGACAGTTCCTCGGCCCGATCGAAGTGGGCGACGAGTTCACGGTGGAGATCGAACAGGGCAAGGCGCTCATCATCCAGCTCGTCGCGATCGGCGAGCTGCGCGAGGACGGCACGCGCGAGGTCTACTTCGATCTCAACGGGCGCGCGCGATCGATCCGCATCCGCGACGAGAAGGCCAGCAAGACGGTGGTGGTGCGCGAGCGTGCGACGCCCGGCGACGTGGGCTCGATCGGCGCACCGATGCCGGGCAACGTCGTCGACGTGAAAGCGCCGGCCGGAACGAAGGTCGCCAAGGGCACACCGCTGGTCGTGCTCTCCGCGATGAAGATGGAAACGGTGGTGACGTCGCCGATCGCCGGCGTGGTCGAACGCGTGGTCGTGAAGGTCGGCGACGCGATGGCGGCCGGCGATCTACTGCTGAAGATCGCGGCGCCGCAGGCCGCGAGCGCGTGAGCGACGACCTGAAGCGCGGCCGCTGGCGCACCGCTCCGCGCCCCGCGGTGCGCGAGCAGGGCTACCGCAAGCCCGCGCCGGATCGCGACGACCGCTCGCCACCGTCACTCGAACAGTCGGGCCACTACCAAGCGCTCCGCGAGCACTGGCTGACCCGCTTGTGGCGCTGGCTGACCCGCAGCCTGCGATCTTGATTCGGGCGCTCTACTCGAGGCACACGCACTCGCATGCCGGCGGTTCGCTGTCGGGCGCGCTCCAGCACAGCTCGCTTCGTCCAGGATGCTCTCGCAGTCGAGCGGAGCCGTGCCCGTCGAGGTGTCAGCGCTCGTCGCGGTCGACGAGCCCGAGGTCTCCGCGACCGTCGTCTGTTCGTCCCTTGCCGGACACGCGACGAGCAGTGCAGCGAAGGCCGCGACGAGCAGCCCCCTCATCGCGTCGGCTCCGCGCCCAGCAGCACCGCGTGATCGCCGAGCTCTGCGAACAACGTCGCGGCGCGGGCGAGCTTGTCGTCGTCGAGCGGTTCGTCGAGCGATGCGGCGGCGGCGAGCAATCCCTCGCGCACCGGCTTGCGCTGCACGAGCAGCTGCTCGAGCACCGCCGTCGCCCAACCGGTGAGCTCGAGGTAGCGCACCTTCACGGTCTCGTCGCGGTACACCAGCAGGTGCGTCGGAGCTTCTGCGGGATCGCTGCGATCGTCGATGTCGATCGGCAGCTTGTGCACCGCCCAGTCGTACTTCATCAGCCGCGCCGCGCCGCCGAAGCGCAGCGGCAGCTCGAGGTCGATCGCCACGCCGCTCGGTGCTTCGTCGTCGAGCGGATCGTTGCGCACCTCGGTCTCGAGCAGCTCGTGGCGCGCGAGGTCGCCGAGATACTTCGGCACCGCGGGGTCATCCGCCCACCGCGGCCGCACCCACTCGACGAACTCGCCGGGTACGTCGCGCAGGAAGAAGCTCTGCGATGCGTGCGCTTGCATGAACGCGTCGAAGTCCGCGCGAAACTCGGGCTTGTTGCGCCGCGCGGCCGTGCGCGGGATGAACTCGCGCGTCGCGGAACGCAGTCGGTTGTGCACGAGCGCGCGATAGACCAGCACGCGCTCCGCACCGACGCCCACCAACGTGTCGAGGTCTTCGCCGTCGACACCGTGCGCGCGCAGGAACGCCGCGAAGTCGCCGCGCATCGCCGCCGGCGCATCGACCAGGCGGATCGCGGCGTTCATCGCCACGATCGCCGCCTCGGGCTCATGCGCCACGGGCCACCTCCTGCCGCGCGCGCCAGCGCGAGACCGCGGCCTGGTACACGCGATCGATCGTCGCGACTTCGTCGAGCAGCTCGGACAACGGTGGAATGTTCGAGTCGCGCTCGAGCACGACGGGCTTGGGCCCGACGCGCTCGATGACCCAGGCGAGCATGTCCTGTACCTCGGTCTTCGCTTCGGCGCCGTGGGTGTCGACGATGAGCGTGTCGTCCCACAGCTCGTGCCCGGCGATGTGCAGCTGGATCACGCGCTCGAGCGGGATCTTCTTCAACCACTCGAACGGATCGAAGCCGTGATTGCTCGCGTTCACGAAGACGTTGTTGACGTCGAGCATGAGCTGACAGTCCGCACGCTCGAGCACCTCGGCGACGAAGTCGGGCTCGTCCTTCTGTGGGGCGCCCGCGTGCAGGTACCAGCTGATGTTCTCGACCGCCATCGGCCGCCCCAGGCGATCGCGCGCCTCGATCACGCGCTCGGCCACGCGCTTCGCCGCGCGCGACGTGAACGGCACCGGCAGCAGATCGTGCAAGAGCGCACCGTCGAGCCCGCTCCAACACAGATGATCCGAGTGCCACGGCGCTTGGTGGCGATCGAGAAACCCACGCAACTGCGCGAAGTACTCGTCGTCGAACGGATCGCTGCCGCCGAGCGACATCATCAGTCCGTGCGTGATGATGTCGAAGCGCTCGGCGATCGCCGCCAACCGTCGCGGCGCCTTGCCGCCGCGGTGCATGTAGTTCTCGGGCGAGATCTCGAGGAACGCGACACGACCATCGGCGTCACCGCGCTCGACGCGTTCGATGAACGCGGCGCGCAGCCCCAATCCGATGCCCGTCGGTGTCGCGCTCATGCTCGCCTCATGAAAGCACGAACCCGCGGAAGCCGAGGCCGCCGCGGGTCCGTTCTTCACACGCAGTGAAGACGATCGAGATCAGCCGCCGCCCTCGGGGGCCTTCTCGCCGCCGCACGAGCCTTCGGCCTTCTCGCCGCCGCAGGAGCCTTCCT
>DASZPU010000962.1:0-8022 GCA_035550195.1 Nannocystaceae bacterium
CGGCGAGCTGGTGTTGGATCCACTGCGGCACGTTCGCGCCGTGCTGCTCGCGCGCCCAACCGGCTGCGGCGTGCGTGGCCGCGAGCCCGATGCCGAGCGCCTGCGAAGCGATGCCGATGCGCCCGCCGTCGAGCGCCATCATGGCGATCGGGAAGCCGCGCCCGATCTCGTCGAGCAAGGCATCGGCCGGCAGCTCGCAGCCGCTGAATTCGATCGCGGTGGTCGTGCTGCCGCACAGGCCCATCTTGTGCTCGGGCTTGCCGCGTCCGAGCCCCGGCGTGTCACCCGGCACGAGGAACGCCGAGATGCCGCGCGCACCGGGCTCGTCGCTGGTGCGCGCCCACACCACGAACAGCCCCGCATCGGAGCCGCTGGTGATCCACAGCTTGCTGCCTTCGATGAGCCAGCCGCGATCGGTCTTCGTCGCGCGCGTGCGCATGCCCGCGGGATCGCTGCCCGCCCCCGCCTCCGACAGCGCGAACGCACCGACGACGTTGCGACCATCGCACAAGCGCGGGATGTGTTGCTCGCGCTGCGCCGGGGTGCCGAAGCGCTGCACGACCTCGGCGACCATGTTGCTGACGCACAGCGCGACGGTGGTCGAGGCACAAGCGGCCGCGAGCTCGGTGACCGCGAGGCTGTACGCGACCGCGCCGGCTTCGCGACCGCCGAGATTCTTCGCGACGTTGATGCCGAGCAGCCCTTCGCGCGCGAGCGCAGCCAACGACTCGCGCGGAAAACCGCCGCGGCGATCGAGCTCGGCCGCGCGCGGTGCCAGCACCTCGTCGGCGATGCGCCGCGCGACCGTGGCGACGGCGAGCTCGCCCTCGTTGGGCTCGAACGAGAACATCGAAGCTAGAAGGCCTCGCCGACCTGACCGCGATACGTGTGCACGTAGTCGACCTCGGGCGCGGGATCGAAGACCCACTCGTCGATCGATGCGATGACGCAGTCCTTCATGCCGTCGGGCTTCACGTCGCCGATGTTGCTGCCCTTGGCGTTCTGCTTCTTCACCCAGATCTCGAGCACCTTGGCCTCGCCCGCGTTGCCCTTGGTGTCGATCTTGAACTCGACCGTGAAGAGGCTGCGCATGAAGCGAGTGCCCTCGACGTCCATCGCGTCCTCGAGGCAGCGCTCGAAGTCACGCTCGTACGTGTTCGAGATCGTGTCCTCGATCGAGCGCAAGGTCGAGGGATGGATGCCCTTGCCCTGATCCTTGTGCTCGTCGCGGTACGTGCCGGTGACGATGTCGCCGTGGTACTTGCTGTTGCGGTGCGACGACGCGACATCGGGATGATCGGTGTCGCTCTTCTTGCAACCCGGCAGTGCGATCGCGGCGGCGAGGAGGACGATGATGGCTGGCTTGCGGTTGGTCATGGATGGCCTTTCGATGGCGCTCAGGCGCGCAGCATGTCGGCAGCGATCACCACGCGCTGGATCTCGCTCGTGCCCTCGTAGATCTCGGTGATCTTCGCGTCGCGATAGAAGCGTTCGACGGGGAACTCGGTGACGTAGCCGTTGCCGCCGTGGATCTGGATGGCGGCCTTGGCGAGGCGATTGGCGCACTCCGAGGCGTAGAGCTTCGCCATCGCGCTCTCGCGGCTGTGGCGTTGCCCGGCCATCTTCGCCGCGGCGGCGCGGAGCGTGAGCAGCCGTGCGGCCTCGAGCTCGCATTCCATGTCGGCGAGCATGAACGCGATCGCCTGGTGATCGACGACGCGCTTGCCGAAGGTCTTGCGCACGCACGCGTACGCGGCCGCGGTCTCGAACGACGCGCGCGCGATGCCCAGCGCCTGCGCGGCGATGCCGATGCGCCCGCAGTCGAGCGTGCTCATCGCGACCTTGAAGCCTTCGCCGACGCGCCCGAGCAGCTGGTCTTTGCCGACACGATGCTCGTCGAAGAAGATCTGCGACGAGTGGCTCGCGCGGATGCCGAGCTTGTCGTCCTTGTGCCCGCGCCGAATGCCCTTGCCGTTCATGTCGACGACGAATGCACTGATGCCGCGATGGCCCGCGGCCTTGTCGGTCATCGCGAAGAGGATGCCGGTATCGGCCTGCGGACCGTTGGTGATCCAGTTCTTGATGCCGTCGATGACGAAGCCGTCACCGTCTGGGATCGCGACGGTCTTCTGCGCGGCCGCGTCGGAGCCGGCCTCGGGCTCGCTGAGCATGAAGCAGCCCAGCTTCTCGCCCGACGCGAGCGGTACCAGCCACTTCTCTTGCTGCTCGGGCGTCGCGAACTTGCGCAGCGGATCGCACACGAGCGAGTTGTTCACGCTCATGATGACGCCCGTCGACGCGCACGCGGCCGAGATCTCCTCCATCGCGAGCACGTAGGCGATGGTGTCGAGCCCGCTGCCGCCCTGCTCGACCGGCACCTCGATGCCCATCAGGCCCAGCTCGGCCATGCGGGCGACGAGCTCCTTGGGGAAACGTGCGTCGCGATCGATCGCTGCGGCGAGTGGCTTCACCTCGCGCTCGGCGAACTCTCGCACCATGCGTACGAGCGCGTCGTGCTCGGCGGTGAGCTGCAGGTCCATCGGCTGCCGCGCAGCTTACCGCCAAAGCCCGCGCACCGCGAGAGGCGCGCGCGCCGACCCTGCGCACGCGCGATCGCAGCTCCCCTACTTCCCGGTGAAGGCGGCTGGGCGTTTTGCCAAGAAGGCGGCCATGCCTTCCTTCTGATCCGCAGTCGCGAACAGCTCCGCGAAGCCGCGCTGCTCGAGCAGCATCGCGTCGGCGAGCGGCAGCTCGCTGCCCTCGTGCAGGACTTCCTTCACCTTGGCGATGGCGAGTGGGCCCATCTGCGCGATCGTCTCGAGCGTCGCGAGCGCGACCGTCAGCAGCTCGGCCTTCGGCACCACGCGGTTGACGAGGCCGATGCGCAGCGCTTCTTCGGCGCCGATGATCGCTCCCGTCATGCACAGCTCGAGCGCGCGCGCGAGGCCCACGCGACGGCCCATGCGCTGCGTGCCGCCGAAGCCGGGGATCACTCCGAGCTTCACCTCGGGCTGCCCGAACTTCGCGTTGTCGCTGGCGTAGATGAAGTCGCAGGCGAGCGCGAGCTCGCAGCCGCCACCGAGCGCGAAGCCACCGACCGCGGCGAGCGTGGGGATCGGCAGCGCGGAGAGCATCTCGCCCAGCGCGTGGCCACTGCCGGCGAACGCGAGCGCGCGCTCGGGATCCATGTCGCTCATCGACGCGATGTCGGCTCCCGCGACGAAGGCTTTCTCGCCGCCGCCGGTGAGCAAGAGGCCACGGATGTTCGCCGCGCCGTCGGTCGCTTCGACGACCGCGGTGAGCTCGCGGATGACCGTCGCATCGATCGCGTTGAGCACCGCAGGGCGATCGATCGTGACGATGCGGATCGCACCTTTGTCTTCGATCTTCAGGGTCTCGTACGACGCCATCACTTCGCCCCGTAGTCGTAGAAGCCGCGCCCGGTCTTGCGGCCCAGCCAGCCGGCCTGCACGTGCACGCGCAGGATGTTCGCGGGGCGATACTTGTCGTCGCCGAGCTCGCGATGCAGCACCTCGGCGATCGCGAGGCAGGTGTCGAGCCCGATGAGATCGGCGAGCTCGAGCGGACCCATCGGATGGTTGAGGCCCTTCTTCACGCCGGTGTCGATGTCGGCGGCGGTGCCCAGGCTCTCCTGCAGCGCGAAGCAGGCCTCGTTGATGAGCGGGATCAGCACGCGGTTCACGATGAAGCCGGGGCTGTCCTTGCTCGTGACGGTGATCTTGCCGAGTCGCTCCGCGAGCGCGATGGTGGTCGCGTAGGTCTCGTCGCTGGTGGGCAAGCCGCGGATGATCTCCACGAGCTCCATCAACGGCACCGGGTTCATGAAGTGCATGCCGATGATCTGCTGCGGGCGCTTGGTGACCGCGCCGAGCAACGTGATGCCGATCGAGCTGGTGTTGGTCGCGATGATCGCTCCGGGCTTGCACGCCGCATCGAGCGAGGCCATCAGCTTCTTCTTGAGCTCGATGTTCTCGGTGGCGGCTTCGACGGCGAAGTCGACGCTCGCGAACGCGGCGACCGAGTCGACCGGCTCGATGTTGGCGAGCAACGCATCGCGATCACCCGCGGTGATCTTGCCCTTCTCGACCAGCTTGCCGAGCGTCTTGGCGATCTTGGCCTTGCCGGCTTCGGCGTGCGCACGGTCGACGTCGGCGAGCAGCACCTTGATGCCCTTGCCCGCGGCGACCTGCGCGATGCCGCCGCCCATCTGCCCCGCACCGAGAACTCCGATCGTGTCGATCGCCATCACAGCACCTCCACCATGAGCGCGACCGCTTCGCCGCCGCCGATGCACAAGCTCGCCACGCCGCGCTTCTTGCCGGTCTGGCGCAGCGCGTAGATGAGTGTGGTCAGGATGCGCGCACCCGAGGCACCGATGGGGTGCCCCAGCGCCACCGCACCGCCGCGCACGTTGATGCGCTCGGTGGGGATGCCGAGCTCGTCTTGGTTGACGAGCGCGACCACGCTGAAGGCCTCGTTGATCTCCCAGAGATCGACGTCGCTGGCCTTCAGGTTGGTCTGCTTCAGCAAGTTCTGGATCGACTTCGCGGGCGCGGTGGTGAACCACTCCGGCGCACCTGCGGCGCCGGCGTAGCCGACGATCCTCGCGAGCGGTGCGAGGCCGCGCTTCTTCGCTTCGTCGACCGACATCACGACCGTCGCCGCCGCGCCGTCGTTGATGGTCGACGCGTTGCCGGCGGTGATCGTGCCGTCCTTCTTGAACGCGGGGCGCAGGCCCGCGAGCTTGTCGACGGAGCCGCGGAACGGCTCTTCGTCGGCCACGAAGACGCTCGTCTCGCCCTTCTTGCCCGCGATCTCGACCGGGATGATCTCTTCGGAGAAGAGGCCCTCGCGCACGGCCGTCTGCGCGAGCTGGTAGCTGCGCGTCGCGAAGGCGTCTTGGCGCTCGCGATCGATCTTGCGCTCGGATGCGCAGAGCTCACCGGCCATGCCCATGTGGAAGTCGTTGTACGGATCCCACAGGCCGTCGAACACCATGCCGTCGATGACCTGGCCGTGGCCCATGCGGTAGCCGTTGCGCGCCTGCGGCAGGTAGTACGGCGCGTTGGACATGCTCTCCATGCCGCCCGCGACGATGATCTCGGCGTCGCCGGCCTTGATCGCGGACGCGGCGAGCATCACGGTCTTGAGCCCGGAGCCGCACACCTTGTTGACGGTGACCGCACCGACCTCCTTGGGGATGCCGGCGAAGATCGACGCCTGTCGTGCGGGCGCCTGGCCCTGGCCGGCCGGCAGCACGCAGCCCATGAGGACCTCGTCGACGTCTGCGCCGTCCAGCTTGGCGCGCGCGAGCGCAGCCTTGATCGCGGTGGCACCGAGCTTGGGTGCGGTGACCGAGGCGAGCGCACCGCCGAAGCTACCGATGGGCGTGCGCGCGGCACTGACGATGACGACGTCGCGTGGCATGGTTCTTCGTCTAGCACGCGGTCTCGCGGCGGTGGACGGTGCTGCCGTGGAGCGATCACACAGGCCAACGGCCCGCAGGGCCGACGGAGACATTTCTCCGCCTGCAGCCCTGCCCGCGCGTGCTGCGACGGTGTCGATTGAACCCGTGATCGCTTCGCGGAGGCAGCTCGACGCGGATGCTTGACGCACCGCCCGCGCTCGCGCATAACGCCGGGCCACTGACCGTTCGCCGAGGTAGCTCAGGCGGTTAGAGCGAGGGATTCATAACCCCTAGGTCGGCGGTTCAAGTCCGCCCCTCGGCACCACTTCGAGCTTGTTTGCGACGCCGGCCCGTTGCCTGGTACGGGCGCGGCAGCGGCGCGAGACGTGGTCTGCGATGATCGCGAGATCATGCGCAACCGCGCCCTCGCGCTCGCAGTGCTCGCGTCGAATCGAGTCCGTGTTCGCGTTCGCTGCCCAGCGACTCGGCGCCGCGCAGCTGCACGGTGCACTCGGTGTGGGTGACCCATAGCGGAGACGCCTCGAGGTACTCCGCGCAGTCGATGCACTTCATCGGCTTGTACTCGTCGCACTCGATGCTGCCCGTCGCGTAGTTCGTCGCGCACACGGGCGCGCCCGCCTCGCGCCGCGGGTATGCAGTCGCCTTCGCTGCCGTCGCTGGTCGAGCACTCCTGCGTCGTCGCGATCCACTCACTGCGGTGGCAGGAATCGCGACAGAAGGGCTTGGCCAGCCGCGATGACCCCGCAGATCTGGCAGGTTTCGCGACACATGCGGCGGATACCGCATCGCTGGCCGGGCTCGCGCCGGTCGGCGCGGGATCGTGCAAGCTCGCCGAGATGAACGACGCAGCGATGATCGAGTCCGAGCGGGCCGAGGCCGATGCGTGGCTCGATCTCGTCGCGGCTGCCCCTTCACCACTCGCGTCCGCGATCGGCCTCGTCGCCGGTCGCGACGACAGTGGCACGTGGGTGCGCTGCAAGGCGATCCCCGCGGGCGTCTTCAATCGCCGCTTCGACGTTCCGCGCTCGCGCTCGATCGCCGACATCCCGACCGACGAAGGCCTCTGGTTGCAGCTCCCCGAGACGCGTGCCGACGACATCGCCTCGCTGCGCGCACGCGGCATGATCGATGCGCCGTGGCCCGCGTGGACGAAGCTCGTGTGGCCCGATCACTCGCGCGCCGCAGGCACGCCCGATCCCAACATCGGCACCGTCGCGCGCGACGAAGCGCTCGCGTGGGCGCAGGTCATCGGCAGCGCGCACGGCATGCCGCCCGCCGCCGCGCCGTGGATCGCCGCGCTCGTCGATCGCCCGCGCTGGCACACGCTCGCGTGGCGCAGCGAAGGCACGATCGTCTCCGGCGCCGCGCTGTTCGTCGACGAGGGACGCGCATGGCTCGGGCTCGGCGGCACGCTGCCGGAGTTCCGTGGTCGCGGCGCGCAGTCGAGCCTCCTGCGCGCGCGCATCGATCTCGCGCGCTCGCTCGGCGTCGCGACGATCGCGAGCGAGACCGGCTCGCCGCTCGCGGGCAAGCCCAACACCTCGCTGACGAACATGCTGCGGGCCGGGCTCGTGAGCGTCGGTCAGCGCATCAACCTCGTCGCGCGCTGACGTCGCCCGTGCTTCCGCGATAGCATCACCGACGAAGTGGGGACTTCGGGTGCGCGTGCGTTCGTGATCGCTGCGGCAAGCGGCTTCGCGATCGCGTCCTGCAAGCCCGAGACGTTCGCGTGCAGCGGACCGGAGGACTGCAGCGGCGGCATGTGTCAGCCCACCGGGTACTGCAGCTTTCCCGACGACGACTGCCCGTCGCATCAACGCTACGGCGATCACGCGGCGCCCGGTTACGCCGGCACGTGCGTCGGCACCGGCACCGACAGCGATTCCGCATCCGGCACCGGTGACGCATCCACGAACGGCGAAGCCTCGACCACCGTCACGCAGACCACCACGACCACGTCCGTCGACGACAGCGAGACCGGCACGCCGACCGACTTCCCGATCGCACCACCCGAGTGCGTCGACATCGAGTTCGACGTGCCGATGCTCCCCGGCTGGGAAGTCTTCGCCGACGGCGGCATCACCTCGCTGCAGCTCGATCGACTCGTCATCGATCTGCCCGACACCGGTGAAGGCGCGGCCGGGCTCATCCGCGAGTCCACCGACGTGGCCGAGCGCTTCATCGCGATCGACGTCAGCGTCGCACCCGATCCCGCATCCAACGCCGAGCTCGCCATCGTCGCGACCGGCGACGGCACGAGCTACGGCCTGCACGTCGGCGGCGGAGCGATCTTCGCGACCGTCGACGATGGCAGCGGCACGAACGTGCTCGAATCCGTCGACTACGGGGACGGCTCCGGGCTCGTGCTGACGCTCGTGATGGGCGCCACCGTCCGTTACGAAATCGCGAGCAACGAGCTCGGCGAGCTCACCCTCGCCGAGCAGCCCGCGCTCGTCACCACCGCGTCCGTGGCCGTGAACGCGGTCAGCGCTGCGGACAACGAGGTCGACCCCGGCATGATCGAGATCGAGCGTCTGCAGGATTGCCCGACGACCGAGGGCTCGCGCCCCCGA
>DASZPU010000963.1:0-11107 GCA_035550195.1 Nannocystaceae bacterium
ACACGAACGGCAGTCCGGTCGAAGTGACGTGCAGCGACGGTCACCAAGCCGAGGTCACGTGTGGCTGCGGCGCGCACGCGAGCTCGTGCTGGCTCGATGCCGCCACGTATCCGGGCTGGGCCGCGTACATCGCCGGCAATCCGCAGGGCCAGCGCCGCTTGCTCGCCGAAGAGCCCGCGCGACTCTTCGCCCACATCGCCTGGCACGATCGACCCGTCACCGATCTGATCCTCGCCGACTACTCGGTGGGGCCGACCGAGCTGCAGGCGGCGTACGTCGTGCAAGGCATCGCGGGGGGACACATCGAGCTCGCCGACGACGCGCGTTGGTGGCGTCCGTCGGAGTTCGGCAGCGCGCCGGTCGATCCGCACCACGAAGCCGGCGACCCGTGGGCGTGGCGCGAGTTCGTGGTCGCCGATCGCAATCCGTTCTTCCTCGCGCAGCGCGACTATCGCTACGATCCGCGCGACGACGCGGGACCGTCGCTCGGCTTTCCGTCGGCGGGCATGCTGACGTCGATCGGATTCCTCGCCGCGTATCCGCGCGAGCGACTGCGAGCTGCGCGCGCGCTCGAGAACCTCGCGTGCGAGCAACTCCTGCCGCCGAGCCCGGAGATCGAGTTCAACCCCTACGTCAGCGATCCCGGTCGCGAGGGGCCGTGCCAGAACTGTCACGCGCGCATCGATCCCGCCGCGCTGCACTTCAAGCGCTACGCGAAGCACGGCGCCGCGTTCGAAGGCTTCGGTGCGAAGTACTTCATGCCCGGCGTCGGCGAGACCTGGCAGTTCGATCCGGTGTGGCGCGACGGCCAATATCCCTACGGCGTCGAGCCGTTCGCGCAGTGGAACAAGTGGTACCGCCCGGGCTCGCTGTTGACGCCCGCGACGCCCGAGGAAGCGGCCGCCGATCCCAACGTGCTGTTCATCGACTACCTGCCGCCCGACGAGACGCTGCTGGGGCAGAGCAGCGATGGCACCGTCGGTCCGCTCGGCTTCGCGAAGATGATCGTGGCCGCCGGCGCGTTCGATCGCTGCGTCGTGCGACGGCTGCACGAGCGAATCGTCGGACGTGACATCGATCCCGCGCTCGAGTCCGGCTACCTCGATGCGTTGACGCAGGAGTTCGTCGCGGGCGATCGCCAGGTGCGAACGTTCGTGAAGGCGCTCGTGCAGAGCGATGTGTTCCGGAGGGGCCGATGAGGCGGTTGCCCGTGCTGTTGCTGCTGCTCGCGATGACCGCGTGTGATCGCGGCGAGTCCGAGCTGCAGCCGCGGTGCGCCGACGGGCCGTCGGCGGACGAGCGTGCGCAGAACCAGGTCGTCTTCGACGCGCTCGAGCCGGTGTGCGTCGGCTGCCATGTCAACGGCGCGCGCGGGTACTTCGCGTCGATCGAAGCCTTCGAGGATCTGATCGCCTACGAGCCGACGATGGTGACCCCCGGCGATCCCGACGGCAGCAAGCTCATCATGCTGCTCGAAGGCGACGCGATCGGTGCGTTCGCGCAGATGCCTCCCGGCGGTCCCAGCTACGCCGAGCTCGCGAGCGACGGCACTGCGACGCTGGGCATGACGGAGATCCGCGCGTGGGTCACCGAGCTCGGTGATCATCCCGCGAATCCGTTGCCGCTCGCGAGCGCGCCGCGGATCAGCCGGCTCGGCGCACGCGACGTGCACGCCGCGCTCTACCAACAGCTCGGCCTCGACGACGACGACTTCTACGTGCCGGCGTCGAACTACGACATCCCGCACAAGTCTCCGCAGGGCGACGACCTGTATCCGATCTCGTCGCCGGATGCGATCCCGCCGTCGTTCGATCGTCTGCCCGAGGATCGCTGGGCTTCGCTCGGCGGTGGCTCGGCGTTGGTGCAGATGAAAGCCGATCCCACGATCTCGCCGACCTTCGCCGGCTCGCTCGCGCAGGTGGCCCAGCGCTGGTGCGCGCTGGCGATCGACAAGCCCGGCAACACCGCGCTCTTCGCCGGCGATGCGACGAGCTTGCCGAGCAGCAGCGATGTCGCCGGTACGAAGGCGCTGATCGGCCGGTGGTTCCTGCACTTCCACGCCGTCGAAGCCGCGGCCGGCGACGTCGACACGGTCTTCTACGAGTTGTTCGTGCCGATCGCGAGCGAAGCCGACTCGCGCACCGCGTGGATCGGCACGTGCTCGTGGTTCATCCGTCACCCGGACTGGGTGTTCCGATGAGAGGTGTCACGCCATGACGACGACGCGCAGAAAGCTGTTGCTCGGCTCGCTCGGCGCGGTGCAGATGGCACTGCTCGATCGCTTCGCGGCCCGCCCCGCGTGGGCCGGCCCTGCGCCGCAAGGGCCCACCAAGCTGGTGTGCATCTGGCTCGACGGCGGCTGCAACTGGGAGCACATCTTCACGCCGCTGTCCGCTGCCGGCATCGCGACGTTCATTCGTCCGCCCGAAGGTGGCAACCAACCGTTCGGCTACGACGCGAACATGGTGCGCAACTTCGACGGCTCCGCCGCGGATCTCGGCGCCGGTCTCACGACGCGCAAGCTCTGTGGTCCGGTGTTCTGGAACGATGCCGATCCCAGCGACGTCGCCGGCGAGAATCCGCTGTCGGGCGGCACCCAGATCTATCGGCCATGGGGCTATTCGTGGGCCGATCCCACCTATCAGCTCTACCAGCGCGCGTGTCTGCTCGTCGGTGCGGATCAAGGCACCGCGTCGCATGCGAGCGGCATCGTCGCGAGCATGTGCGGCGTCGCGGGCTCGACGTTCCGTGCACCGTCGGTGCAGGCCGTCATCGCGAACTACATGGCGCAGTACTTTCCCGATCGTCCGGTGCCCAACGCGTTTCTCGGCGGCACGCCACCCTTGTCGGTCGACCTGCCGTCGACCGCGTCGCCGTACGGGCTGTCGAGCCTCGCGATGGTGGAATCGACGATCTCCGATCGCCGTGACAGCGCATGGGCGGGCCTGCGCACGCGCACCGACGAGCCCGCGCTCGACTGCAACGGCGCGTCGCTACCCGGCACGATGCCGCTCACGCACGCCGACAAGCTGCTGCTCTCGACGATCCGCGCGCGCAAGGGCCACACCACCACCGGATCGGATCAGCTCTACTCGCAGCTCTACGACATGAACGTCGGCGTGAGCAAGACGATCGCGCGCGACGTATTGAGCACGCTCGACGACACCGTCGGCTTCGAGCACATCGACGAAGATCCGCGCTACGCGTCGGACACCTTCCAGACCGCGTGCATCGGCTACGCGGATGTCTGCGGGCCGATCCGTTCCTGCGGGAACTTCGACTTCGCGCTGCGCCTGCTCAAGTCGGATCTGGTCACGAGCTTGACGTTGCGCGCCACCAGCATCGCGAACTTCAGCTTCGACGTGCACTTCTCCGGCGGCGCGCGAGCGCAGACCAGTCACTTGCGCATCGCGCTCGAGGCGATCGGACAGTTCTTGATCGAGATGCAGCTGACGCCGGCGAGCTCGGGGCAGGGCAGCTTGCTCGACGAGACGCTCGTGTACATCTACAGCGACTTCGGCCGCACCTTCGCGCGCAGCCCGGAGGACGGCACCGATCACCATCCCGCAACTTGTGGGCTGCTCGTCGGCGGATCGGTGCGCGGCAATCAGATGCTCGGTGCGTACGACGAGGCGGCGGTCGACTCACCGCTCGGCGTGCCCACCGACATGATCGAGGAGTCCGGGAGCAAGGCGACGCGACCGCCGGCCGCACAGGACATCGCGGCCACGGTGATCCGCGCGTTCGGGCTCGAGCCCGGCAAGGACTTCTTCATCCCCGGCGGCTACGGCGTCTTCGACGGCGCGTTGGATCTGAGCTGAGCGCGCGGTGACGCGTCAGCGCCACATCCACCGCAGGCCGAAGCCGAACGACGCGGCGTTCATGAGCAACGACGTCGCTGCGGCGATCGGCCAGCCGATGCGCAGCGCGACCTGCAGCACGATCGTCTCGATCGCGACGACGCAGAGCTCGACGATCGCGTAGCGCGGCCACAGCTCGATCACGCCGAGCAGGGCGCGATTGCCCCACCACGCGAACGGGTGGGTCAGCAGGCTCGCGGCCATCAGCACCGCGGGCGCGCGCCAGCCCGCGTCGCGCAGCTGCGTGCGCGCGAGCACGGCCAGCGCGAGCAGCCCGACGACGGCTTCGATCGTCAGCGTGCGCAGCAGCGCGTCGAGCTGCGTCACTTCACGCGCGCTCGGCTGCGACTTCGAGCGGACGGCGGCCGAGCAACGATCGCAGCATCGGCGCGATGATGTCCTGCCACGCGTCGCGCACCGTCTGTGCGAGCGCGACCTCGTCGAGCCGCCCGTGGGCGGCCAACGCAGCGCGCAGCACAGCGGGACGCGGCGGGAGCTCGCCGGGCTCGACCGACGGCGGCGTGTCGAGCATCTGCGACAGCGCGTTGATGACCGGCGAGCCGCCCTGCGCGATCGCCCACGCGATCGTGCGCCACGCGAGCGCAGCATGGCGCGACTCGTCCTCGACGATCACGCGCAGCGTCGCGCGTACCGTCTCGTCCTTCGCGACACCCATCGCACGCTCGGCCACCAGCGCTGCGACCGTCTCGCCGACGCAGCCCTCGACGAACGTCTCGAGCGCGAGCCCGGCGTGATCGTGATCGCGGGGTGCGAGCGCGGGCAGGGGGCCCGGCGCGATCGGCTTGCCCGCGTACGCGCTCGCGAGCGCGAAGCAACGGCGCGCGTGATCGACCTCGTCGAGCACCGCTTGCTGGCAGCCCTCGATGAGCTCCGGCGGAGCAGCGAGCGCGAGCAGCTCGAGCGTCGCACGCGAGAACGACGCGATGCTCGCGTGCTCGCGCAGCGCATCGTCGAGCCACGCGCGTGCGAGCGCAGTCTTGGCCTCGTCCGACAGCGCCTCGAGCTCGGGCTCGACGTCGGGATCGATCCAAGAGCTGCCACTGCGCGGCTGCGCGACCACGCTCTCGTTGCCGTCGAGCAACGGGCGACCGCTGCAGTACTCGAACCAGTGGTAGCAGCACGCGTCCTTCTTGCCGGCCGCGCGCGCGAGCTCGGTGCCGTGCTGGTTCAGCGCGCCCTGCATCTGCTTCTTGTCGGACAGCCCTTCGTAGGACTTGCCCTTGATCGGCGTGGGATCGTGCGCGCCGACGATGCGCGCCGGACAATCCATCTGCTTCGGCATCGCGTCGCCCTTCGGCGAGACGACCGTGGCGGTCTCGATCGTGCCGCACCAGTTGCCGGACGGGCACGTCTCTTCCTCGGGGTTGTAGCCGTCGATGAACGGCGGATCGCCGGGCACCGGAGCGAGCCGCGGATCGGAGCTCGCGAGCTCGCCCTGTGGCGATTGCGTCGACACGTGGCTCGGCTTCGTCGCGGGCGTCAGCGGCGAGTCCTTCGCGGTCGATGCCTTCGCGTCCTCGTCACCCTCCGGCGCATCGCCGTCGTCGTCGACCGCACGCTTGCCCGGGCGCACGCCCTTGGGAAGCTTCGGATCGCCGCCGCGCTTCGCCTTGCGCTCGCCTTTCTCACCCTTTTCGTTCTTCGCGACCTCGCCTTCCTTCTTCGGAGCGCCATCGCCATCGCAGGCGAGCGCCATGAGGGCGGGCAAGCTGACGGCGAGCACGAGCCGTTGACGGAGACGCAGGCTGTCACGCATTTGCAGCAACCTAACACCATCCGCCAGCCGCGGCGCAAGCGGGTCGGCCCTCGGAGGGCGCAATGTGATCGTCGGGCGCCGCCGAGCCGCGCCGAGCGTGCGCACCCCTGCAGCGCAGACGTGCGTGGCGTCACCCGCGGCGCGTCACCGGTCGCGGAACACCGCGGTCGCGCGCGGTCATGCGACGACGGGCAGACGGCGCGGCGCCGGGGGATCGCTCGCGGCGCGTGCGAGCTCGGGACGCTCGCTGCCGCACGACATCGGCACGAGCCCGAGCTCGTCGATCATGCGCAGGTCGTCATCGACGCTGCGATTCGCGGTGGTGAGGAAGTCGCCGACCATCATGCCCGACGCACCCGCGGCGAACATCATCGGGATGAGCTGCCCGAGGTGCATGCGCCCGGCCGCGATGAAGATGTTCTGGCGCGGCAAGAAGAGTCGATACGCCGCGATGATGCGCAGCATCTCCATCGGTGCGAGCGGCTCGGTCGCGACGGTCGCGAGCGGCGTGCCCTCGATGCCGACGAGGAAGTTGATCGGCACCTCGTCGACGTCGAGCTCGCGCAGGTTGGTCGCGAGGTCGACGCGATCCGCGATCGCTTCGCCCATGCCGAAGATGCCGCCGACGCAGGTGCGCAGGCCCTTGCTCTTCGCGAGCTTGATGGTGGCGATGCGCTCGTCGTAGGTGTGCGTGCTGACGATCTTGCCGAAGTAGTCGCGCCCGGTCTCGAGGTTGTGGTTGAGCTCGGTGAGCCCGGCATCGACGAGTCGCTGCAGCGCGGGCTCCGACAGGAAGCCGACCGACGCGTGCGCTTCGGTGACGCCGGTCTCGCGCACCGCTTGGATGCCACGCACGATGTGATCGAGGCCGAAGCCATCGTCCTCGAGCCCGCGCGTCGCGGTGACGAGCCCGAGCGCCGATGCATGACGCGTCGCGGCGACCTTGCTGTGGCGCACGATCTCGTCGATGGGCGTGAACTTCGCGGGCTTGACGTGCGTGTCGTAGTGCTTCGACTGCGCACAGAAGCCGCAGTCCTCCGGACATCCGCCTTCCTTCGCGTTGATGATCGAGCAAAGGTGCACGCGATTGCCGAAGCGTGCGGTGCGGACGCGTCCCGCAGCGGCGATGAGCTCCCAGACGTCAGCCTCGCCGGAGAGGTAGGCATGGAGGCCCGCCGGGTCGAGCGCATCGAGCTCGCCGCCGAGGATGCGCTCGGCGATGGTCGCGGGCGCCCAACGGGCGTCCCATGTCGGCACGTGCGGAGACATGGGCGGAACATACCAGGGTGCAGCGCTGCGCCGGACCTGATAGCCTGCGCTCCCGATGCGAGGTTCTCCGTGAGCCGCGACACAGCACAAAAGGCGCCACTGCGCGCTGCCCCGAGCCCCGAAGAATCGGAGCTGGCCGATCTGCAGCATCTCTACACCGAGATGCTGCGGATCCGTCGCTTCGAAGAAACGGCGGCGCGCGCGTACACGCAGGGCAAGATCAGCGGATTCCTGCACCTGTACATCGGCCAAGAAGCGATCGCAGTCGCGACCGCCGCGTGCATGAAGCCCGGCGATCGCGTGGTGACGACCTACCGTGATCACGGCTTCGCGATCGCGCTCGGCTGCGATGCCAACGCGTGCATGGCGGAGCTGTTCGGCAAGGCCACGGGCCTCGTCGGTGGCGTCGGCGGCTCGATGCACTTCTTCGCGAAGGACAAGGGCCTGTGGGGCGGCTACGCGATCGTCGGCAGTCACGTGCCGGTCGCCGCGGGCCACGCGTTCGCGAGCAAGTACCAGGGCGACGGCGCAGTGACGTTGTGCTTCCTCGGCGAAGGCGCGATGCACATCGGTGCGACCGCCGAGGGCATGAACCTCGCGGGCCTGTGGCGCCTGCCGATCGTGTTCGTCATCGAGAACAACAAGTACGCGATGGGCACGCCGCTCAGTCGGCAGAGCCCGGTCGACGATCTCACGCTGCGCGCGCCGGGCTGGGCGCTCGCGAGCGATCGCTTCGTGGTGCAGGACGTTCGCGAGACGCGGCAGCGCCTCGGCGAGGCGATCCGTGCGGCGCGCGAAGAGCAGCGACCCGCGCTGCTCGAGCTGCTCACGTATCGCTTCCGCGGTCACAGCATGTCGGACCCGGGCAAGTACCGCACGAAGGACGAGATCGAGACCTGGCGCAGCCGCGATCCGCTCGCGAACTGCGAGCAGGAGCTGCGCAAGCGCGGGCTCGGTGACAAAGAGCTCGAGGCACTCGACGAGACGATCGTCGCGGAGATGGACGGCGCGCTGAAGTACGCCGACGAATCGCCGCTGCCCGATCCCGAACACCGCTTCAAGAACCAGCTCGTCGGAGACGAGTACTAGACATGGCGACGTTGCAGATCCGTGAGGCGCTCCGCGCCGCGATCGACGAAGAGATGGCCCGCGACGATCGCGTGTTCGTGATCGGCGAAGAGGTCGGTCACTACGACGGCGCGTACAAGGTCACCGAGGGGTTGCTCGCGAAGTACGGCGAGAAGCGCGTGGTCGACACGCCGATCGCGGAGGCCGGGTTCGCCGGCATCGGCATCGGCGCGGCGATGGCGGGGCTGCGGCCGATCGTCGAGTTCATGACCTTCAACTTCTCGGCGGTCGCGTTCGATCAGATCCTCAACAACGCGGCGAAGCTGCGCCAGCTCAGCGCGGGGCAGTTCACGCTGCCGATGGTGTTCCGCGGGCCGAACGCAGCGGCGCACATGCTGAGCTCGACGCACAGCCAGGCGTTCGAGAGCTTCTACTGCGGCTTCCCGGGCGTGAAGGTGGTGTCGGTCGCGACGCCCTACGACGCGAAGGGCCTGCTGAAGTCGGCGATCCGCGACGACAACCCGATCCTCTTCTTCGAGAGCGAGATCATGTACTCCGTGAAGGGCGAGGTGCCCGACGAGGAGTACCTCATCCCGATCGGCAAGGCCGACATCAAGCGACCGGGTAACGGCGTCACCGTGATCACGTGGGGGCAGGGCGTGCCGGTCGCATTGAAGGCCGCCGAGCTCGCCGCGGAGCAGGATCAGCTCGACTGCGAGGTCATCGATCTCCGCACGGTGCGGCCGATCGACGACGAAGCGGTGCTCGCGAGCGTGCGCAAGACCAACCGCGTCGTGCTCATCTACCACGGCTGGCCGTACGGCGGCACGGGTGCGGAGGTCAGCGATCGCATCCAGCGACTCGCGTTCGATCACCTCGACGCGCCGATCCTGCGCGTCTGCTACGAAGACTTGAACATGCCGTACGCGGAGAACCTCGAGCAGCTCGTGCTGCCGACCCCCGAGAAGGGCCTCGCGGCGATCCGCGAGGTCGCGTACCGCCAGCACTGAAGGAAACATCGATGGCCACCGTCGTCTCGTTGCCGCGCCTCAGCGACACCATGGAAGAGGGCGTGATCGCGAAGTGGCATGTCGCGCCCGGTGACAAGGTCAAGCGCGGTCAGGTGATCGCGGAGATCGAGACCGACAAGGCGACGATGGAGTTCGAGTCGTTCGACGCCGGCGTCGTGCTCGAGCTGGTCGCGAGCGAAGGACAGACGCTGCCGATCGGTGCGCCCATCGCCGTGTTCGGGCAGGCGGGCGAGGACCCGAAGGCTGCGCTCGCCGGTGGTGCCGCGAAGCCGGCCGCGGCGGAGAAGCCCGCCGCCGAGAAGCCTGCGGCGGAGAAGCCCGCCGCCGCGAAGCCTGCGGAAGCGAAGCCTGCGGCAGCGAAGCCCGCACCCGAGCCGCCCGCGGCCGCGAAGCCTGCAGCGTCGAACGGCAGCAACGGTGCCGCGCGACCGCAGCGCGACGACGGTCGCATCGCCGCATCTCCGCTCGCACGTCGACTCGCGCGCGAGCACGGCCTCGAGCTCGGCGAGATCGAAGGCAGCGGTCCGCACGGCCGCGTGATCAAGGACGACGTCGAGCGTGCGGCCCAGAAGCCGCGCACGACCACCACCGCGACCGCGCCGGTGGGCGACACGGTGATGAAGCTGTCGCAGATGCGCAAGGCCATCGCACGGCGCATGGCGCAGGCGAACGCCGAGATCCCGCACTTCTATCTCACCATCGCGATCGACATGAAGCGCAGCGTCGCGTTGCGCGAAGAGCTGGCGGCGTCGGAGATCAAGATCTCGTTCAACGACCTCGTGCTGTTCGCCTGCGCACGCGCGCTGGAGAAGCACCCCGAGATCAACGCGTTCTGGAACGGCGAGACCATCGTGCGTCGCGGCGAGATCCATCTCGGCATCGCGGTCGCGCTCGACGAAGGGCTCATCGTGCCGGTGGTGCGCAACGCGGATCGGAAGTCGATGCGTCAGCTCGCCGCCGAGTCGCGCGACCTCGGCACGCGTGCGCGCGACAAGAAGCTCGATCCCGCCGAGATGACCGGCAGCACGTTCACGGTGAGCAACCTCGGCATGTTCGGCATCGAAGCGTTCGCCGCGGTGGTGAACCCCGGCGAAGGTGCGATCCTGGCGGTGGGCGGCATCGCGGACGAGCCGGTCGTCGAGGACGGCAAGCTCGTGCCCGGAAAGCGCATGCGCGTCACGTTGTCCTGCGATCACCGCGTGATGGACGGGGCGATGGGCGCGCGGTTCCTCGCGACGTTGCGGGGATTGCTGGAACATCCGCTCACCATGCTCGCGTGAGCCCGAAGCCGCGCTACCATCCGTCGCGATGAGATGGTCCGCGCTGGGGTTGACGCTCGCGACCGCATGCTCGACCGCGCCGCTGGCGGGGCAGCAGGGAAGCTTCGACACGTTCGACACCATCGCGAGCGCGAGCACGAGCGGTGATCCGTCGACGGGCGGCGAAGCCTCGACCACCGGCGAGTCGACGAGCCCGACCGAGGCCAGCGATCCGAGCAGCGATCCGACGGTGGAGCCCGACAGCTCGGGTGAAGCGTCGACCGATCCCACCGACGCGACCACCGGGGGCGAGAGCTCGTCGAGCAGCGGCGCCGAAGCCAGCACCGGCATGACGACGGTGGTCGAAGAGAGCTCGAGCGATTCGGCGCCGATGGAGACGTCCGACAGCGGGCCCGATCCGCTCGCGTGCAGCGACGGCGATCTCGGCATGGTGACCGGCAACGCGGTGAGCTCGGGCAGCAACGCGGGTGCGGTCGACGACCTCACGCTGAGCTGCGCGAGCGGTGGTGGTGCAGACGACGTCTTCTTGTGGACCGCACCGGCCGCGAACACGTACACGTTCGATCTCTCGGGCAGCAGCTACGACACCGCGCTCGGCATCTTCGATCCCGACTGCGGCGGCTCCGAGCTCGCGTGCAACGACGACTCGATCGGGCTCACCTCCGCGGTGACGATCGATCTCGCGGCGAACCAGCAGGTGCTGGTGTCGATCGAAGGCTACTCGGGCGCGACCGGGAGCTGGGTGCTCGACATCAACACCGGCGCAGGTCCGGATTTCTCGTGCGCGGACGGTGGCGATCTCGGCAGCGCGACCGGCAACGT
>DASZPU010000964.1:0-9560 GCA_035550195.1 Nannocystaceae bacterium
TGCCGTGGCCGCCGTTGATCGGCGTGTTGCAGTGGGTGGCGTCGCCGGGGCAGCCGGCGCAATCGGCATCGCCGTCGCAGGTGCCGGCCTGCATGCCTTGCAGACCGCAGGGCTCGACGCACACGCCGTGCGCGTTGCAGGTCTGACCGCCGGGGCACGGCACGGTCGACGAGCACTCGGCACATTGGTGCGCGACGCAGGCGTGCGCGGGTGCCATCGCGCCGCCGCAGCTCGAGCAGTCGGCGTCGGCCGTGCACGCGTCGGGGCAGTCGTCGGTGCACTGGCCATCGTCACCGCAGTGCTGCGTCGCTTGGCAGTGCGCTTCGTTGCCGAAGGTGCACGCGACACACGTCTTGGTGTCGCCGTCGCACACGAGATGGTCGGGATCGCATGCGGCACAGTCCGCATCGGAATCGCAATCGACGGTGGGCTCGCCGTCGCCGTCGACGGGACACGTGAGCCCCTCGGGCACGCAGTAGCCGAACTCGCTGCACATCTCGCCGTCGGCACAGCCTTCGCCGCTGTCCGGGTCGCACGCGATGCAGCGCTTCTCTTCGACGAGGCACGTCGTGCGTCCCTCGGTGCAGCCGGCACACTCGAGATCCTCGTCGCAGTTGTGCAAGAGGCAGACGCCACCTTGCTCACCGGTGTCGCCCTCGCCTTCGGACTCGTCCGCGCCCGACTCGTCGCTGCCACCGTCGGCACTCGCAGATCCGACGCTCACCGAGCCGTAGCTCGTGAACCCGCTGGGCCCGTCGCCGCCCTTCGCACACCCGAGCGCGAAGGCGAACGCCGCGAGCGCGAACGCGCTGCGCAACTCGTCACGGCCCCTGGTCGATCTGCGCATCCGCCTGCCCCCAGCGGATCAGTGCGACCAAGGGCCGAGCCGTTCGCACCAAGGGCCAAAAGGTTCCCCGAGCGCGGGAATTGCCGCGCGAGGTGGGCGCTCAGGGCGACCAGCTCGCGCGAGCAACCCTTACAGGAGCGGCGGCCGCTCTTGCGGCCGGGTAAGGGCGCAGCCCTTGTCTAGGGACACTGCGCGCAGCCAAAGGACGTGACTTCTTCGACGCAGAAATTGTCCCAGGCCGAGTTGCAGCAGACGTCGTCCATCGCGCAGACGCACATTTCGATGGCGTCGACGTCGCAGCCGGTCTCGCTGTCGCGCTGCGTGCAGCAGTTGCCCACGCCCGTGCCGCTGGTCGGATCACCGGTCGTGTCGCCGGTGGTCTCTTCGCCGCCGGTCGATTCCTCGCCGCCCGTCGACTCCTCGCCGCCGGTCGACTCTTCACCGCCGCTGTCGTCGACGCTGCCGCAGTCGAGCTCGCCGAGGTGCGGCTTGTTCGGGTACTTCTCCTGCGCGATGCAGGCCTTGGCGACGCGCTGGGCATTCAGCGGATCGCGCGTGCCGCCTTCGATCGCCTTGAAGCGCGTCTCGATCATCGCGCCGAGCTGATCGTTGCTCGCGAGGCATACGCCGCCGCTGTCGCTGCACGTCGCGCTCACGAGCGAGCCGCCCGCGATCGCTTCCGCCATCGCCTGGACCGACGCCGCATCCGCCTTCGGCAGCGCGATCACCTTCGCCGCATCGCCCGACTTGATCGCGAACGTCGACGGCAGATCGGTGCCCTTGATGCCGAAGTCACCCTTGTGCACGGTGAGGATGAAGTCGACGAGCGCCGGGAAGATGTCGGCGTTCTTCGCCCCCGCGGGGATCGTGACGCCACCGGTCTTCACGCGATCGAGCGCGTTGTGGAAGAGCTCGCAGCGGAAGTCGGACAACACCGGGTTCTGCCAGTCGAGCGCACGGATCCGCATCACCTGATCGGGCAACAGCGCCCGCGTCGACATGAGCTGCTTCTCGTACGTGATCGGGGCCGCGCCGCGGATCGGCAGCATGCGGATCGCATCGGGGGCGCCGGGCGGCGCCAGCCGCAGCACCTTGTCGTTCCACCACTCCCACGGCCAACCGGTGCCCTTGATCGAGAAGTAGACCGAGCTCATGCCCTCGTCGATCACCGCCGACGACGCGAGCAATCCGCTCTTGCCGTCCTCGGTGATGTACGTGAGCTGCTCGTCGCAGAAGAGCGGACGCAGCAGGCCCATCGCCTCGTCGAGGTTCGCAGGGTTGCGACGCAGGCGGAGCCGCGCGGTCGCGACACGCTGCTGGAACGCGCTGCGGATGGTCTGCTCGAGCCGCGCTGCGGACTTGCGCAGCGGGTTGCCCTCGCCCGCGAGCGCCTTGTAGTTCTTCGCGTTCTTCACCGCGTCGGGCACGACGTGATCGAAGCTCTGCGGCTCCGCGAACCAGTGCTGCCACGGCGCCGAGAGCTCGTTCATGATCGGCGTCATCGGCATCGGCGCGCCCTTTATGTGCTCGGGCTGGCGATGGCACTCGGCGCACTCGGTGGGCGCGAGCCGCACGGACACCTTGTCCGCGCTGCCCTCGACCGGATCGACCTTGTAGAAGCGGTACTCGAAGGTCGTCGCGTCCCAGCCGAACATCTCGACCTGGCGCGTGTCGACGTCCTTGCCGCTGTCGTCCGCGAACGAGAGCGCGAAGAAGGCGAGGTCGGCCTTCGTGCGATCGTCGGAGCACACCGTGTTCACGATGCGCGGGAACGGCTCCTTGCCGTCGACGACGAGCGCGTCGGAGATCACGTACGAGTCGAGCGAGGTGTCGGCGCAGCCCTGCTGCTTCGCGATGCCCTTCAGCATGTCGAGGTACGCGACCGAGAAGTTGCCGTCCTTGTCGAGGTTGGCGCGCAGCCACACCGCGATCGGATCGTTCATCATCGCGAGCTCTTTGCCGAAGTCACCGAGGTCGTCGCACTTCGCTTCGCCGCAGCTCTCCTCGTCGCCCTCGTCGCTGTCGTCGGAGCACGCGAGCGGCATCGCGGCGAGCGCGAGCACGAGCGCGTAGGAAAATCTCGTCTTCATCGGGGGCCTCCAGCAGGACAAGCTTCGGGAACGTCGGTGACGCCGGGGATGATCGGCGCGGTGGGGAACTTCGATCGCAGCGCGCAACCACGACGTGCACGCTCGGCGTCGATTGCAGCGCGGGGAAGATCGGCGAGGTGTTCGTCGATCGCGGCACCGAGCGCAGCGAGATCGATCGCGATCGGCTCGCCGTGCAACAGCACGTCGCGGGCCGCTTCGTCGTCGGCATCGGCGAGTGCGTAGAGGCCCGCGCCCGCGTCGGCGAGCGAGCGGCCCGAGGGCAGCACGAGCGCGCGCTCGAACAATGCGCTCGCGAGCGCGGCCGTGTCTGCGAACGCAGCCGGGTCGACGTCGGCGTCGGCCAGCGCGTCGTCGAGCAGGCCGCAGCGCAGCTCGGACGCGACCGGGTGGGTCCAGTCGAGCGCACGGACGCGGAGCACGTCCAGCGGCGCGAGCACGCCCCGCGAGACCAATGCGGCCTCGAGCTGGACGGTCGTCTCGCCCCGCACCCCGATCATGACCAAAGGTGTCGCATCGGGGTCCGGTGGTTCGATGTGAAGCACGTCGTCGGCCAGGAACGCGAACGGCGCACCGGGCGAAACGAGCCCGTACATGCGCCGCAAACCCGGATCGAGCGCGGCCGCCTGCGCTAGCTCACCACTTTCGTGGATCTCCGAGACGTAGTTCGCCGACTCGTCGCAGAAGACCGGACGCAGAAGCGCCGCGGCCTCGGCCAGCGCGGGCGCGGCCGTGCGTTCGGCCACGCGCGCCGCGGTGGTGCGGTCGATGGCCGCGCGGACGATCGGCTCGAGGTTCGACGCGGAGTCGAGCCGCCCCTCGGCCGTGAGCGCGCGGTAGATCGGACCGTCGTGCCCGTCGGGCAGATGCTCAGCGAACTCGAACGACGCGAAGCCCGGCTCGGCGTTCCACTGCGCCCACGGGTTGGTCATCTCGTTCATGATGGGCGCCCACGCAGCGAGGCCGTAGGGTCCGCCGTGGCACGACGCGCAGAACTGCGGCTCGACCGCGAAGCCGATGCCGTGCTCCGTGGGCACCGCTTGGTAGCGACGAAACGCGGACGCGTCGGGATCCCAGGCAGCGAAGCGGAAGCGCTCGGGATCGAGGTCGCCGCCCGCATCGGGCTCGAACACCGTGAAGAAGCGGCTGGCCTCGGACGGTGCGCTCGTGCACTGCGCGACGATGGCCTTCGGCGCGTAGCCGGCGTTGCTGAGCACGACGAAGCTGTGCTCGTCGGCGGCGTCGCAGCCCAGCTCCGCACGCACGCCGGACAGCGCGTCGTCGTAGTCGCCCGCGAATGCACCCGCGTCGTTGGCCGCCGCACGCAGCCACGCCGCCACTGGATCGCCGAAGCCGTCGAGCTCCGCGAGCAGCTCAGCCTTGCTGCTCGCGACCTCGCAGGTTTGCTCGCCGCACGGCGAGCCATCGTCCGGCTCGCCGCAACCCGCCAGCGCCACGAGCACCGCGATACGCGGCGTGTGGCGCAGTGCGATCACGGCTCGAGCACCCACGGATACGCCGGACAGTCGTCGGCGTACGGGCCACCCTCGGGCGGCTCGCACACGACCTGCGCGGCCGGGATCGCGATGTGCACGACGACGTCCGGTGCGTAGCGCTCGCGGCAGTAGCCCTTCAGCTCGGCCGCGTTCTGCAGCACCTCGGCGCCGGTGAGATCGCAGACGACCAGCGTGTGCGCGCCGTCGACCACGTCGTGGTAGCGACAGCCCGCGGGCAGATCTTCGGCGCCCGACCACGTGCCGAGGCGGAAGCCGAGATCGCTGGACGGCGCGAGCCCTTCGGCGAGCGGCGTGCCGTCGGCGATGCTGCAGCCGCACTCGGCCAAGCGCACCGACGCGGTGCAGATGACGTTGTCGGACTTGCGATGCTGGGTCTCGTTGATGTCCGCGTTGAGCTCGCAGGAGCGGAAGAACGCGTCGTTGTAGGGATCGTCGGGGTTGTCGCGATCGCCCTCGGTGGGCAAGAGGCTCGTGCAATCGTCGACGAGCTGCAGCGCGGCCTCGTTGGTGTTCGGGTCGAACTTCATGCGGAAGGTCTCCGCATCGACCGGCACACCGAGCACGTCGTCGACACCACACGCGTCGCCGCAGGGCGCGTCGATGTCGGCGTTCCACGAGCTGAACACGCAGCCGGCCACGACCGAGTCCGCCGCGTTCTCGAGCGCGGTGATCTGCTCGGCGCTCAGCTCGAGCGGCAGCGGCGTCTGGCCGTCTTCCGGATCGATGCCGAGGTTGCGCCCGAGCACCTGCGGCTCAGGATACGGATCGGCGGGCGTCGGCGGCAGCGCTGCGATCGCGAAGTACTCGCAGTACTCCTGGCCGCGCTCGTTCGACGGCGTGCTGTCGATGTCGGCGCACGACCAACGCAACGCATCCATCGTGAACGACAGATGGTTGGGATTGAACGCTTCCATGCGGCGATCCCAGCAGGCTTGCGCGACCGCATCGTCGCCGCCCGTGCTCTCGCCGCCTTCGGAGCTGCTCTCGCCGTACGAGCTCCCGCCGTCGCCGGTGCTCCCGTCGGGCTCGTCACACTTCGCGCCCACGCACGCACTGTCGTCACCGGCGTCGCCACCTTCGTGGCACGCCGCGACCGCCAGCAAGCCGGCCGCGAAGATCCTCACCTGTCTGCCCCAAGACATGGTCGCACCTTCGATCGTATCAGCCGGGGCCCCGCCGCGGGGCCCCGCACGCGTCCGCTCAGCTGCAGCTACCGCAGCCCTTGCTGACCACCTCTTCGACGCACGTCGAGTCCCAGCCATCCGAGCAGCAGAACGCGTCCGCGTTGCAAACGCACTCGCTGATCGTCGTGTTGGTGCAGCCCGTGCCGTCGTGCGCGGTGCAGCAGTTGCCGACGTCGCCACCCGCGGTCGGATCGGCACCGGTGGTGGTGTCTTCGCCGCCGGTCGTCTCTTCACCGCCGGTCGTCTCCTCGCCGCCCGTGCTCTCTTCGCCGCCGGTGGTGCCGTCGGTCGGATCCGTGGTGTTGCCACCCTCGGCGTTCTCCTGCCCGATGTTCCACGGCATCGCGCCGCAGGTCTTCGCCTCCATCGTCGACGGCGGGTTGCAGGTGATCGCGGCCTTCGGCACGTCGACGTGCACGACGACGTTCACACCGTAGGTCGCGCGGCAGAACTCCTTGGGGTCGTTGCGGTTCGCCAGCAGATCGGAGGCCGTGATGTCGCACTCGACCAGGAAGCCGGTCTCGCCGGTGTTGGAGAACTTGCAGCCGTTGGGCAGACCCGCCGCGTTGTCCCACGTGCCGAGGTGGAAGCCACGACGGGTATTCGGCACGAGCGCCTTGCCGAGCTCCGTCGCGTTGGTCACGCCCGGCACGCCGCAGCCGCACTCGGCGAGGCGGTTGATGCCCGCGCAGATCGTCGGATCGGAGCGCCGCCACTCGGTGCCGAACAGGAAGTGCGCGCCCATGCAGCCGCGGTAGTAGGGCTGCTGCGCCGGATCGTCGACGTTGGTCCAGTCGACCTTCACGAGCTTGTCTTTGGCGAGCGGGAAGCACTTCTCGACCAGATCGACCGCCGCGCCGTTCGAGTTGAAGCCGACCTTCATGCCGAAGTTCGCCTTCGTGTACGCGAAGCCCATGATGTTCGCGTCGGCCGGGCACTTGCCGCCGGGGCACACCGGCACCGGCGTGTCGATGTCGGCGTGCCACGACGTGAACACGCACTTGCCGACGACGTCGGTCGGGTTGTCCTCCAGCGTCGCCAGCTGATCGTCGGTGAGCGTCGCGCGGCACTCGGCCCCGGTCTCACCGGGCGCGCAGATGCCCAGCTTGGTGACCTTGCCCTTGCCGTCGAGCGGACGACCGAGGTCGACGCCCTGACCTCCGGGCGGCGTGACGATGGCGAAGTACTCGCAGTACTCCTGCCCGCGGTCGTCGTTGCCGCTGCCGTTGGCGGTGACGCCCTCGACGTCGGCGCACGCCCAGCGGATGAAGTCGGGCGTGTAGCCGCGGTTGCTCGAGCTGATGACCTCGGCCTCGCGCTTGAGGCAGAAGGTCGAGGCGTCGCCGGTCGGCGTGTCGCACTTGCCACCGGGACAGCTGGGTCCGCCGTCCTCGTCGCCTTCGTCACCGGCACAGCCGGCGAAGGTGCCGATGGTGAGCCCCGCAGCCACCGAGAGGATCTGGATGAACGTGATCTTCATGGTCCGTGTCTCCGTTCGTCGCGTGGCTCAGTCGACGGCCTTGCAGCTGGTCGCATCGAGGTGGATGGTCGAGCTGACGTTCAGGTTGGTCGTCGCCATCGTCTGCTGGAACTCCATCACCGGCAGGTTGAACGCGGTCTCGCGCTGCCACGTGTGGATCTTGAAGGCGTCGGTCATCATCTCCGCCTCGTCGCGGTCCTCGCAGGCCTTGAGGAACGCGTTGACGCGGTCGGTGTGCGCCTGCGCGTCGGCGGTGTTCTTCAGGTTCGCGAGCAGCTCCGCGGCCGGCGAGCCCGCAGCGGGGTTGGACTTCTCGATGTTCGCGATGAAGAGCGCGCGGATCGTCGCCGCATCGACGGCGGCCTGCGGCTGCACGTCGTCGGTGAACGCGAGCTCTTCGTCGTCGACGATGCCCATCGTGCACATCGCCATGCACGACTCGGTCGCCTCGCTCACGCAGGTCGCGTCCCACGAGCTCTCGCAGCAGAACGAGTCGACCGCGCAGGTGCACATCTCGATGGTGTCGTTGTCGCAGCCCTTGCGGGTGTCGTCGGCGGTGCAGCAGTTGCCCGAGCCGGTGCCGCCGGTGGGGTCGGTGGTGCCGCCCGCGGTCGGATCGCCGGTGGTCTCGCCACCCGTCGTCTCGCCGCCGGTGCTCTCCTCGCCCGCGCCGGTGGTGCCACCGTCGGTGGGATCGGTCGGCACCGGCATGTCGAGCTGCTCGAACGTGGGCGCGAACTCGAGGAGGCTGCAGCGCGCGTCGGAGAAGACCGGACGCGTGAAGTCGATCGCGAGCACGTCCTTCGTGAAGTCGTCGTCGATGACGCCGCGCGACTCCAGCTCGTCCGTGTACATGATGTCCGCCTTGCTGCGCTCGATGAAGGCGAACTTGAAGATGTTGTCCTTCTGACCGGCGAGGCCCGGCACGTTGAAGCCCGCAGCGTCGCGCGCAGCGGTGTAGACGTCGGACTTGATGCCGATGCTGCCGAACGACTTGAACGCCGGATCGACGAGGAAGTCGACCGGGATGCCCGAGAAGTTCGAGCTGTCGAAGTCGACCGCGGTGTCGATGTTGTGCTCGACGGTGCAGAAGAGCGGACGCAGCAGCGCCTTCACGTCGCTGCGCATCGGGTTGAGCGCGTTGGTGACGCGGGTCTTGGTCCACTCGCGGTTACCCGCGTTGACCACGCTCTCCATGTTCGCGCCCGAGCTCTCGCTGCCCAGATCATCTTTGTTCGCGTCGATGACCTTGTTCGTGCCCGGGGTCTGGAAGTGACCGGTCCAGTTCACCCACGGCGTGTCGAGCTCCTTCATCACGAGGCCGCCGCCGGTGTGGCAGTTGGCGCAGCGACGCGTGTCGCCTTGACCGGGGCCCTTCTCGACGAAGTCCGACGAGCTGCCGAAGTACGTCCAGCGGCCGCCCGACACCTCGTAGTAGTTGAACTCCTTGCTCTCCGGGTCGAACGCGATCATCTCCGCGGCGGCCGGCAGCGTGCCGTTGGCCTTGATGCCGAAGAGCGACATGAGCAGCTCGAACTCCTGGCGGCTGTTGCAGCGCCGCGAGACGACCGCGCGGAAGTTCTGCAGCAGCTTGCCGCCGTCGAGCTGACCGCTCTCGGTGACGAAGCGCGTCGACAGGCCCGCAGCCGCACCCGACTCGCAGCCGGCCTTGTCCTCGATGCGCAGCTTCTTCATCGCGTCCTTGAAGGACGTCGGACAGCCGCTACCACCACGCAGCACGAACACCGAGATCGGATCGTTGAGCTCGGCGAGGATGTTGGGCCGACCGCGCTCCGAGAGATCCGTGACGTTCTTGCACGCGAACTGGCTCGGGTCGGTGGGCGCATCGCACTTGGCCCCGGCACAGACGACGTGGTTGCCGTCGTCGTCGCCTTCGTCGGCACAGGCACCGATCGCGAGGGCGGAGGCGGCGAGCAGCAGGGACTTCTTCAGGGTGGAAAGCGTCATGGGTGCGTGGGAGCCAGCCCGGCTCGTGTAACAAGTGATACCCGGACCTACACGGTTCATCGCCGGAGTGCCCATCGGTACGCTATCTGCGCAACGCCGCAGAATCACGTACGAATCCGCCGCGCGACGCCGCCGCCTCGGGGGGTCTCCGGGGCCCGGATCGGGGAGATCACCCGCGCTTCTGCAGCAGGTGGACGGCTCCGACCCCAAGCGTGTCGTGGGTGGTCTTCGTGCCGTCGGGCCAGGTGATCGTGACATCGGCGGTACGGGCCGAGCCCAGCCCGACGTGCACGACCTCGTCGTCCTGACCGAGGTACGCATTGCCGCACGTCACCTGTCGACGCTGCACGAGCTTGCCGCTCTTCACCTCGATGACCGCACCGATCGCGCGCGTGTTCTTGGTGTCGTCGCGCAGCCGAATGCGCAGCGCGGGCTTCTTCATGCGCTGGACGTTCT
>DASZPU010000965.1:0-6160 GCA_035550195.1 Nannocystaceae bacterium
GCGCCTCGCGCTCTGCCCGATCGGCCGCGACCGCCGAGTCGACCGCGACGAGCTTCACCGCCACCTTCCGACGCAAGCGCCGGTCTCGTGCGAGATAGACGACACCTTTGGCGCCGGCACCGAGCCGCCGCACGACCTCGAGGTGATCCGCGATGGTCGCGTCGGGCGGCAGCTCGGTGCGTTCGTCGTCGCGGCGTCGCGGAAGCCGAAGATCGCGCACGAATGCCGCGACGGCGGAGTCGACGGTGCTGCGTGTCTCGTCCTGCGACTCGCCCGTCATCGCGACCCGCTCATCCTGCGCCTCCTGCGTATGCGCGTCGACCTACGATCCTGGCAATGGCGTGTACCGGCCCGAGTCGTGACGTGCAATACTCGAGGTCACGATGGATGGGTTCGACGCGCGTGTGCGCGATGTGCTCGAGCGCGATGGTGCGACCGCGGCCGCGAGCCTCGTCGTGCGCACCCTCGGTCCCGAGCTGCTCGGATACCTCTGGGTCGCCGCCGATTCGTGGGGCGACGGCGACGAGCTGTTCTCGCAGGTGTGCGAGCGCATCTGGAAATCGTTGCCCGAGTTCCGCTTCGAGTGCTCGGTGCGCACGTGGGTGCATGTGATCGCCCGCAATCGCCTACGCGCCGGCTACACGCGCGCGAACCGACGCGCGCGTGTGGTGGTGCCGAGCGAACTCGCCGAGGACGTCGCGGCCGTACGCACGACTACCGTCGAAGCGATGGAGCCGGGCACGCGCCAGCGGCTCGAGCAGCTGCGCAGCTTGCTCGACGAAGACGATCGCACGCTCTTGGTGCTGCGCATCGATCGCGAGCTGCCCTGGCGAGACATCGCGCAGGTGATGTGCGAGGAGAGCGAGCCGCTCGACCGCGCGGCCGCGCGGCTGCGACAGCGCTTCGGCCGCGTGAAGCAGCGCCTTCGCGACGAGCTGGTGCCGACCACGGGCGAGCATGCATCGTCGACCCCGCGACGCGCGAGGTTGTGACAGCCGAGCCGGCCTTCAGCGGCGGCGCGCGACCGCATACAGACGTCGCACCACGCGCTCGGCGATCGGATCGGGCACGCGATCGTGCAGCCACGCGCCGAACCGCTGGCCCGCGTGGCCGCAGCTCGTGCGCAGCGGCGGCGCGGGATCGTCGAGCAGGCGCGCGATCGTCTGTGCGAAGCGGGTCGGGTCGGCACCGCTGGCCTCGTCGCGCTCGACGATCGCGAGCGTGCGCGCGAGCGCATCGTGGTGCACCGCGCTCCGTTTGCTGCCGGCGCTCATGCGACGCGCCGCGGTGAAGCCGGTCTTGAAGTCGCCGGGCTCGACGAGCGCGACGCGGATGCCATCGGCCGCGAGCTCGTGACGCAGGCTCGTCGTGAGCCCAGTGAGCGCGAACTTGCTCGCGGTGTACATGCCTTGGTACGGCATCGCGACGCGACCCGCGAGCGAGGACACGTTGACGATGTGTCCGACACCCGCGTGCCGCATGTGTGGGATCACGGCTCGACACACGCGCAGCACCCCGATGACGTTGGTCTCGAGCTGCGCGCGCGCTTCGTCGCTGGTGGTGTCCTCGAGCGCGCCCGCGAGCCCGAAGCCGGCGTTGTTCACGACCGCGTCGATCCGACCGGCACGCGCGACGATCGTCGCGATCGCGCGCTCGACCGACGCATCGTCGTCGACATCCATCGCGAGCATCGCGACGCCGCCGTCGTCCTCGCGCGCCGAACGACTCGTGCCGAAGACGGTGTCACCGCGCAGGGCGAGGAAGCGCGCGCACGCTTGCCCGAGCCCCGAGGATGCGCCGGTGACGAGCACGACCCGTGCCACGCGCTGGAGCGTACGCCATGCCGAGCGGTAACGTGCAGGGGCGGCGCGTCGTATTCTCCGCCCGCATCCGTCCATGCCGAACCTGCTCGATCCCGTCACCCTCGGCGCGTTGTCGCTGAAGAACCGCATCGTGATGTCGCCGCTCACGCGCAGCCGTGCGACCGGTGCGGATGGGCGCACGCCCAACGCGCTGATGCGCGACTACTACGTGCAGCGCGCGAGCGCGGGGATGATCATCAGCGAGGCGACGGCCGTGACGCCGCGCGGAGTCGGCTACGCGAACACGCCGGGCATCTGGTCGGACGCGCACGTCGAGGGCTGGCGATCGATCACCGACGCGGTGCACCGCGCGGGTGGGACGATGTTGCTGCAGCTGTGGCACGTCGGACGGATCTCGCATCCGATGTTCTTGGACGGCGCGCTGCCGGTGGCACCGAGCGCGATCGCTCCGGCCGGCAACGTCAGCTTGGTGCGCCCGGAGACGCCGTACGTCGTGCCGCATGCGCTGTCGCTCGCGGAGATCGCCGAAGTGATCGCGGCCTATCGCAACGGCGCCGCGAATGCGCAGCGCGCCGGGTTCGACGGCGTGGAGATCCACGGTGCGAACGGCTACCTGCTCGATCAATTCCTGCAGGACTCCGCGAACCATCGCGACGACGAGTACGGGGGATCGATCGCGAATCGTGCACGGTTGATGCTCGAGGTCGCCGACGCGGTGGTTTCGGTGTGGGGGGCCGATCGCGTCGGCATGCACCTCGCACCGCGCGGAGACAGTCACTCGATGGGCGACTCCGATCGCCCCGCGTTGTTCGTGCACGTCGCACAGGAGCTGAGCAAGCGCGGGCTCGCGTTCTTGTGCACGCGCGAGCACGAGGCGAGCGACAGCATCGCGCCGGCGATGCGGCGCGTGTTCGGTGGGCGCTTCGTCGTGAACGAGCGCTACACGCCGCAGACCGCCCAGGCGGCGCTCGATCGCGGCGACGCGGATGCGGTCGCGTTCGGGAAGGCGATCCTCGCGAATCCGGATCTGGTCGAGCGGATCCGGGTGGGCGCGGAGCTGACGCGCGCGGACAGCAAGACCTTCTACACGCCGGGCGCCGAGGGCTACACGAGCTACCCGACGCTCGCGATGACTCAGAAGCCGTAGTCGACGCCGCGGCAGCGCTCCCGGTCGGGGCAGGGATGCGCGTCGAGGGCCGCGAACGTCGGCGCGCTCCACTGCACGACCTCCGCGGTGAACGACGGATCGCACGTGCACGAGTCGCCGTCGCAGGTCGCGAACGTGAGCACGACGGTGCCGGTCGTGCGGTCGCCGTGCACCGCGTACAACCCGTCGCCGCGTTCGCGCGGGATCGCGTGACGCTCGTAGACCTTCACGCCGGGGATGCGTGCGATCGCTTCACCGTGCTGCACGATCACCTGCAGCGGTCGTTCGCGCGCGGGCGTCTCGAGGTACACGTCCGCCGGGGCATCGGGGACGCCGTACTCGATCGGCAGCGCCGCCATCGGTCGAAAGCCGCGCGCCGCGAGCTCGGCGTTCGCATGGCGGAGATCGTCGCGCACGCGCTCGCGCAGCGCACGACAGACGCGCGCGTCCATCGTGTCCATCCCGCCGGGCAGGATCGTGGTGAGCTCGTCCGCGCTGCGCTCGGGCGCGAGCGCGACGATCCGCAGCGTCGTCGAGCCGGCGAGCGGCGTGTCCTGCAGCCAGTGCTCCTGCGATACTGCGACGAGCTGGTGGGTGCGATCGAGCGCGGGGAAGCCTTCCCCGCGGACGGAGACGCAGTCGTCGACGCTGCCGTCGCCGCCCATGCGAAAGCGCGTCGCACCGCGGAGCGGCGCAGCGGCTGCGATCGCGATCGCGGGCGTTTCGACCGCGGGCGCGCGCACCGGCTCGCGCGCGCCATCGGGGATCGCGAGCACGCGGTCATCGGGCGCAGGCTCGTCCTCGTCGTAACGCAGCCCATCGACGGTGACCGGCGACGTGCAGGCGACGAGCAACGCGACGGGCAACGACGCGAGCCGCCGCATGCATGCGGGCGACAAGCTCCTTTTCGCGGAAGTGGCTCGGGCAGCACGGTTGCGCGTCACATCGTGACGAGTACCCCGCACGGCACGATCGTTCCGCAGCGCTCGCGCTGCGTTGCGGTGCCGATCGCAGGTCTCGCGCATACGCGATGCACCGGGCGAGGACGAAGTGACACACGACGGCGCGTGTCGTTTCGCGTCGCGCGGGTGCGAGCGCCCTGCGTTGGCGCCATGGGTGTCGCGCGGGCGCGGTGCTAGCTTCGTATGAGGGTGGTGATGCTTCGTTCGATCCGCGACGCCGTGCTCGTCGGGGTGTGTGCGACCGCGTACGCTTGCGCGAGCACGCTCGCGGAGCCAGCGACACCGCCGGCAGCTCCGACGATGCTGACGTGCACCGTCGCCGACGTCTCGTTCCGCTACCCGGACACGATGCACGCGGAGCTGAGCGAGGTCGGCACCGAGAAGCCCACGGCCGTGCTCTACGGCGAGGATGCGATCGCGGTGGTGAGCGTGCGGCAGGGCGACGTCGATCCGCGAGCGCTGCGCGCAGACGCGATCGCGATGGTGCAGGACCAGCTGAAGGGCGACTGGCCGTGGCGAGCACTGGACTACAGCACGCTGATGGTGCTGCACGTGGACGGCCGGAAGGCGAAGGGCCTCCGCATGGTCGCTGCGCATCACCGCGAGCTGTGGATCGCGCACGTGTATACGATCGAGGTCGGCCGCAGGACGGTGCTGCTCGTGTTTCTGTACGGGGCGTGGGAGAGCCCGCGCTACGACGATGTGCTCGTCGATCTGGTCGCGAGCCTGTCGCCGGCGGGGGGATCGACCGGTGACGCAGCGACGAAGTCAGGGGACTACTCTGCCGTGCCGCTGTCGTCCCCGCACGGCTCGGGGGGACGATCGCACCAGTAGACTTCGTACGGATACGGATCCTCGATCGGGCAATCGGGGTTGCAGTGGTCCGCCGTACGCACGCACGCCTCACCGCGATGCCACGCGCCCGTAACGTGGGGGCCCGGCGACGCGCGAATCGCTTCGACGACGTGAGGCCCGCAATCGTCTCGACGGGTGATCACCCACTCCACGATGTCGTCGTCGACGGGACTCTCGTCCGCCGCGCGGTTCATGACGATCGCGTCACGCCCCCGTCGTTCCCAGCCGCGCGCATGCAGCAGCTCGTCGTTGCCGTAGTCGGCGGCGATGACCTGGATCGTCCTGACGGTGTCCCCGGACTCGGGATCCTCCTCCTCGGACACGTGGTACCGCTTCAGGAATGGGCTCGACGTGGCGCCGTCCGGCACGGCGCTGGAGAAGACGCCTAGCATCCAAGTCGACGCGGGCTTCACGTCGGGACCACATGCTGCGAGCTGGAGTGACGCAGCACCGAGCGACGCCACGATGGCGATGGCGCGGATCGTGGCGCGGGCTCGGGTCATCGGCGGGGCAGGGACCTACGATCGTTTCGCGTCGCAGGGCGATTGTCCATCGTTGGTTGCTGTTCACACCGGTGCACCTGGGCCGCGACGCTCATCGCACATGCCGGACGTACCGCCGCCGTACGGGCCGGACGACGACAGCGAATCTCGCACGTGCGAAAAGACGCGCGAGTGCGTCTGGCGAACCTCGGAGATTTTGAATCGAGCAGGCGTCCGCGGCGCGAGACTTCGCTATTCGTCTGGCCCATCTTCGGCGCGATCCGCCTCAGCGAACAACTGCTGGATCCTCCCCGTGGGATCCTGCAGAAATGTTCGCGTGACCGCGTAGTGCTCCGTGTCCTCGTATCGCGTGCACGCAATCCCGGTGCGATCCAGGAGATAGATGGTCGCATCGGGATACGCGAGCAGGATCGGCGAGTGCGTCGACACGATGAGCTGGCTCCCGCCTTCCACGAGCTGGCGCATCCGCACCAGCAACGCGAGCTGTCGCTGCGGCGACAGTGCGGACTCCGGCTCGTCGAGGATGAGCAACCCGCCCTCGCGGAAGCGGTTCGTCGCGACCCAGAGGAACGCCTCGCCGTGCGACATCCCGTGGAGCTCCGCCCAGCCGTAGTCGCGGTACTCCTCCGCTTCGGTCGACACGTTGAACATCGTCTCCGCGCGCAGGAAGAAGCCCGTCTTCTCACGCCGCATGCCGCGAGCCAGTCGCACGTAATCCTGCAGCGACGACTCGCTCGGACGATGCTTCGCGCGGAAGTTCTTCGTGCCGCCCTCGGCGTTGAAGCCGGCTCGGATCGCGATCGCTTCGATCAACGTCGATTTGCCCGATCCATTCTCGCCGACGAAGAACGTGACGGCGGGATCGAGGTC